>JAFWRA010000075.1 GCA_017508895.1 Bacteroidales bacterium
ATACCCTCTTTGGCTTGGGTGTTTTTCTCCCCTATACTGCCGTCACTGTACGTCGCTTGCATGACATCGGAAAAAGCGGATGGATACTGCTCATCTTTATGGTCATATCATTATTAATCTCCATGTTGCTGTTCTTGTTTATAGACATCATTACCCCTACCAATGGAGACAATTCCATGACCGTTTTCATTGTTTATGGCATACTTGTCTTCATCGTCCTTGCATTGGTCATTTGGCTTATCGTATGGTTGGCCAAAGACAGCCAACCTGGTGAGAACCAATGGGGACCCAACCCAAAGGAACAACCCACAGCCGAGCCACAGACCAACATTTGATTATGGTTTTGGCCAAAAACACCCAGGGCGTTGTTTTTTTGTCAACGCCCTGTTATTTTTTTCGCCACACGTGCATCTATATAAAATAAAGAAATTATTTTTTCCGCTCCTAAGACAAACAACAACTCAAAATACACCGTAAAATGAAGAAGTTATATTTGACACTTTGCCTTGCTGTCCTCACCTTGGGCAGCCTCGTGGCCGGCCCTGTCGACCAACAGAAGGCACAAAGAATCGGTGCCAAGTTCCTGAGCACCACCACCCTCGCTCAGCGCAACGCTGACATCCAACTCAACTGCGTCGCTGCCGCCACCGACATCACCCGTGGCGCCATCGACTACTACGTCTTCAACGTCAAGAACGGCGAAGGCTTCATCATCGTTTCGGGCGACGACTGCGCCAAGCCCATCCTCGCCTACTCCACCACCGGCACCTACGACCCGCAAGATGTGTCGGAAGGCTTTGCCTTCACGCTGAAAGGCTTCCAAGAGGAAATCCAATACATGCGCGAGCACAACATCGCCGCCACGCCCGACATCGTGGCCGAATGGAAACGCGTCAGCGAAACGGGTAGCCTCAACCGTGGCGGACAGACCCGCGCCGTGGTCGACATGCTCTGCCAGACCCTCTGGAACCAAAACTTCCCCTGGAACAGCCAATGCCCTGAAGACACCACGGGCAACGGCGGCCACGTCTACGCCGGCTGCGTAGCCACCGCCATGGGACAGGTGATGAAGTTCTGGGAGTGGCCTGCACAAGGCACCGGTTCGCACACCTACAACCCTCAAGGCTATGCCCAACAAACCGCCAACTTCGGCGAGACCGAATACCACTTCGAGCTGATGCCCAACGTGCTCGACTCGACCAGCACCGAAGACGACTACTACTACATCGCCCAGTTCCTGCACCACTGCGGCATCGCTGTCGACATGCAATACAGCGGCAACGGCAGCGGCGCCTATTCCGAAGACGTGCCCAACGCCCTGCGCAACTATTTCCGCTACAACTGCGAAGACCACCTCACCAACTATGCCGGCTGGTGGCCTGGCATGGGCTACACCAACGAGCAATGGGCACAGATGCTGAAAGACGGCGGCTTGGACGAAGGTCTGCCGCTCTACTACAGCGGTCAGGACGATAGCGGCGCCGGCGGCCATGCCTATGTGGTTGACGGCTACGACGAAAACGACTACTTCCACTACAACTGGGGCTGGAGCGGTCGCGACAACGCCTGGTGTCCCATCGGCGCTGCCAACACCACCCGCTACAACTTCAACACCATGGTGGGCTTCACCGGCCACATCATCCCTAACAACGACACCTATTACTCGCGCCCCGACAGCGTGGCTAACATGGCCGTGCTCGAAAACGCCGACTTCAACGGTGTCCGCCTCAACTGGACCAACCCCACGCTCGACCTCAACGGCAACGAACTCACCAGCATCACCTCGGTGACCATTCGCCGCAACGGTGAAGTCATCGCCGAACTGACCGATGCACAAGTGGGTGCCGACATGGAATACGAGGACAACGGCCTCGAACCTGGCCTTTACGAATACGCCATCCACGTCACCAACGAAGCCGGTATCAGCCGCACTACCTACCGCAGCGTGCTCGTCGGCGAGAAGTGCTCCGTCGTTTTCCAACTTCACGACGACGGTGACGACGGCTGGAAAGGCGCCGCCATCAGCGTGACCTCCGAAAACGGACAACGCATCGCCATCATTACGATGACCGAGGGCTCAGACTTGGTTGTTGACCTTCCTTTGCTGCGCGGTAACCTCAACTTCATCTGGAACCACGGCTGGTATCATGCCTATCCAGAACACGACACAGACGGAGAATGCTCCTTCACCATCCTCGACTATGCAGGCAACGAACTTTTCACCAGCAGCGAACTCGAAGACGGTATCTTCATGACCTACGAGAACAACTGCGAAGAAGGTCCGCTGGCATGCTATCCTGTGCAAAACCTGCAAGGCGAATACCAATGGCATGGTAATGAAGAGTATGGCGCTTCCATCTCTTGGGACAGACCCAACATCACCGCTAACCTTCATCATTTCCAAGTAGTTCGCAACATTGGTGCTTACAAGTCTAGAGAAGAACTGATAGCAGAAATCCCTTACAATGGCAACAACAGTTATGACTATTTCGACAACACCTATGATTTGATTCAAGGCGATGTCTACTACTCCGTCAACGCTGTGTATATCCGTGGTGAAGAGAAATGCGAATCAGAGTATTTGGATGTGATGATTGACATCACTGATGTTGAAGAGAGCACTGCCAACATCAACCTCTATCCCAACCCAACCAACGGTCTGCTCAACATCGAAGGCCAAGGCAGGATGCACATCAGCATCGCTAACCTCTTGGGTCAAACGCTGCAAGAGACAACCTCCGAAGGCAGCACCACCCTCGACCTGAGCTGCTATGAATCAGGCATGTACCTCATCCGCATCGAGACTGAAAATGGTGTGATGGTGCAGAAGGTAAATGTAAGAAAGTAAAGCTTTTGTTTTCATAATTGTTGAAAGCCGCCTCGGAGTTTCGGGGCGGCTTTCTGATTCTTCAATATTGCCTGACGGCAAGAAATCTTTCAAAAATCTTATCAAAATCTATGAAAATCAACAAAAGATTTTTGAGAGATTTTTCAAATTGATTTTTCTCAGATTTAACTACGTTGGATACTGCGTATTTCTTGCGAAGCAATCACATTACCATTTCAGAATCTTCCTGAAGTCGTATTCCTCAGGATTGGGCAGGTAAGCCTTGGCAGCTTCGTAATCGGCAGGCATGATGTACTGCAAACCATCGTTGAATATCAACTCGGCCTTGGGACCGTTGAGGTTCACCAAACGCGGCTTGATCTTGCCGTTCTCGTCCTCGACATCCTTCAGATAGAGCGGTTCGATCTCGCCCTTCGGGTTGGCCGTGACCATGGCGCCACTCACACCCTTGTCGAAGAGTTTCTTCACGCCGTAGCCCAGCAAGGAGCAATAGGTCAAGTCGTAGCCATTCGGCTCGACGCAACGGATTCCGTAACCGATTTCCACGGGACGGCTCTTCACGTTGATGCCCAAAGCTTTCAGTCTTTGCTGCAACAAGAGATTGAAGATGTGAGCCTTACTGACATTACCCAGCTCAGGATGGCCGTGTTCGTCGTAAGTGAAGGCCACACCCGATTTCTCGATTTCCTCGTCGCTCATGAAGTGGAACACACCTTCGCTGATGATGACCACACCGTAATTCACACCCAACAGCTTACGCTTCACGATAGAGCTCACCACCAACTTGATGATGGCATCGAACGTGACCTCTGTCTTGTTGAACATCTCAGGGATGACCACCATCGGGCAATGGCAGGCCGAAGTCATACCGAAAGCCAAGTGACCGGCTTCACGACCCATGGCCGAAACCACGAACCAGTTGCCGCTGGTGCGGGCGTCTTCGTAGATGGTCTGCACCAAATGCACTCCGGCATCCTTGGCAGAGTAATAGCCGAAGGTGGGGCTGCCCTCAGGCAACGGCAAGTCGTTGTCGATGGTCTTGGGCACGTGGATGTTTTGGATGGGGAAGCCACTGCTGGCCAAGAACTTCGAGATGCGGTTGGCCGTCGAAGCGGTGTCGTCGCCGCCGATAGTGACCAACAGCTTGATGTTGTTTTTGACAAAGAATTCGGTATTAAACTCCTCATTCTTTGGTTTATAACGGCTCATCTTCAAGGCTGAACCGCCCTGCTTCAGAATGGCATCGGCATAGAGGAAGTCCATTTCGACCACATCGGGGTTGGGCTTGAAGAGGTTTTTATAGCCTTCGTTGAGGCCGAGTACGCGATAACCATCCTTGAGGAAGGTCTTGGCCACGGTACTGATGACCGTGTTGATTCCGGGAGCTGGACCGCCACCGGCGAGAATCACGATGGAATTTTTCATATTATCGGATTTAAAGATTTAAAATTCAAAATTTAAAGATTCAAAGATTCAAAACCGAGTTTCCCTTCGGGAATGGAGTAGCTCTGTTTTTTTTCTGCGACGGCTTGTGGTATCATCAGTTCGTAAGGTCCCAAAGGCCGTCGCTTGATAACTGACACCACCCTCCATTCCCCGCAGGAGAATCCCTCATTACTCGATCACCAACTCATCACAGAAGATCCATGCCTTTTGTCCAGCGCCAACATGACCTTCAGGACAAGTGCCGATGGTTTTGGCCACCATCTTCACATAGCGGGCACTACAGCGCGTACGCACTTCCATCTCTTGGATGAACGCGCCATCAGCATCAATTGGCACAGTATTCTTCACCCTACCCACATTGCGGAATCTCTTGCCATCTTCGCTGACAAAAAACTGCACCTCCGTCGGCATCCAAATCCATGAGTAGATTTCCTGCAAGAAGCTGCCTGCCAAACGGTTGATGCGTTTCGAAACGCCCAAGTCGACAGTGGCGATGAGGTCGACGCCATAATAGCCCTGCCACGAACCTGTGCGGAAGTTCTCGCCTCCACGTTGATGGTCAATCAAAGCCTTGAGGCCACCTGCGTCATACGGTTCGGTATACATGTTTTCAAGTTTCACACTGTGTCTGGCATCAATCTTATAATACTCAGCATCAATCACCTTACTCCAACGCCCATCCTGCTTAGCTGCAGCACGAATCGTGGCGTTATCCCTGAAGCAGATAGGCTGGTCATACAAAAAAGCTGTATCCGAGGGCTCGCTACCATCCAACGTATAATAAATCTTCGTCCCAGCCACAGGCTGGCTCATGCTAACCATAATGCTATCGAAGAATGTATCCGATATGGCGTTAATCGTCGGGACAATGACTATCGGTTCAGTTGAAATGCGTGTCACAGGGCAGTTCTCGGGTTGTGTAGCCCAAGTAGAGTTGCGCTGATCGGTCATCTCGAACTCTAACGTGCCGCCATTGAACACTTCCTCAAAAGTGATGTAACTGCGTTCCAAGGGCTTGCCGTTCAGCTTCACCGACTGCACATAACAGTTCTTGGCACTCAGGTTCTTGGCAATGACTTCAAACCGTTTGCCGTTCTCGAAGGTCAAGCGCATGCGCTCGAAACGCGGCAAACCCAGCACATAATAACCAGAAGCAGGTGTGGCAGGATAGAAGCCCATGGAGGAGAACACACCCCAAGCCGACATCTGGCCACAATCCTCATTGCCAGCATAACCATCGCGGCGATCGGTGTAGAAATCATCCATCACTTTTTTCACATAATACTGCGTCTTGATGGGTTGTCCAACGAAGTTGTACATATACACCGTATTGTGGCTCGGCTCGTTGCCGTGGGCATATTGTCCAATGAGGCCAGTGATGTCGGGTTGCTCACGTCCCGTCAGGTTGGAGGGGGCATTGAACAAGGCGTCGAGTTTGGCTTCATAGCCGTTCCAGCCGCCCATCAAGTCGATGTGGCCGTTGATGTCTTGCGGCACGAAGAATCCATACTGGTAGGAATTGGCCTCGGTTAGCGTGAAGTTGACCTGTGCGGGGTCGAAAGGACGTGTCCATCCACCGTTGCGACGACCTTGGAAGAACTGGTTCTCAGGGTTGTAGATGTTCTTGTAGCTCTGAGCACGGGCATAGAATTCTTTGGCGATGGCGGTCTTGCCCATGGCCTCGGCCATACGCGCCACACACCAGTCGTCATAAGCATATTCAAGGGTCTTGGAGACGGCCTCACCTTCCAACTCAATCGGGATGTAGCCATATTTCATGTAGGCTCCCATGCCACGGAAGTCGTCTTTCGAACTGGCCACCATGGCTTCCAATGCCTTCTCCGTATCGAAGTCACGAATGCCAGCGAAGTAAGCGTCGGCGATGACGGGGATAGCGTGGTTGCCGATCATGCAGTAGGTCTCGTTAGCGGCCAGCTCCCAAATGGGTAGCATGTGATGCGAGTTGGTCTCATACTTATTAATAAAGGTGTTGATGAAGTCGAGGGTGCGCTCGCGCTGCATGAGGCTGAACAGCGGGTGCAAGCTGCGGAAGGTGTCCCACAGCGAGAAGACCGTGTAGACGGGACGCTTCGAGTTATAGACCTTCAAATCGTGGGCACGATAGCGGCCGTCGGCATCGCTATAGAGGTTAGGGGCGACCATGCAGTGGTAAAGAGCCGAATAGAACACCGTCTTGTTCGACTCGTTGGGGTCGGCCACCTCGTAACGCTTCAGTTCCTTGTTCCACTTGTCGTAGGCCTTTTGTTTCAAGGCATCGAAGTCGAAGTCGTTTTCAGCGAGCTCAGCTTTCAGGTTTTTTTTGGCGCCTTCCACATCGACGGCAGAAATAGCAATACGCATGACGATTTGCTCGCCTTCTTCGGTATCGAAATCGAAATAAGCCTTGATGCTGTCTCCTTCTATTCTATTGGGTTTCACACTATCGACATTCAAGATATCCGCCAAATTAAGGAAGGTGTAATCCTTAAATGACTTGGAAAACTCCGCATAGAAATACAGATATTGATCTTGTGCCCAGTCTCTGGTGCGACGGAAACCGCTGATGGCATTAGGAGCTTCCAATTGAAGGAAGGATTCATACACAAATTCATTGTTGACACCTTCCACCATATCCAAGAAGATATGGGATTTGTCACTCTGTGGGAAAGTGCAACGCATCATACCGACCCGGTCGCCCGCGGTCAGCTCCACTTTCACCTTATAGTTATCGAGAAGCACGCTATAGTAGCCTGCTTTGGCGGCTTCATTCTCATGTTGGAATCTCGATCGGTAGCCCGAAGTGGCATTTTCCTCATTACCTTTGTCCGTTTTCACATTACCGACGATAGGCATAAACCTAAAATCTCCATAGTCGGAGCAGCCCGTACCGCTGAGGTGGGTGGTGCTGAAGCCAAGGATGGTTTTATCGGAAGTGTGGTAGCCCGAACAGCCGTCCCAGTCGTTCATGCGGGTGTCGGGACTGAACTGCACCATACCGAAAGGCGCCGTGGCACCAGGGAAGGTGTGACCATGGCCTCCCGTCCCGATGAACGGGTCGACATATTTGGCCGGGTCTTTCACGTAATCAGCCCTGGGCTGAGAGCTGCATGCCGCGAGGCAAAACAATAATACGGGTAACAGTAGTTTTTTCATATTTTCAGTTTTATTATTTGTTATCACTTTTGACGCCGTAAAATTAGGAATAATACCTTTTTGTTTTACAATAAAGGTGGAATTTTTCTTGGCACAATAATTGCGGAACTCTGAAAATTGTACAAAATTTTGCTAATTCATGCATCGAAATCTTCAAAATGATTATATTTGCAGCCCAAATTATGACACTAAACATCATTATTAACTAATTAAAAACACAACACAACATGAAGAAAGTTTTATTCTTTTCACTTGCAATGGCCGTCGCCATGACTGGCTTTGCACAAAAGCCAGTCGTCAAAAAGACCGACTTGGCCAACCAACCCGTGAAGATGAACGCTCGCGTTCTCAAAGGCAACGAAACTCAGGCTACTGACTTCGGCCAACAATTCGTTCTTCCTAGCGTCTCCAACAACACCGTGACGAAAGGCGATGATCGCTTTGATGAGTACCAAATCATGACTACCAACTACGATTTGCAATCAAACAGCGCTTTGAGCAATCGTATCGCCACATGGCCTGATGGTAGCGCCGCTTTCACTGCCACTTGGGACCACTCGGGCAACACTAGTTTCCCTGATCGTGGTACCGGTTACAATTTCTTCTCTCCCGAAGACGGTTTTGGTGATGAGCCCGAAGCCCGCATCGAGCCTGTTAAAGCTGGATGGCCTTCTATTGCTGCCATGGGCGATGGCGAAATCCTTGCCTCACACGCCAACAGCAAGGTTCAAGTCTACAAGAGAGAGACAAAAGGCCAAGGCGAATGGGAAAACGTCTGGGAAAGCTCCGTCAACACCACCTGGCCCAGAATCGCCACTACTGACAATGGTCAGTATGTTCATCTGGTAAGTGCTGAGCAAAACAGCAGCAACACCCTTGAAAATTATGTGTATTATGCCCGTTCTACCGATGGCGGCCAAACCTTCACCGAGCTGGCCTATCCTCCATTGGTTGATGTCGAAGGCATGTACAGATACGACATCGGCGCCGACGATTATGTCATTGCCACCAACGGCAAGAACATCGCCATCCTCTTCGGCGGTCTCAACTACGACTTGTTCTACATCATCTCCCATGACAACGGAGAGACTTGGGAAAAGCAAATCATTTGGAACTATCCTTACGACCACTCAGTTGACTGGCTCACCACCACCTACAGCGCTGAAACCGACTCCATTTGGTCTCCCGACGGTTCACACTCCATCGCCATCGACAATAATGGCACCGTGCATGTAGCGTTCGGCTTGATTCGCTGGGCTCCCAGTGAAGACCACGATGGCTCATATACCTATTGGCCTTATACCGATGGTATAGTGTATTGGAACTCCAATTTCACCAACGAACAAGGCACCCACGAAATCCCGAACTTTGGCGACTGGAGTGGTGATGTCAACTTCCCTGAGATGGTCTCTAACGGCACCAACGGCATCAGCAACACACTGAACGCCGACCGTATCTGGGCTATGGCTGAAACCCTTGGCAACAACTATGGCAACCTCTACGTCATCAGCGCACCCGATGAGAATGGCGACGGCGAAGTCAACTTCACCGACTATTGGAACAATACCGAATACCACTATCGTTCGCACTGCATATCCACCATGCCTGGCATCTCCGTTGATGAACAAGGTAACATGATCATTGCCTACTCCACGCTTTCAGAACTCCGCGTCAACAACGAAGCTGCACACCACTACAGAAGCTGCTATGTCACTGCCAGAGACTACACTGGAGCTTGGTATGAAAACGGCATCAACCTCAGCCGCGACTTCATGCATGAAATGAGTGAGGTTTACTCTGTAACCACCGCTTCGCAAGGCAGCAATGGCGAGTTCTGGGTTATGTATTCGGAAGACGATAAGATTGGTTTGTATATGGACTTCAATGGTCCTAACACCAGCAGCCCGAACTCAAATAACGGCGGTGTCCTCACTGAGAACTACATCTATGGTGTGAAGGTTATCCCTGCCTTGGAACTGGAAGGCTGGAGTGTTGAAGAGCAAGAAGCCATCAACCCGATGACCAGCACCCGCGTGTATCCTAACCCCGCCTCCGACGTGCTCAACATCGAAGTGAACGCCTCACAGGCTTCTGAAATGAGCATCAGCGTCTACAACATCATGGGCCAAAACGTGATGAACCAAAACGTGAACGTCACCATGGGCATGAACACCAGAAACATCAACATCAGCGAGCTGAACAGCGGTATCTACTTCGTGACCGTCAAGGCCAACGGCTTTGAGAACACCATGAAGTTCATCGTGAAGTAAGTTTTTGACTTATGTTTTTGACAAAAAAGGAGGCTTCGGCCTCCTTTTTTTGTCAAAAACCACTTGCATTTATAGAAATATCGCTATCTTTGCACGCAAATAATCTAAATTAGAAACACAATTAACTTATCTATTTATTAATCAAACTCATTCAAAATGAAAAAGTTATTTACTTTAGCATTAGTCTTGTTGGTGGCCACCGCTGGCTACTCGCAAGTGAGAAAGATGTCGTCAAACGACACTAAGAGAAAAGCTGCTACCATGCAAGTGACCAAAGGCATGGAAGTTTTCGAGAACGTGCAAAACGAGCCTAACATGGTCCGTAGCGACGGCGAGCTTGACTACTCGACCTACGACTGGCAGTCGAACTGTGGCCCGCGCACTTGGACCATCACCTGGCCCGATGGCAAAGTCAACTTTGGCTACACCGTGGCTTCCGACAACAACTTCAGCGACCGTGGTACCGGCATCGGCACCTACGATGCAGTAAACGACGTGTGGACTCCACTCGAAGGCCGTATCGAAAATGAGAAAACTGGTTTTGGCTCCATCGCCCGTTTCAAGGACAATGGCATCGTCGTTGCTGCCCACACTGCCAACGACCTTCGCATCTACATTGTAGAAGACAAGGACAACATGACAGCTAACAGCGTCCCGTATTCACTCGCCGTCGGCAGCGATGCCTATACGCATCCCGCAGTGATGACCTCGGGAGCCAACCGCGACATCATCCATGTGGCTGCCGCTAAGTTCCAAGGCTACGAAGGTGACAATTACGAGCCCATCCGCTACTGGCGTTCGTCCGACGGTGGCCAAACTTGGGACAAAGAGTATGTCGAGCTCCCCTTCCTCACCCAAGAATATGGTATCAACTGGGGCACCAACAGCTACTATTGGATGGAAACCACCGAAGACAACCGTTTGGCCCTCGTCATCAACAACAGCTGGAGCGATGGCATGGTCATCTATAGCGACGACAACGGCGAAACTTGGGACAGAACAGTGTTCTATCACCATCCAGGTCCCTTCGAGCAATATCCCGACGACCATGTGGCTTTCCTCTATCCTCGTTGGACTTCGGCACAGTGGGGCCTTAACAACGAACTCTGCCTGGCCTACGAATTCAATGGCACAAACGATGCAGCTTCCAGCGTTGATGGTGGCTACTATCCTGGCATCGGCGGCGTGGCTTTCTGGAGCGAAAACCTGCCATACCACGGCGAAAGCCTGCCCCAATATGGCGTTGACCCAACCAACCCCATGCCTACCACTCCTGGTGAGCCCTTCATCATGGACAGTGCCTATATCATGCAAGACATTTACATGAGCTGGATGCTTTGGAGCGACCAAACCCACGACATGTTCCCTGAATACATGGGATATCTTGCCCCATTGGACGAAAATGGCCAGCCTGAAGGTCCCACGATTGACGATGTCACCCATGCTATCGGCATTGAAGATTTCGCCAATTGTCACGGTAAATACAATTGCGGTCCGACTGCCATGCCCGCAATGGCCAAGGTGGGCGACAATGCTTTTGTCGCCGTTTGGTGCTCAGTAGATGAGTTAAACATTGATGGTTCTTCAAACTTGAACTACTTCAAGCTCTTTGCTTCTGCTTCCGATGATGGTGGTCGCACTTGGGATCATCAAGTCCAGCTCACCACCGACTTCATGTTTGAAATGTCAGAATGTGTCTACCCACAAGCTGCTGTGGTTGGCAACACCCTCGTAGTCGCCGCTCAGTTTGACGGTGGCACTGGTTCTTTCGTCCAAAACGACGACACAGAACCTAACGACAACTACTACCAAGGCCTGACCTTCGAACTGACCGACCTCTTCCCAGGTTTTGACGCAGTGGACGAAGTGATAAGCCACAACACCCACATGAGCGTCTATCCTAACCCTGCCACCGACCAAATCGGCATCACCCTCAGCCAAAACGCTGACATCGTGATCTACAACATCATGGGTCAAAACGTGATGACTGTGGAAGGCCATGCCGGTGCCAACACCATCAACATCAGCAACCTAACGAGCGGTATCTACTTCGTCAACGCTGGTTCCGAAACCCAGAAGTTCATTGTGAAATAATAATTCGCTTTGTTCGACACAAAAAAGGAGGCCTTCGGGTCTCCTTTTTTTGTAGACTAAAAAACGGCCAAACTACTTGTATATAAAGAAAAAACATTATTTTTGCTTTCAAATTCTATCAAGAAAACACAAGAAATTAACCTATTATTAATCAAAACCCATTAAAAATGAAAAAGTTATTTACTTTTGCATTGGCCCTGATGGTAGTTGTTGGCAGCTACGCACAGGTGCAAAAAGTGTCGAGTAAAGACGCTAAGATGAAAGTCGCCCAAGAGATAACCCTCTCAGGCGAAGAATTGTATCAAAATGTCGGTAGCCTGCCGAACATGACACGCACGGATGCCGAATTGGACTTCACCACCTACGACTGGCAGACCAACACGGCCGGCAAGAACTGGACCATGACCTTCCCTGATGGTTGCGTGGGTATGGCTTACGTCATTGCCACCGATCAGGATTACACCGACCGTGGCACGAACATCGCCATTTACTATCCCGAAGATGATTCTTGGAAGACTTCGGAAGGCCTGATTGAAGACCACAAGACCGGCTTCGGCTGCGCCGCCCGCTACGGACAAAACGGCATCGTGGTGGTTTCGCGTAACCCCAGCAGCAGCACCTGCGAAGTCTACATCATCGAAGACAAGGACAACCTGCCTCACGGCGACCTTGCTCCTATCTACGTCATGGATGGTGAGCACAACCCGCACTTCCCTGCTGTGATGTGCACTGGTCCCAACCACGACCACATCCACATCCTCGTCACTGGCCTCAACGAGACAACTGCTGACGGCCAAGTCAATCCCTACTACTACATCCGTTCTTTGGACGGCGGCCAGACCTGGAGCGACTTCATGACCATCGACTTCCTCGGCCGTAACTACTGCCCCCAATACGGTAGTGGCCAAGATGCCTACTTCATGGAGAACACTGGCGGCAACCGACTTGACATCGTGGTGAACACCCGTCGTGGCGATGGCGTCGTGCTGACCTCTCTGGACGAAGGCGACACCTGGACGAGAACCGAGTATTATCACCACCCCGGCATCGACGTCGATTTCGGCGAAAGCATGTACATGTATCCTCGTTGGACTTCAGCATTGTGGGACAACAGCGGCGTCCTGCACCTAGCCTACGAATTTGGTGGCGGCACTGGTGATGCCACCTCAACGAGCTACTATCCTGGCATCGGTGGCGTGGTTTATTGGAACAGCGAAATGCCCTACCACGGCGAAAGTATCCCCCAATATGGCTGCGACCCCAACAACCCCAAACCCATGAGTCCTGGCGAACCTTTCATCATCGACTCTGCTTACATCAACCAAGATATCTATGCTTCTTGGTGGTTATGGAGTGATGCCACTCACCCCATGTGGAGCGAATACATTGGTTACCTCACACCTCTGGATGAAACCGAACAGCCCCTCGTCGACCCCTACGAGGCCGCTTCATGGAATATTGAATTGGACGGAATCGGTGATGCCCATGGTCACTATAACGGCGGCGTCTGCGAAATGCCCGTGTTGGTTAAGACCCCTAACGATGATTTGTTTGTTGCCGTATGGATTGCTATGGATGAGCACCATACGACCAGTGCCGGCATGCACTACTTCAAGGTATTCACCCGTGCCTCTATGGACCATGGTTTGACATGGACCCCCATGAAGCACCTCACTTCCGACTTCATGTTTGAAATGTCGGAATGCGTCTACCCACAAGCTGCCATCACAGGCAACACCCTCGTGGTCGCCTGCCAAATGGATGGTGAGCCTCACTCCTACACCGTCAACAACGGTGACACCGAGGCTTTCGACAACTACTATCAGGCCTTCAGCTTTGACCTGGAAGAACTCTTCGGCTTCGACGCCGTGGAAGAGCAAGTGAGCAGCAACACGAAGATGAACCTCTATCCCAACCCTGCCGTTGACCAACTCAACATCACCCTCAACCAAAATACTGACATCGTGATCTACAACATCATGGGTCAAAACGTGATGACTGTGGAAGGCCACGCTGGTGCCAACACCATCAACATCAGCAACCTGATGAGCGGCGTTTACTTCGTCAACGCTGGCACTGAAACCCAGAAGTTCATTGTGAAGTAAGCTTCAAATGATTGAACATGAAAAAGGAGACCTTAGGGCCTCCTTTTTTTATTGCTCTTTCCGATGACTGACCACATCTGAAGCCAAGAAGAGCGCCTTGCGATAAGCATCTGGAGTGGCCTTGTTCATGTTGGCGATGTCGAAAGCCGGCCCGTGAAGCGGTGCCGCACACACGACGGGCAAACCCGCCCAATAATAAGCACAACCGTCCAACGAGAAGAACTTCATCGGGAACACGCCCTGTTCATAATGCAAAGCCAAGATACCATCGTATTTCTTCCACCAACCTGTGACAAACAACTGTGAGGCTGAAAATGGACCGAAGGCGAAAACGCCCTTGTGCTGTGCATCGCCAATGGCCTTCACCACCTTTTCATCGTCGCCAATCGGGAGGGAGCCCGAATGCGGATTCACCCCCATGACGGCAATCTTAGGTGAAGCGATGCCAAAATCAGTCTTCAAGGCTTGCGCGAACGTGCTCAGTTTTGAGGCGACAAAACGGATGTCGATTTGCTCAAGTGCCATACTCAAAGGGATATCGCCCGTGGCCAGGCCGATGCGCAACTGACCGCCCACCAAGACCTGCAAAGGGTCGGAGTCCTTATAGAATGAAAGCAGGAAATCGCGGTTGCTTTTTGCCACAATGGGATTGTCGGGAGCTGTCACCAAGGCATCGATATAGCCGTTTCGAAGGTCTTCGGCCGCTCTCTTCATTGAAAGCACCGACATCTCCGCCGACACCTCCGAAGGTGTGCCTGGCTCAATCTTCAGCTCATTTTCCACAATGTTGATGATGTTGAACTTCTTATCCCCCGACTGACGCGCATCACGAGTTAGCGAATAATTAGGGCTTTCCATGCCGAAATTCTTCTTGTAATAGGAAAAAACCTTCGACTGGCCATACAAGACAGGAGTAAAGGTTTCGAACATACGGGCATCGGAAAAAGCTTTCAGCATGATTTCATAACTGATGCCATTGAAGTCGCCCTGACTGAGGCCAATCCGAGGAAGTTGGGAGGTTGTAGCATTGTCTGGCATAGGCACAATTTTTTACTAAGCTGAATTTCAACAGGAAATCAGACTTCAAAATTAGACAATAATATTGTAAAACAAAAAAAAACGGCCGTTTTTTACAAAAAAAGTGTGTTTTTGAAGCCTTTTATGATGATTTCCGTCGCTCCAACCTGCGATTTGAGATAGTTTCGGCAAGTTGAAGAAGACTTTTCATAAAATGCATCGTCAGCCATCAGCCGGGTGAAGACAGCGTTCAACTCAACAGAGTCTTTGACAGAGAAAGCCCCTTGCAGCGACACCAAATCGATCGCCTCCTTGAAACTTTCGTATTTCGGGCCAAACACCACTGGACAACCGAACGTAACCGGCTCTTGGATATTGTGGATGTTAACTCCAAAACCACCACCGATATAGACGAACCTTGCATATTGATAAAGCTGCGACAATATGCCAATCGTATTCACAATCAAAATCCTTGACCGCTTTTCGGCAACCAAATCAGAATAGCATTGCGCTTCGGGGAACATGGCTTTGATTTGTGCCACATGTGACTCAGAGATGTCGTGCGGGGCGATGATGAGGCAATAGTCGTCGGGCATTGTGGGGAGGAAATCCAACAATAACTTCTCATCGGGTGGCCAAGAGCTTCCCGCTATGATGCATTTGCGCCCACCAATGAAATGCTCAATTTCCGGGAACGGCTTGGCTTGCTTAGCGATGTCAGCAACGCGGTCGAAGCGCGTGTCGCCACAAATGGTGACGTCATTCAAGCCATGCTCTTTGAGCAATCGTGCCGTGGTTTCGTCCTGCACGAAGAAGTGGGTTACAGTCTGCAATTGTTTGCGGAACCATTTGCCGTAGGGCTTGAAGAAAAAATCGTCCTCATGGAGAATGAGCGAAATATAGAACAGCGGAATGCCCGCCTTTTTCAGAGCCCGCATATAATTGAACCAGAAATCGTATTTGATGAAAAATGCCGCCACGAAATGATGGCTTTTCACCCAACGAGCAGCGTTACGAGGTGTATCGACAGGAAGGTAGGCCACCTCGTCGGCATAGGCATAATCCTTCCTAACCTCATAGCCCGAAGGCGAGAAGAACGTAAGTAAAATCTTAAACTGCGGAAAGTGTTTTCTAATGGCCTCGATGACAGGACGGCCTTGTTCGAACTCTCCTAAAGAAGCGGCATGAAACCAAACCCAGTCCACATCAGACTCCTGAGGTTCAGCATGAGGATGTGTAAGCTTCCTTAGCTTGCTTTTCAGCCAATCCACCGGCTTTTGTTTCCGCCGTCCTTCGACCCATAGTTTCGCCTTTTCGTTGCCAAACAATGACGCTATCCAAACGCCGAGCGAATACAGCAGGACTCCTATGGTAAACAGTATCAGCACACCTTAATTATAATAGTATTCTTCCGGCTGCCGTTGATAGGTTGGGATGTTCCATGTGAGGCGGATGCCGTAATAGAGGTCGTTGTAGCGTTTGTGCGGGTCGGTGGGGCCAACAGGCTCCATGACACCCGTCTCCGAATTGGTGAACACACGAAAATCATAGTCGCGGAGGTCTCGGGTACGGGCGTAGTTCACCTCGAATGAGACAGAGGCATTGAGCAGGCGGGTATCGCTGAGCAGCAGATAACCTACTTCCAAATGCAAGGCCGGACCACCGCGCATACGATCGTAACCATATTTGTAGTCGCCGTCCACCTGATAGGGGTTATTGAGCATGGTCACGGGATAATCCACACGGATGCGGCTGCGAAGATAGCCCAAGCCCGCCTGAACGAAGAAGCCACTGTTAGGGTTGGGACCTAAAGGGAACAACCTGCCCACTTCGCCTTGGAAAAACAAGCCACGCTGGTTGATTTCCAAAGTGGTGAAACTGCCTGCACTCCCGATAATCTCACCCACATCAGTAGTGATGCCTTCACCGAAAATCTGCACACGGTCTATATTGAGTTTCGTGCCATAGATATAGTTGCCATTGGCTGTAAAAAGCCAGTTGGATTCGGTTTTATACACGAAACTGCCGCCAATATTGTGACTGACACCATACAATTTCTTGGTATCCAAGCCCGGGATATGGAAAGCGTAAGTCGCCTGAAACATCGCCACTGGGATGGGGTCTTTCATGACGTCTTTTGGCTGCTGGGCCAACGCACTGACGGTCAAACCAAGACAAAGCAAAATAGGTAAAATAATTCTGCGCATAATTGTTCGTTTTTTATTGAACGAAAAACTGAGTCATATAGTATTGAGGGTGCAAAAATATGAAAAAGGTCGCCTCGTATTGAAGCGACCTTGAACAAAAGTTGAAAACCTATTTACATCTTTATGATACGACGGACAATCGTTTCCTTGCCTACAAAGATGCGAACTGTATAGACGCCGCTCTCCAAACCATCCATCTGATAGGTGTCGTCTTCGACCTTGATGCGTCGCACCAGCTTGCCTTCGGCGGAATAGACTTCAATCAGCGTCATGCCTGCACACTTGATGGTCACCTTGTCAGTGGTCGGGTTGGGGAAGATATTGACTTTGCCATCGTTCTCATCAAGACCGATGAAATAGTTGGCGCAAGCGGCCTCCGACTTATCGGAAACACCCTTCTCGAAGACTGAAGCCACCGCATAACAGTGCTGCATGTCAATGGCCATCTCGGTGTCCTTGCAATTAGTTTCAGTCTGGTTTTCAGCAATCAGTTCGTCGTCGCGGTAGAGGTTGTAGGCGATAGCTCCATCCACCTCGTTCCAAGACATTGCAATATAGCCTTCGTGCACATCGGTGATATGGATTTCGGGAGCGATGTTCGTAATTGTTACCCAATAGGTAGCTGACAAAGCCATGCAATCCTCATACACTGGCGTCACCTCGATTTGGAAGCCATCTTCAGTTGTGGCTGTGTAGGCATTGGTCTCAACCGTAACCCACTCAAAGCTATCTATACGGAGATGATATGTTTCAGCATCACCGTTCCAAGTCACTGTGACTTCGTTACCATTGAAGGAATAGTCGAAGCCATCCACGGCAGCGCAAACATTCTTTGTCATGCAAACGGGTTCAGAATCGCAGCCATAGACGGAATGTGCTGTCACACAGAGGGTATTCTCGCCCACAATTGGGTCGAATGAAAAGCCCGTGGCACCGCCTTCAGGCGTTTTCTGTATGGTGTTGCCATTGTAGGTAATTTCATAATATTCCACGTCAGGGACGTCACTCCAAACGAAATGCAAACCGCTGTAGTCCATAGCTACAAACGAAAGGTCATCAACTGGTTCGCAATAACAGATTTCAATTTTGGCATCCACTTTATAGCAAGATTCCGTTACGGGCGTCACCTCAACCGATGTCAAGCCATTTTCAACCTCGAAGACATATTGCGTTTCTGCCACGGGAGGACCCACCTGACCATTGACGACCACCTCATATTGTTCGATGCCTTCGATGGCATCCCAAGTCACGGTAGCGACATTGCCCTCCAAGGTATATGACAAGTTCTCCACTGCATCGAGGATACAGATATGCATGAAAGCGTCTTTATCACATTCTTCAAAAACAGCCTTCACGTTGATGTCATGCTCGCCCGTAGGAATGGTGAAAGAGTAAGTAGTTCCGTTTGTCGCATCCAACAACTCCTCATCCATATAAACTTGGTATTCTACCAATCCAAATGTGTTTTGGGGCGCCTCCCAGTAGAGGGTGCACTGAAGGTCGCTGGTCATGGTATGGGTCAGATTCTGCACTGGGCTGCACTTTGACACTTCCACCTCGGCGCAGACATATTCGCTTTGGCAATTATCATAATAAACAGCATAGACACAATAGTTGTAAACACCTTCCTCTACAACATCGTCAAGGGCTGTTGCAGGACTCATCACGAGCATAGTGGTACCTCTATACACTTCGTAAACCGCATCTTCGGCATTTTCGGGAGCCTCCCAAGTCAGGTGAACCATGTTGCCTTCTATCGTGTAGGTCAAGTTGCGCGCTGGTTCGCAGAAACCAGACACACTGCTGCCCACAGTGCAGTCGATGTCGAAGAGTTTATTGCCAACGAAACCACCTTCGTTCTCAAAAATGGCTGTGCCATCCTCGTAAGCGACCTCAAAACTACATTGTGAAGTGTCCTGTCCGTTGTGCCAACGAAGCATGACTCTGGAACCAGAAGCCAAATGACGGGTGTATGTTGCCGACCCACCCTCTTCAATGGTCATCTGCTCCGAAGGCTGACCATCGGAATAGAGCACGGTGAGATAATTGTCCTGCCAGCCATTGTTACCAGAATCGTGCAACGAAAAGATGACATCGCAAGTGTTCTGATAATTGAAAGTCAATTCCGTATGCTTTCCATTGAAATCCACAAGGTCGAGCGTGAAAGGAATGGTAAAGTCGTCAGGAGCGGCGGCATCGAGCGTGATATTGTAATCGGCGTAACCCATCAGTTCGGCGCCAATCGAGCTGAAACCTCCTTGGGTTTCATTTATAGTGACAAACTCATAATCAGAAGTCAAAGTACCTGTCACCATCTCAGCCAACTGATTGCCCGTGTTGTCGACAAAGATGCGCAAGTCGGCGGTCTCGCCTGGATTGAGGAGACCATTGCCGTTGTCGTCGTTGAGCACGACTGAGATGCCGTATTCCAGCAGATCGTCGAAGACCGTAACGACAAAGCTGTAGGTTCCCGTCCGTTCGCCATCGACATACACCTCCATATTGAAACGGATAGTCTGTTTAGCCACCACTAAGTCGCTTACCGTGAAAGCAAAAGCATCTTCCACCATCAAAGCTTCTTCAGGGGCAAGATCGGGACAAGCAGCCGTGTTTTGCGTAATGGTAACGTTTTCATCCTGAGTCGTCAAGACCATGGAAATATTGCTCACCGGCACGGCACCGAAATTCGCCATAACGACGCCCATCGTGACCGACTCGCCCGGATTCAAGTAACCATTCTGATTGCCTACCTCGTCATTGATTTTATAAATGTCGTTGTATTGGACTGAGCCCACCTCGATAGCATCAACGGCAGCACTCACATCCACGCGCCCGAAGCCATAGGTGTTGCTCTTTCCCGTAGCCAGCGGGACAGCTGTTTCTTCGAGGATGCGACAGACATCAGATGGCGTAAGGTTGATGTCTTTGCTCAGCATCAAAGCCATGCAGCCCGCTACGCAAGGTGTAGCCATCGAAGTGCCGCTCATGGAAGTATAACCTGTATTGGTTTGATAGTTCAACGACTTGATGTCGACACCCGGAGCACACACATCGGGACGGATGAGGCCAATGCCAGGCTGATAGGGGTAATCGGCAAACTCGGTGTTTTGCCAAGTGACGGGGCCTCGTGAGGTGAAGTATGCCGCATTGTCGTTGTAATCGACTGCACCGACACAAACCGAGCAAGTCAAATCACCAGGGTTCTCGCCCTGCACCTCGTCCATATAAGGCGGAGGACAACTGCCAGGCACACGCACGTTGTTCGGGATAGGATACATCCAGGTCTGATTGCCTTCGTTACCTGCGGCAATAGCAGCCACAATACCCGCATCCAAAGCGGCCTCGCAGGTATGACGCAGCAAAGTTCGATCGGGAATACTGGAATTAGGCAAACCAAGCGACATGCTGAACAAGTCACAGCCATGCTCCACAGCCCATTGGATGCCTGCAGAGATGCTTTGGGCGCCACCGTTTCCACTACTATCCAGACATTTGACACACATCAGCGTAGCTTCAGGGGCCATACCTGTTTGTGAGCCAGCCGTGCCGTCGCCCAACACCGTACCCGAACAGTGCGAGCCATGGCCGTGGTCGTCCATGGGATCGTTGTCGTTGTTTTTCACGTCATAGCCGTGATGAGGAAACTCTGAGCCACCATCCCAAAGGTGGTCAGCCACGTCTACGTGATTGTAGTTGACGCCCGTGTCGATGACAGCCACCACAACGCCTTGACCCAAATAGCCTTGTTGCCACACTTTATCGGCACCCACTTGAATGACATTTTGTGTGATTTCGCGCGAAGCCGTAGCCGGGCGAGGCATATCGTCCTCAGGAATCCAGTTGTACTCCTTGGCAAAACCCATCATCTCAATGTCATTGCGGCGGGCAAGGTCGGAAATGGCTGCCTTTGTGGCATTGAAATACAAGGCATTCGCCATCCATAAGACAGTGGGCGCAGTGACCATACCGCTACGTTCCATATCATTAAGTGTACGGCGGAGGTCATACTGCGAAGCGTCAGCAAAAGCCTTCAGCTCGTTGACAACAAACTCGCGACGTTCTGCGCGAGTGACGAAATAGGCGGCACGATGGTTGAGTTGTGCACGATCGTATTGCGATTTCATGATAACGATGACTTTGATCTGCTCGTCATCGTTGCGACGACTCATTTCTTCGCTCAGCAGCGGGTCGATGAAAGCTTGGGCGTAGCCTGCCATACAGCAGACCGCCATCAAAAATAGGGTAAATAGTTTTTTCATATCGATTAGAATTGATTTTAAAGTTGCAAAGTTAGAAATGTTTTCCGTTTATCGTATCTTTGCAGCCCGATTTTTAACCTATGTTGGAAAACAAATACAAAGAATCCGTCCTTCCGAACGGCATTCGACTGATACATAAGGAAAAGCAAGGTGAAATTGCCCATCTTGTGCTGATGGTGGAGACTGGCACTCGCGATGAACTGGCCTACGAGAACGGCCTCGCTCATTTCGTGGAGCACACCATCTTCAAAGGCACACAAAACCGTAAGGCGTACCATATCCTAAGCTGCCTCGACAATGTGGGCGGCGACCTCAACGCCTTCACCACCAAGGAGGAGACCTGCTTGCAGGCCACCTTCCTCAAGCAGCACTACAAGCGTAGCCTCGACCTCTTCGCCGACATCGCCTTCCGTTCCACCTTCCCAGAAAACGAGCTGGCCAAGGAGAAGGAAGTCATCTTGGATGAGATCAACTCCTATTTGGATTCCCCATCGGACGAGATTTACGATTTGTTTGAAGAGATGGTCTTCAAAGGGCATCCTTTGTCGCGCAACATATTGGGCACCACAGAATTGGTGAAAGGCTTCCATCGCGAGGACATCCTCGACTTCATGGCGCACAACTATAGCACCGGCCAAATGATTTTGGCCTCTATTGGCGACATCAGCTTCAAGGAGTTTGAGCGGATGGCCATGACGTATTTCGGAAACCAACCGGCACACATTATTAATAAGAAACGCGAAATCTTCAAAGGCTACACACCTGAAAGCCGCATTGACAAGCGTAACAACCACTTGAGCCACTGCATTATAGGTAATATTGCACCCGAGTTCAGCAGTTCCATGCGCATGCCCATCGTCATGCTTAATAATGTGCTCGGCGGTCCAGCCATGAGCTCCCGCCTCGGCTTGAACATCCGTGAGAAATACGGCTTCGCCTACAGCATCGAGTCGCAATACACCGCTTATTCCGACGTCGGTCTCATCAACGTCTATATGGGTGTCGACCCTGACTCACTGGAACGTGCAATAGAGTTGGTTCACAAGGAACTGGACAAGCTCTGCACCCAAAAACTGGGCACTTTGCAACTGCATCACGCCAAGCAGCAACTCATCGGACAAGTGGCATTGAGCTACGAAAGCGGCATGAATGAACTACTCAGCGTCACCCGTTCACTCATCATGGGCGAACCCATAGAATACATGGACGACATCATCCAAAAGGTGGAGGCCGTGACGGCTGAAGATATCCTTGAAGTGGCCAACCGCGTATTCGACAAGAAGCAGCTGAGTCAAATTATCTTTGAAGGGAATTGAGTGATTTTTCTTAGGGGATAAAATCTTATTAAAGCGGAATATTTCATTTTAAAAAGGAATTTTCTGGTTTAAACTATAATTCTTTCAAAAAAAACAGCATTTTTTCTCAGCTGTCACACAGCGGGTTATCCCTTGTGACGAAAAATAGTTGAAAAAATAGCTTGACAAAATTTCTTCAGGTTGTATATTTGCGGCATAAAACAACCGTAATACTACTTTAAACGGAATTTTTTGGATTAAAAATTAAAACAACATGCGGCTTAGGCCAACAAATTGACAACATGAAACACAATTAACGGAATCATTCATCTTCAAAAAACACTAAAACTATGAAAACCAAACTCTACACCCTACTCACTGGCCTGCTGATGGCCGCCTGCATCACGAGTTACGGACAGGAAATCACTAACGTATTCAGCTACGATTGCAACAAGATGTTCTCGTACAACGACCTTTTGGTCTGCTCCGATGGATCTGTGCTGTCCGGCATCTATTGCTTCAGCCCATCCATTTATGGAGATCCCGCTTTCCACGTATGCAAGGTTTCCCCCGAAGGTCAGTTGCTTGATTCGACGACCTTTGATTCTGCTTGGGAAATTCTCGGTATACCAAGGACACCCGACACCTTTGTTCTTCCAAATTTTATCATCGACAATGCCGACAGCACGCTCAGCATTACAATGACTTTCATTGATGCCAACCTCAACATTACTGGAACTGTCACCACGTCCATCCTCAACGGCTTTGATCCTAGGGAATTTATGCAGGATTACATGATCATCTCTCCCGTCGGCGATCTCATCGTCACCTACTGGATTGACGATGTGTACCATTTTGCGCGCATCGGTCTTGACGGCACCTTAATAGCCTCCACTGAGACCGCCGAAATCCTTCCCGACAATCCTAACCCCAACTACAATCCACCTGCCGGCAGTGCCTTACGGTATGAGAGTTTTGGCTTGTTCACCGAATCGCCAGAACGCTTCTACAAATTGGGAGGCTGGATTGATTATGGGGAGCAACCTCGTCCCCTCATTGCTTACATCTTCGACGCAGACTTCAACCTTACTGACACCTTGGTATATAGCGAATTGGAAGAGAACACCTATTGTAACTATGCCGGAGGAGTCAACACTTCAACTTGGCCTGGTGGAGAACACATCACCCCCATTGCCAAATCATTTTTGAGCGGCACTTACCTCTTGGCCAGTCAGATCCGCTATCCCGATGACAACATTTACAGCTCGTTGGTCAAATACGACATGTATCACAACCCCATAGCTTTTACCAAGATTGAACACACACCATACGGATGGAGCCGGCCTATCAATACACAAGTGATTGACGATAACACCATCTATCACACCTACTATGCTTTTGATAACATTTACCCCTCCATTGGAGTGGTTCGCTTGAACAGAAATCTAGACGTGGTGTGGGACGTCGTTCTACCTCCTATGGCAAATGACGTTGCTTATGGACATACGCTGACCACTTTGCCGAATGGCAACATTGCTGTAAGTGTAGCATCCATGCATAACTCGTATAGCCGGCTATATATTTATTTCATCAACGACGGTGACCCAACCAACACAGCTGAAATGGCTGCCAGCGAAATGCCTTACACCCTCTACCCCAACCCCGTGAAAGACCTCCTGTCCCTCCGCTTCGACGACGGCGACGAGCCCGAGAGCGTTGAACTTTATGACCTTGCAGGCCGTTTGGTCGGCACCAAGCCAAACGGGCTGGAAAGCATCGATATGAGAGCGATGCCCTCCGGGGTATACATGCTGCGCGTCACCATGAAGGATGAGACGATCTACCACGAAAAGGTATTGAAAGAATAGAGCAAAGTTTTTCCATAATGATTTAGGTTTTAGTTGGGTTTTAGAGACGGTGCGTGCACCGTCTCTATTCTTATAACCACTTTGATAATGATTGTTTGTAATAAAATCAGATTAAAAACGGAATATTATTGATTAAAGCGGAATAATCACAAATAAATCAAAACAATTTCTAAAAAACAGCGATTTTTTTCTGCTTGACATACAATGAATTATCAAAGGTGACGAAAAATAGTTGAAAATTTTGCTTGACAAAACTTTTATAGATTGTATATTTGCAGCATGAAACAACAAAAACAAGAATTAAAACGGAATAATTTAGATTAAAATTCAGACTAAATCGGGGTTAGGCCAACAAAATAACAACATGAAACACATTTGACAGTAAGTGCTTTTTTTCATAATGATTTGGTTTTAGTTGATTAAAGCGGAGATATAAATCTCCGCTTTTTTCTCTTACATGAATGGCCTTATTTTCCATTTTTACACGAATGGCCATAAATTGCTCACGAGTTTTCATTAATGACAATTCGTGATTCATTGATAGAAATTCGTGTTGGAAAAAATCAATTCGTCTTGAAGTTATACTTCACTTCTTTCAGTTCCGCATTTGCCTTCGTAATCTTGTTCTTCAGGTTTTCCTTGAAATTCGCGACTTTGGCAGCGATTTGTGCATCGCCTAATGCCAGCATCTCGGCAGCGAGGATGGCGGCATTAAGGGCGCCGTTCACACCCACCGTAGCCACGGGAATGCCAGGAGGCATCTGGATGATGGACAGCATGGCGTCAAGGCCATCAAGCATACCCTTGACAGGCACACCAATGACGGGTAATGTCGTGTTGGCGGCAATCACGCCAGGCAAAGCGGCGGCCATGCCAGCGGCGGCAATGATGACTTTAATGCCGCGACCTTGGGCTTCGCGGGCGAAGGTTTCAACCTCTTGCGGGGTGCGGTGCGCGCTAAGGGCGTTCATCTCGAACGGGATTTCCATCTCGTCGAAGAACTGTGCGGCTTTTTCGAGAACGGGAAGGTCGGAAGTGCTTCCCATGATGATGCTTACTATTGGGGTCATATCAGTTGTCAGTTGTTTAGTTGTTCAGTTGGCCGATGGCTGATGGCCTATGACTATGGCTCGCTTCACGCAAAAGGTCAAGCATGAGCCTTTGGTCTAAGCGAGCCATGGGCCATTCGCCATAGGCCATAGTTTTGAACGCAAAAATAGTTTTTTTCCCAATGCGGTTGACCCAATAGAAGCATTTTGTATATTTGTATCGCCTTAACAAAAGGACAAACAAATATCAATCCTTTGAAAATGAAAACAGTAAAAGTTTTAGACAAGGAATTTGGGCTGTACATCCCCCAAGAAAAAATCGAGGCCAACATCCAAAATGTGGCTAACCAAATCAATCATGACTTGGAAGGCATGAACCCGTTATTTCTCGTGGTGCTCAACGGTGCCTTCATGTTTGCCTCCGAGCTGTTCAAGCGACTGACCATCCCTTGCGAGATCAGTTTCGTCAAGCTGTCGTCATACTCTGGAACAGAAACCACCAACGTCATCCGCGAACTCATCGGCTTGGACCACCCCTTGAACGGCCGCCACGTGGTCATCGTGGAGGACATCGTCGACACGGGCCACACCTTGCGTTATACCACCCAGAAACTCCGCGACTTGAAGGCTGCCGACGTGCGTATCGCAACACTGTTTTTCAAGCCTAACAACTTCCAATACACCTACCCCATCGACTACAAAGGCATGGACATCGGTAACGAGTTCATCGTGGGATACGGACTGGATTATGACCAACAAGGGAGAAATTTACCGGATATTTATAAAATAATTGAGCCGTAAGCTATAAGCTGTAAGCCATAAGCCGTCGCTGACACCAAGGCAAGCTCATGGCTTACGGCTTAAAGCATATAGCTAATCAACATTTAAACAATTCAACGATCAACAAATCGAAGATTCAACAAAGTTAATTCAACAACATATCATGCTAAACATCGTATTATTCGGCCCTCCCGGGGCAGGCAAGGGAACACAATCGCAGTTCCTACGTGAGAAATATAACCTGACCTATATCTCCACCGGTGAAATCCTACGCGAGGAAATCGCAGCCGAGAGTGAATTAGGTCTTCAAGTAAAGGAAATCATCAGTCAGGGCAACCTCGTCTCCGACGAAATCGTGGCCAAGATCATCGAAAAGAAACTCTCCGAGAACATGGACTCGGCCGGATTCCTCTTCGACGGCTATCCACGTACCGTGCGCCAAGCCGAGATCTTGGACGAGATGATGGAGAAGTTCGGCATGTCGCTGACGGGCGTGTTGAGCCTCGAAGTGCCCGAGGAACTCCTCATCGAGCGCATGCTCGAACGTGGCAAGACCAGCGGTCGCGCCGACGACAACCTCGACTCCATCAAACACCGCTTTGTGGAATATGAGGCCAAGACGCGCCCCGTGCTCGACTTCTACCAAGGCAAGGACAACCTGCATCCCGTGAACGGCGTGGGCGAAATCCCGCAAATCTTCGAGAACCTTTGCACCGTCATTGACGCTTTGTGATTTTTTTTCACGCAGAAATCGCAGATTCAACGAAGTTAATTCGCAGAAATCGCAGAAGCCTACCGGACATAAATATTGCGTCGCTTCGCGATTCATATAATTCTGCGGATTCTGCGTGCTAAATATTGCTTTCTGCGTGAGATAAATACGCGTGAAACTCAATGTTCCCAGCGGATGTCGTGCTTGAGGACTGTTGGTGGGTTACCGCCGATGACTTGATGCTCGCCGCTGAAGGACGAGGTCAGCAGTGTGCCTGCTGCTATGACTGTGTTGTCGGGCACTTCGGCACCTTTCAGCAACACGCATTTGCAGCCAATCCAGACATGGTTACCCACAACGATGGCCTTGTCGGGATTGATGCGTTCATTTTCTTTATTAAACAAGGGATGCTCGTCTGTGTCCATCACGAGGATGTCCCAGCTCAGCAGGCAGTCGCGCCCGAAACGGATTTCCTTGGCACAGACGATGGTGCTTTCGGCAGTCATATTGAAGCCATCACCAAGACACAAATTTCCGCGCACCGAAATCTTCGAACCATGCCCGATGCTCGCCTTGCCGCCGAAGCTGACTGAGCCGCTCACCTGCCAAATGCCACGCGAGCGCTTGCGGTCGTAATGCCCCACATCGCCGAAGCCGATTTTTATCATTGCCCTTTCCACCTTTTCGGAAAGTTCCACCTTGCCATGCAATTCGCGCAAATAGGTGCGATGCGACACCACCACGGGCAACTTCAACGCCGTCTTCAGCGGAAAATAATGCAGGTTGAAGCGCAAGGTCTTCGGAATCGAACGGAGGATATTGAAGAAATCGAAAGCGGTCATGGGCATCGTATTGATTGGGCAAAAATAGGGTTTTTAATCATAAATTCTCATGAATTTGCCACGAATTTTTGAAAAATAATTACATGAAAATTCGCGAACCATTTTTGGCAATTCGTGTTATTAAAAATGCAATTTTTCGTCTGAAGTAAAAAATATTGCATTTGAATTGATTATTTTTCTATTTTTGTCCTGTCAAAAAATCAGTACCATGAAAAAGTTTACCCTATTATTATTGCTTTTTGGCTTTGGTTTCACCCATCAGGCCATTGCCCAAGAACGCCAAATCGTGCAAGGCTACTGCAAGGACGAGAACGGCAAAGCCATAGAGAACGTGAGCGTTTATGTGCATGATTCGATCCTTGTTTCCGTCACTGACGAGCAAGGCCGCTTCATCTACAGCATCGCCAAGACAGGTCAGAAACTCCGTTTCGCCCACATGGTTTTCGAGCCATCTTATTACACCATCAATGAGAAAGATATCAACGGCAAAAACCTGACTGTCAGTATGAAAACTAAGAGTCATGAACTGCTTGAGGTGGAAATCACTGCCAACGCTCCTCGCACCGTTTTCGACAATCCTGTGATGACTGTTCTCGACTACACCCTCCGCGAAGACGGCATCTATATGATTGTCTATCGCCGTCGTCACTCAGCCTTACTCCACCTCTCATTTGACGGAGACACACTGCACGAAATGCCCATTTCCTCGCGCTACAAATACCTCAGCAAAGATGCATTCGGCGACATCTATGCCATCAACGACTACCAAGCGAGTCTAGTCGGGTTTATGGAATTGGACAACGGAAAGAAAATGCTGATGAACTTCTACCACTCCATGTCACGCAAGACTTTTTTCGACAAGTTTTCGACCATTATAGCAGCTTCCGACAGTGTTTTCATCACAGGACGTTACTTCTATTACAATAAGGAGATGGGCTATTACTGCAACATCCTCGGCAGTGACAATGAACCTTACCTACTTCATTACATTGTGGATGAGGAAGGCCGAGACGACATTTGGCTTATGTCGCACACAAAGGGAGGTATCGACTTTTGGGCCACTGAGCGAATCTACAACCCGATTTTCGAAATCGACAACAAGTTCTACGTTTTTGCCTACACCGACCACGAAACCATTGTTTTCAATGCCGTCGGCAATGAATTGGTGCGCTATCCCCTCACCTTCCACGAATATAGGAAATGGAACGGCAAGATGGTGCCCGACCGCCGCTGGAAACAGAAAATGATGGTGGACGTTGCGCGAAAAGAGTTTTACACCTTCTTCGTCACTGACGGCATCTATACCCTGAAGCGCATCGACCTGGAAACCGGAACGGCCACCTCCGTGATGGATCTCAGTGGCTATCCCTTCGCGCAAAACCTTCGCATTCACGACGGTGTTTTGTATTTCATCTACCCGACGGGGATTAATAAAAGGAAGGCGCTGTATCAGGTGCGGGTGGAATAGAAAAAAACATAACATTTTGATTTTTTTGATAGTTTAACAAAAAAAGGCACGATTTTTGCAGCGTTTCAACCGTTAAATCAGCTTGTTAAACGATTAAAATTCACGCTTTATGAAGAAAATTTACCTTGTTGTGCTTTTGGCGGCACTCTCATTCCAAAGCGCCGTAGCACAAAACGAACAGCCCAATCCTTACCAAGTGGCTAAAGAAGATGGCTACGGCTATCGCTCGATCATCAAACTGCTCGATATGGGCAGCACCTTTATCGGCTCGAAGTTTGAACATTCCTATCACGACCTGTTAGCCATCTTGTATTCCCGCGTTGGACGATACAAGGAGGCAAGGCACGAAGCCGAGACTTGCGGGACACAATTCCTCGACAATATGAGATTCAAAAATAGTTATAAGGATGTGAGAGCCCTTCCCTTGTCGGAAACGATGGACAGCATCATCGCGAACAACCGCGTCATTATGATGAACGAGAGGCACTTCAACCCACATAGTAGGGCTTTCGTTATCAGTTGGTTAGAGAAATGCTATGAAAACGGCTATCGTTATCTCGCCGCCGAGACCCTGTTTGCAAAGGATTCCTTGCTCAACGAGAGGCGCTCGGTGCTGTTGAGCGAAACAGGGTTCTACAGCGACGAGCCTGTCTATGGCGATATGCTCAGGACCGCGCTCAATTTGGGCTATACACTCGTGCCTTACGAAGGCGACGGCTTCGGCGTTGATCGTGAGGTGAACGAAGCCAAAAACCTTGTCGAAAGAATCATCAGCCAAGACCCTGAAGCAAAATTCCTGCTTTTAGGCGGCTTCGGGCATATCGCCGACCGCAACGGATGGTACACGATGGGCAGATATTTCAAGGAACAGTCCGGCATCGACCCGTTCACGATGCAATGCACATTCTTCGACGACCCATACGGCGAAACCGATTCCTTGCAAACCATTTATTACGACTTGATTGATGCGATGCCCAACCGCGAGCCTATCCTTCTTTATGACACGGTGAAGCATATCTTCCCTTGCGGTTCGGGTATGGATGCCACCTGCTGCCTGCCGCGCACGCGCTTCATCGAAGACAACATCCCCGACTGGAAACTATACAACGGCAAGGTGCTTTACACTATTGACCGTCGATTTATCGATAAAAACGGCTTCCCTGAAGGTTGCGTGAGCGCGTTCCTGAAATCGGAAGGCGAGCAATGCGTCCCCATCGACCAGTATATGTACGGTAAGGACGAGAAGGAATTCAAGTTAGGGCTTTACAAGGGCGAGTATTTGTTGCGGTTTGATGACGGGAAGGCATATAAACATGCTACAATCACCGTAAAATGAGTGCGTTATGAAAAACAACTCTGTTTTTGCTTTGCTATTGCTATTCTTTGCTTCTTCGCTTTTCGCCCAAACCAAAACCACCGTCCACGGCAACCTCGGCGTGGAGAACGTGAACATCAGCATCGCGAACACGCCTTACGGCACCAGCACCGATGCCAAAGGGCGTTACGAACTGCCGCTTTTCGACCGCTCGGAGACCGTCAACCTTTATTATTCGTGCATCGGCTATCAGGATACGGTGGTGAGCCTCACGCCAAGACAGTTGCAGCGCGATTCCATCAACGTCAGTTTCCGTATGCGCAAGATGAGTTACGACCTTCAAGAAGTTGGCGTCTCGGCAAGCAAAGACTTTTACCGATCTGGTTCCAACCGCAACATTGCCGACATCGCGTTTTTGGATGGGAAAATCTACCTTTTGGAAAACAAACCCAAGACTTCATCGATGGTCGTCCTCGACACCGAAGGCATTGAACAAGCCCACAAGGACTTCGACCAACTCTTTGAAAAGTTCTACATTGACGCTTTCGACGACCTCATTCTCGTTGGGCAAGACAGTTGTCTGCAAGTGTATCTGGATGAAAAACAAGGTATTTTGCCCGTTTCCACCTTCTCGCGCGATGATTACCGCAACAAACTCCTCAAAATCGTGTGCGAGTACAACGGGGCTTACATTGTAAGGACCATCGTCCACGACCGTGGCCTTTATTGGCTCAAGTTCAACCACGGCAAGAGCCAGGATTTCCTTTACATGAAAAAAGACGGCTCCATGGAGAAGCCCCAATATTTATGCAGTTTCATTGACACCCTCGGCTATCGTGCATGCCAGTCGCAATGGATGAAGATTCAAAACGAATACCATCAGGCGATGGCGGAAAACTTCACCCTCGAGTTCATCTATGAAGAAAACGGGGACAGGAATCCAGTGCGCGAAGGAGAAAGCATAACTTCCATTAGCATCAAAAAAGCGGAACGAGGAAGTCCTGGCATTGACCTCATCAACGAAGGAACTTGGGACGGAAATCTGGTTCGCTTGGCAGAAACCCCAACCTTGCTTGGAATGATACAATGGTATTGCTCCATGATGGCCAAAAAAGAATTACAGATTATTCCATTGAGGGTCAATGATTTGCTTCAATTCGTTGGTCTTGACAACCGCGAAATCGTGGAAATCGGCCCCGACTTCAAAGTGGCGAAAAGACAGCAAATGAAAATCACTTCGGGAGAGAAGTTTTTCAAGAATGAGTTCCTCGTCGACAAGGCCAAGGGCAAGGTATATGGTTTGTTTGAGAAAGACGGGATGAGTTACATCGGCCTCTACGACCCTGAAGCAGGCACAGTCGGCATGGGACAAAAGGCCAGCAAAAAGATTTTTCCAAGGGTATTCAAGGTGCATGGCGGCTATGCCTACAGCGTGTTTTTCGATTCGGTGAGCAACCGCGGGGTGATTAGTCGGGTGAAAATCGGGTGATCTTTCCCACGCAAAATACGTTATTTTAGCACGCAGAATACGCAGAACTATGGGAAGCCTTCTCTCTGTTTTGCATCGCTTTGCGCTTCTGCGATTTCTGCGATTTCTGCGTGAAATAAATTCATAATTTTGCGGCATGAAAACACTATTCAGACTAAGATACGACAGCCGCTGGGGCGAGGAATTGTTCCTCACGGGAAACAGTGCAGAATTAGGCAATTGGAATACCAATAAGGCCGTGAAAATGGAATATGTGGGGCCTGGGATTTGGTCCGTGGAAATCGACGGGACGCCGACGGCCGAATACAAATATTTCATCCGCGAAAACGGCCAAATCCGTTGGGAAGAAGGTCCCAACCGCATTTTGCCCGAGGGCAAAGACCGCATTTGGGATTGGTTCGGCCTCACCGAAAGGCAGACGATGCAAGGCGTGGCCGTGCCACTATTCAGCCTGCGTTCGGAGAACGATTTCGGCATCGGGGAATATGCCGACCTGCCGAAACTGGGCGACTGGTGCGTTACCAACGGACTGAAAATCATTCAAATCCTGCCCATCAACGACACAACAGCGCATTACGATTGGCACGATTCTTATCCTTATAATGCCATCTCGGCTTTTGCGCTGAATCCGATTTATTTGAACATAGAAAAGTTGGAGGGCATTGCTTTTCCTTCCATAGATTCCCAAGGGAATGACATGAAAGGAAAAGCAATAAATAGCACCGCTTTCAAGCGGATGCGGACGATGCTCAACAAGGAAGAATCTGTCAATTATCCCAAGGTGTTGAAAGCCAAATGGAAATATTTCCAAATCGCCTTTGAGCAGCAATGGGATGCACTAAAAAACACCGCTGAATTCCAGCAATTCGTCAAGGAAAACGAAGACTGGCTCTATGACTATGCCCAATATTGCGCCAAGCGCGATAGCAATGGCACGGAGATTCACCTCTTCCTACAATACCACTGCGACAAACAACTACGTGAGGCGGTCAAAGCATTGCACGACAAAGGCTTGCTGCTGAAGGGCGACATCCCCATTGGAGTGAATCCCGTTGGAGTGGATGTAAAATCTCACCCCTCCTTGTTCAACCTCAATGTGCAGGTCGGTGCCCCGCCCGATGACTTCGCTGCCGAGGGTCAAAACTGGGGCTTCCCGTCCTACAACTGGGAGGCGATGGCCAAGGACGACTACGCTTGGTGGCAACGCCGCCTGCAAGTGATGGCACGCTATTTCGACGCCTACCGCATTGACCATATCTTGGGTTTCTTCCGCATCTGGGAAATCCCGAAGACCGTCAAGTCGGGCTTGCTGGGACACTTCTCTCCTGCCCTGCCTTTGAGCATAGAAGAGATTGAAAGCCAAGGTTTCCTTTTCATCAAAAGCAAGCATGTGAAGAAAGGTGTGGATACCCTTTTCATCCCTGCACCCAACGAGAAAGACAAGTACATTCCGCGCATTGAACTGCACAAAACCAAAGCCTATCAAGCCCTCAGTGAGGAGCAAAAGCAGGCCATCAACACCATTTACGAAGACTATTATTTCCATCGCCACAACGATTTTTGGAAACAGAAAGCCTTGAAGAAATTGCCCGCTTTGATCAACGCAACAAAGATGATTGCCTGCGGCGAGGACCTCGGCATGATTCCCGCCTGTGTGCCTGAAGTGATGCAGGAATTGAGCATCATGAGCCTTGAGGTACAGCGTATGCCTAAGGTGTTCGGGCATCAGTTTGTGCAGACAGAAGATCTGCCCGAGAACTGCGTCTACACCACGGGCACCCACGACATGCCCACCTTGCGTGGCTGGCTGGCAGAAGACCGTGTCCGCACCCGTCAGTTCCTCGACAGCCTCGACCTCGACGACCGCAAAGTCACCGCAAAGACCATCAAAAAGATCCTGGAAAAGCATTTGGACAGTCCCTCAAAGTGGAACATCTATCCTTTACAAGACCTTTTGGACTTGGATGAAAAAAATTGGTCGCCCAACCCAATGGACGACCAAATCAATGTCCCTTCAAACGCCAAAAACCAGTGGAAATGGCGGATGAAAATGACGATAGAATCACTTACGGCAGCACATCATGGATAATATCGGATCCACTTGATGCGTGGCTATCGGCAGGATTGCCATTACCCGTAAAGTGCAGTTCGCTTGAGCCCGAAAGGTTGACCTTGATGGTGCCATCGCAATGAATATAGGCATCACTTGAGCCTGACATTGAGCCTTCGCATTGGTCGCATTCGAAGCCGTATCTCATTTCTTTGATAGTCTTCTTAATGTTGCTGGCGCCGGTCAAATTAATCTTGAGTGTTCCAACGTATCCTTCAAAAGTGGCATCAGAGGCACCGCTCATCTCAAGGTCAAGGTCGAGGGCTTCCACATTACCCTTGATGTTGGAACTACCCGACAAAGCCATGTCGATTTCGTCGGCCCAAATATCGCCAAAGAAATCAGAAGCACCCGAAATATCAATATTCACCTCATCGGCATCAATTTCGCAATAGAAATCGGATGCGCCCGACAATTCCACATCAACCTTTTGACCTTCAAGACCATATTCCGAACGGAATTCCGAAGCGCCCGACAGGTCCACGCTCGTTAAATTGGCATTGTAGGGAATAATAGCCTTCAATTCACAGTTATAAACGTTGGCGACGGGCTTAAGTCTGATTTTCAGCGTATTGTCTACGACTTCCACCACAACCTTCGGCATGACGTTTTCGCCCGCCGTGATGGTGACTACATCAACAGCATCGCTGACGGTGACATCAAACGCAGACTCCACTTCAAGTGCAGTGTAGGCTCCAGAAATGTTGAAATCCCTGGTGATGGGGTCGCCAGCAAACTTTTTGCAACTGCCGAAGGCAAACAAAACCAAGGCTGAAAAGACGATCAAATACTTTTTCATTTTGAATTGGCCGCTGTTATATACCATCGGGCCATCGGTTTTTGATTGGTTGATTAAAAAATGGCGCAAAAATAATCATTAGTTAATTCTAAATACGTAGAAACAGCGAAAAAGTTACATACCACGAAAAAAAACTGTACCTTTGCCCAAAATATCAAACACCATGAAATTCAAACCCTACAACCATAGCGAGGCTGCGCTCAACGAGCGGATCGCATTGATTCTCAACGAAGAGAAGAAAAAAGGTCACGAAAAGGAAGCCTTGAAAACCATCTTCCAAAGCATCGATTTCACCACCTTGGAAGCCTTCGACAACGAAGCTAAGATCAAAGACTTCTGCGAAAAAGCCTTGGCTTTCCCTAAGCAGAAACCACACCTTAGTGTACCCGCTATCTGCATCTACAGTCCCTTTATCCGTCAGGCAAAACAACAATTGGCGGGCAGTGGAATTCGAGTGGCTACGGTGGCCTGCTGCTTCCCCTCGGGTCAGATGCCGTTCGACCTAAAAGTCAAGGAAGTGGAATACTGCGTCAACGAGGGAGCCGATGAAGTGGACATGGTCATCTCGCGTGGCACTTTCCTCGCCGGATGTTACGACGAGGTCTACAACGAAATCAAGACCATCAAGGAAACCTGCGGTAACAAGGCTAGACTGAAAGTCATCCTTGAAACGGGCGAACTAAAGACGGTGGAAAACATCCGCAAAGCCAGTGAATTGGCCATCCTCGCGGGTGCTGACTTCATCAAGACCTCGACGGGTAAGGTGCCTGTGGCCGCCACACCTTTGGCTGCCATCATCATGATCGACACCATCAAGGAATACTACGAAGCTACGGGTAAGAAGGTTGGCTTCAAGCCTGCCGGTGGCATGAAAGTACCAGAAGATGCCCTCACCTATTATTATTTGGTGAAGAGCATTCTCGGCGAACAATGGCTCAACCCGAACCTCTTCCGCGTGGGCACAAGCCGTCTCGCTGGACTTATATTAGAACAAATAAACAAATGATAAATGTTGAATTATGAATGCTGAATGTCGCGATGCGCTGCTGGGCTTAGTCCTCATTCAGCATTTCTCATTCAGCGCTCCGAATTAATAAGACACAATATGGTAACCATTAAAGGAACATACAAAGGAAATCTCCGCAATGAGATGACCCATGTGCAGTCGGGCAACACCATCCTCACCGACGCACCTACCGATAACCACGGCAAAGGCGAAGCCTTCTCGCCTACCGACCTCGCCTGTGCTGCCCTTGCTGGATGCATGATGACCATCATGGGCATCAGCGCGCAAGGCCACAAATTCGACATCGACGGCACCACCTACACGATAAAGAAGACCATGAACGCCGACCCGCGCCGCATTGGGCAGATCGACATCGTGTTCAACTTTCCCGCCAAAGAATACACCGAGAAACAGAAAGCCTTGCTGTGGGCTGCCGCCGAAAGCTGCCCCGTTGGCCGCTCACTGCATCCCGATGTCATCGTCAACATCACCATGAACTTCCAAGCCTGATGGAATACGATATGCTAAAGGGACTCCGCCACAACGAGACGCTCTTGGTGGAGCATAAAGACACCGCCGCCGTCTACGGCTCGGGGGCTTTGGAGGTCTTTGCCACCCCCGCCATGATTGCCCTGATGGAGAAGACCTGCCTCGAAAGCGTCGCCGACAAGATTGGCGATGGCAACACCACTGTGGGCATTGCGGTCAATATCAAACATTTGAAAGCCAGTCCCGTGGGTGCGACCATCTGCTGTGAGGCCGAACTCGTCGAAGTTGACCGTCGCCGCTTAGTCTTCGAGGTGAAATGTTTTGAAGACGAAACGCTTGTTGGCGAAGGCATCCATGAACGCTTTGTTGTTGACAGCGAGAAGTTTATGTCCAAATTTTGAATTTTAAATCTTGAATTTTAAATCTTAAATGAAATACACCTACCGAACCCAAGGCACCTGCAGCCAAGCCATTGAGTTTGAAATCGAGGACGGCATTCTGAAGAATGTGCAGTTTTACGGCGGCTGCAATGGAAACACACAAGGTGTGAGCGCATTAGTAGATGGCATGAAAATTGATGAGGTGCTGCGACGTTTGGAAGGCATCCGATGCGGCTTCAAGAACACCTCTTGCCCCGACCAACTGTGCCGTGCTATTCGGCAAGCGATAGAAAGTTGAGCGTTTTGAGATTCATACAATTTTATTGACACATTTGCGTTATAGAACAGATTAAAAACTAACAAATATGAAGAAACACATCTTACCAGTGGCAGTTTTGGCACTTGTTGTCACACTCACCACATTCACCAGTTGCAGAAAACCCAAGGCTGAAGACAACACTCCAGCCAAGGAAGGTCTTTATCTCGGCATCGTGGGGTTTAACAGCGAACTCTACACCATGCCTCTCGGCCTGCTTAACCAGGACACCAAAACCAACTTTGAGAAATTTGTTGATGAACTGGCCATGCAGAACGGCACCATCCTCTACCATGCCGTCAACACGGGCCTCAACAGTTTGGCTGATGCCAAGATTCCGGAAAACCTCATCAACGTTTCCGTGGTGACATTCACCGATGGCCTCGACCAAGGTTCTTACATCCTTTCAGACTACAATTCAGGTAGCGAATACTTGGCCGCTGTCAATTCAAGGATCAACAACGAACTTATTGGTGGCACTAACATCTCTGCCTATTCCATCGGCGTGCGCGGCTCAGATGTGGCAGACGTGGAAAGCTTCCGCAACAACCTGAAGAAACTATCGAGTGACCCAGTGCACAATGTCTTTGAAGTCAACAACATGAGCGAAGCCTCTGAGAAGTTTGCCCAAATCGCCCAGCAGCTCTACAACCAAAGCACCTTCTACAATGTCACGCTCAAGCTGCCGGCACAAGAGCCCAACACCAAGATCCGCTTCACGTTCGACAATGTGAGTGAAGCTACCGCCTCGCAATGCTACATTGAAGGTACCTACATCCGCACCAACGGCAAAGGCCAGCTTACTGACATCCGCTATGTGGGTTTGGAATGCAAGTCAGGCGTCGCCGTCACGGCTTCATCGGAAGGCATCTTCGACGTGTTCGCCTTCCGTGACCTCACCGACTTGAACGGCGCTCAAATCAGCACCGACTATGTGAAACAATGGAACTGGCTTGAATCAGGAGGACAATGGCAGTACAACAGCGAGTTTACACCTTCGGGCAACACCGAGGTCGTCAACGAATACAAGAGCGCGATGATCATGCTCGTGCTCGACTGCTCCAGCTCCTTGGGCAGCGACTTCGTCAACATGAAGACTGCCGCCAACGGTTTCATCGAAACACTGAGTGGAAATTACAACGGTAGGTGATTTTTTGACTATGACCATTGACGATGGCCACGATTGCGTGAATCGCAGTTGTGGTCATCGTCTTTTTTGTCACTTGTCGGAAACATTCTTATAATGGACGCATGCGACCTCAGTCACCGTTCCATCAGCCTGTGTCTTAACAGGAATAAAAGCAAAACTCCATCGCAATCCTTGATAGGTCTTCGACACTCGGACCTCCACTTGGTTTTCTCCCTTATTCAAATGAATCTGTGCGGGTTGCCGCATCCAATAGAGCTGTTCGTCAGTAAAAGGCTCTTCCTCCTCAGGCTTGCCCCAAGTGTTGAAATGGTACGCATACTTTCCAGGTTCTTCCCATAGCTTTGGCGGCAACACCTCTTTGCCGTTTACAAAACATTGGCAACCTCCTTCCCAATGACCTTGCTCTCCTATGCCATAACCATTACGGTTGGAACGGGCTGGTGTACAGAAGCCAATCCACACATTAATATCCATGTCTTTGTCGGCCACAATGACCGTTTGTGCTATCGCCAAAGCCTGTTCACCTATTATTATATGATGCTCCTGACAAAAAGCATCCAAATCGACCGCGCCACCGTATGCCAAAAAAGGCTCATTATCATCAATCTGCACATTCCACTCCATCTTCGAATTGGCCGCCCAACGCATTTTGTCCTGATGGAAACGCTCACGGTGAACGGTCATTTTCTCCTCGAAATTGGCCAAACGCGAGCCCGCCGTGGTCAAAGGACCAGGAGCAAGGTTCTCGTTTTCAACGACTCCAGCATTGCCGCCATTCCAATAGCGCTCCGCAAAAGCCATCACACCGTTAATCATACCGTTGTGCAGCGAGATGTTCTCCTTGTTATCCACGCGCACATCGTTCCAAAGGCAGAGGATGCCTCCCAAAGCCTTGGTCGTGTCGGGCACGGTTTGCGCCGCGGCAGTGTGCAGGAAACATCGGTTTGTGAACAGCATCGGGTCGTAATAGTTCAAATAGCCCACAAAGGAATCGAGGTACTTTCCCGCTTTGTTTGAAGCCGCCGCATTGGAGCCTTCCGCCTCGTTCCATATCTGCCGAATCACCTTGTCGGAGGCTGGCAGGCCCGGATCCCATGCGATGGGCTGCCGGTCATACTTTTCCATCAGGTTTTCTATCCATCGCATGAAGCCGTTCGGGTCATCGATATGAACCTCATCAGAGCCGATATGAAAGTAGGGACAGTCGCTTTTCGGAATTTCGGTGAAAAACTCTTCAAGACATTTTTCCAACACCTTTCTGCCCTGCTCGGAGTCCATTGTAAAGCCGAAAGCATTCTTAAAATAAGTGGAATGCCCAGGCATGTCGATTTCAGGCACGACTGTGATTCCCCGCTCTTTGGCATAGGCTATCACCTCTCTGATTTCATCGTATGTGTAGTACTTACCCTCGTCGCGGCCAGGTCTTTGATATTGAGGATCATTGAGTTGCGGATAAGCCTTACACTCGATACGCCATGCAGGATAATCGGTCAGGTGCCAATGAAAATAGTTCAACTTGTAGAAACTCATCAAATCGATTGTTTCCTTCAACTTACTGACGGGCTGGTAGTTGCGCCCTGTGTCGTGCATAAATCCTCGAAAAGGATATGTGGCCCAGTCGTGAACTTCCAAATCGGAAATGCAACAATCCTCATCCACCAACTGTGCCAAAGTGCTTTGTGCCCAATAGGGATTCCCCGAAATGGTCGCCTTGCCACATTTCACCACCAAGCGGTATTCATCGGGATTGTCGAAATGGGTTTCGGCATCATAAACCACCTTTCTCAGTCTTTTCCTTTTTGTGCATAACTGTTTAAACTCTTTCGGTTCGGGAATTACATCTGTCTTTGTATCCAGCTCATAATAGCGCACATAATCCACGCGCAGTTCCACGGGCAGTTTAGCTGTATCGATGTATGGCGAGCGGTCGCGCCCAAGCTGAGCGTCAAGAATCAGGTAAAAGTCGTGCTGACTGAAAGGAAACTGGCCATTATCCCCATTTCGGAAACGAGGATAATTGAACGTCCGCTTCCCGTTGAGGAAAAAAACAAGGCTGTCCTGAAAGCGCTCCATCCCATACGTATTGTACTCGCCCTCGTTATATTTAGGATAGGCGACATGCGTGGGTAGATAGCGCTTGTTGAGATTGTAGGTGTAATTGCTGTGAACCGTATGATTGATATAGGGATTGTCTTTGAAATGTTCCATAATGTCGATTTCACCACCATAAGGCCAGTTCAAGGAATTACTGGTCTGAGGCATCATCCAAATGGCAGGCCAGAAACCTTGCGCCACATCAAATTTGGCCCGTATATCAATGCGACCGAAGCCGAAAGACTTCCTATACAAGCTCCACACGCCTCCAGTAAGAAACGGGGCCTCGTCATCAGGCAAAAAGTCATTCACCATGCCACGCAACACGAGATCGCCATCCTCGAAAGCATACAGCGTATCATGCGACGACATGTGGATAGCCCAATCAGCTTTGCTGCGCCATATTTTCGACCAGACCTTTTTATCCAAGACTCCAGAATCGAATTCATCGTGCCAAATCAAGGCGTAACGACGATGTTCCTGAGCACAGGAAGCCTGAACGAAATTGATGACAATCAGTAAAATAAAGTATAATTGTTTCATGGTTTCCTCCTTTTTTTTTGCTGTAAAAATACGTATTTTATCATTTGATTTCACCGATTTCGTTTTAGTTTATTATTTTTGCAGCTTATTCACAAATGACTTCTATGCGCCCCTATATCTTTGCATTCGTCCTTTCTCTATCGTTTGTCCATCTTTTCGGTAACGATGGCATTCCAAACCCACGTCTGTTTTTAAAAAAAGTGTACTTCCCCGTTGTCGAAACGCCTGCCGTCTTCAAAAGCAAGGTTCATGGCAAAGAGTTGCTAGTGTTCATTGAATACAGCGACAGCCTGAACGTCAAAGGACATTATATGGCCTTGGAAGAAGACATGACGGACACCCTTCCTTTCAGATTAGTAGCACGTAAACGCAATGCCATTCTTTACTACAACGGTGAGAAAGAGACCTTCCGCCCTCGCGTCATCTCCATGGATAGTACTCACGCAAGAGGCTACGCAAGATTGAGTGTGTTTGGAACAGCGTCATTTCGGTTCGACATTCACGAAGTTCCAGCGTTTCATGACTATGGGAACAATCGCTATCAAGACACATTATTTGCCGTGGAAGAAATCAACGACATCCCTTACGCCAAAGTCATGGGATTTTGGTCGGAGTTGGCTGACGAAACCGCTGTCACCGACAAGATTTTCCGGATGAGTAATGCCATAAGCGAAGTTCCATTGGAACTCCATCTTGATGTGTTCCGGCCTCAAAACGACACCTTACAAAAACGTCCTTTGGTCATGTTGGTTCACGGTGGCGCATTTTATTTCGGATCGAAAGACGACAAATCCATCACACAATGGTGCCGACATCTGGCTTCGATGGGCTATGTGACTGCCTCTATTGACTATAGAATAGGATTCCTTCCTACTATGGCCAGCATTGGGCGAGCAGGCTATCGCGCCGTGCAGGACGCACATGCAGCAATGCGGTTTTTGGTGTCACACCAGGAAGATTATGGCATCGACACTTCCATGTTGTTTGTAGGTGGTTGCAGCGCAGGAGCCATCACCACGCTCAACCTCGCCTTTATGACCAACGAGACCCGTCCAAGTTATACCCGTAGCAGTTTGCTGGCACCTGACCTTGGCGACATCAACACTTGTGGCAACGATATCAGAGCCAACTTCCATATCAAAGGCATCATCGACATGTGGGGGGCCATTTCAGACACAACTTTTATGCGTGGCCACGATATTCCCATTCTCGCCTTCCACGGCGACGCAGACGACATTGTACCCTACGATTATGACTATCCTTTTGGCGTTGCCGGCGTACTGAAAACCATGTTGGTCGAAAAGATGTACGGTTCGTCATGTATCGTCGACCGCGCCATCAAATCGGGCAATAAGGCTCAATTGGTCACTTTTTCAGGTTTCAAGCATTCGCCCCATGTGGAGCCTGCGACCAAAAAATTGAACGACAATTTCTTCATCATCCAAAACATGATGTCAGACTTTTTCTATGACATCGTTGTTCCCCAAAAACTGGAAATCGAAGAAGAAAACGACCATTATTTTGTGAGGCCCTATCCTTTGTCCACCAGCTGGCTAGTCGAAGGTGGCGTTATCCTTAAATCGGAAGACAACAATGTGTGGGTAGAATGGATTGGCAATGCCCCAAAACATAGCATCACAGCATCTGCAACCTTGCCAAAAGGCATCGGCATGACTACCACAGAAAATCTCTATTAAAGTCAACACTTAACGTCATGGAAAAAAAAGAACTGCGTGCCCAAATCAAAGCCTTGAAAAAGCAACATACCAAGGAGCAACTTCTCGAACAATCCGAGAAGATTCTGACCAAGTTGGAACAACATCCTGACTTCATCAAGGCTGATAAAATCATGCTTTACAGTGCCCTACCCGATGAGGTACAGACACAAGCCTTCCTCGAAAAATGGCATCTGAAGAAAACCATCATCCTGCCCACCGTAGTCGGCGACGACATCATCCCTGTAGAATTCGGCAAAGATACCTGTTTTGCCGTAGGCGACTTCAACATCCTCGAGCCTCAGAACGAGCCCTATCATGGTGATTTCGACCTGATTATCGTCCCAGGAGTAGCCTTTGACCGCAACGGCAACCGCATTGGAAGAGGTAGGGGCTACTACGACCGTTTCTTATGCCAGCATCTTGATGTAAAACGCATCGGCATCTGTTTCGATTTCCAACTTGTTGATGAAGTCCCTACAGAACCTTTGGACATTAAAATGGACGAAGTGATTTCACTCTAGAAAAATTCTGGATTTATTTTCCATATTTGAGGCTACGCTTTGATTATTTTCATATTTTTGAAGCCTTATATTAAAAGTCATCTCTATGAAAAAACAACTTCTCTTCCTGCTCGCCCTATCCATGGGCTTCAGTACACTAATTGCCAACCCCGTTGACATGGAAAAAGCAAAAACAATAGGCCAAAAATTTGCCTGCACAAAAATCAACAAGAATCTTAAAAACAGTGACTTACAACTTGTTTACACTGGCAGTTCAAACCGCGGTGAAGTATGCTTCTATGTTTTCAACGTAGATGCAACAGGCTTCGTCATTGTCTCTGCCGATGACAAGTTCCGTCCTATTGTGGGCTACTCCGATGAAGGCACCTTTGCTACCGAAAATATGTCGCCCGAGCTTGCCTTCTATTTGGACAAAATCATCGAGGCACGCACCAGCCGAAATGTGGTCTTTTTCGACGATACCGTCGAAGAATGGGAAAGTGTAGCCACGACTGGCAGCCTACTTTCGCGTAACGGTGGACGTGGTGTTGACTACATCTGCACCACTAAATGGAACCAAGACTCGCCTTACAACCTATATGCTCCTGAAGCCAGCGGCGGTTCAGGTGGCCGTTGTTATGCCGGATGTGTTGCCACCGCCATGAGCCAAGTGATGAAACGGTGGGACCATCCCACGCAAGGTACAGGCAGTCATTCTTATTATTGCTATGGCTACGGCTCACAATCAGCTAATTTCGGTGAGACCACCTACGACTGGAAGCACATGCCCGACCGTCTTGGTGGAGCATCACAGGATGAAATCGAAGCTGTAGCCACCTTGATGTACCACTGCGGCGTATCTGTCGACATGAATTTCTCGCCTTCAGGCAGTGGTGCCAATTCTTGGGATGTTCCTTATGCCATCACTCAGTATTTCTCCTACTCCAACAATTGCAGCCTCAAGGGACGTGACGAATACTCGCTCTTCAACTGGCAGAACATGCTCAAAGAACAATTCGACTTAGGTTGGCCTGTTTATTACTCGGGATTCAGCAATAGTGGCGGACATGCCTTCGTTTGCGACGGCTACGACGACAACGACCTCTTCCATTTCAACTGGGGCTGGGGTGGCAGCAGCGACGGTTGGTTCGTCATCGACGAAATCGACTATGCTGGCTGGGCTCAAGCCATAATCAATTATGTACCTACAGATGTCTACGACTACATGCCATTACAACCGGAAAACTTCTCTGTAGAACCCAGCGGTGATTTCGACTATGCCGCCACCCTTACTTGGACTAATCCCACCCAAAACATCCATCTCAACGACCTCACCACCATTGATCAAATTGTGGTGACGCGCAATGGTAAGATTATTTACACCGAAGATAATGTAAATCCTGGTGCAGACATGAGTTTCACCGACCATTACATGCCTTCCTTAGTGAAATACAGCGTTTACGCAATCGTTCATAACGCACAAGGCCTGGTCGCCTACGAAGACAATGTCCTCCTTGGCCCTACTTGCAACTGGACCATTGAAGCTACCTCATCGGATCCACAAGGCTGGCACAACGGTGCACTGTCTTTTGTCAACGGTGCAGGCGATGAAGTGGCGCGATTCAGCCTTGAGACCAGCTCTTTCAACCGCACCATCCCGTTGCCCTTAGGCCATATCGAAGTCCATTGGATCAATCCTTCAGAAGCCATTGACGCTATTCATTTTAACATCAAGAATTCTGATGGTGAAAGCAAAGTGCATTTTGAAGGCGCATCAAACGTTATTGACCATGGAATCTTCTATATTGCCAACAACACATGCAGCAGCAAAGACGAAGAAGTTGACGGCCCCATCCTGACGGTAAGCGTCGCGAGCAACAACGTGATCTTGAATTGGGAAATGGACGACAGCCAAAGCATCATCCATTATTACATCTTCCGTGACGACCTTCTCATAGATGTTTCTGACAACATGCAGTACACCGACCAAGATGCAGCTGACAGTTTCCACACCTATTTTGTCACAGCCTGCTCCAATGATGGTGAAACCCTTCCTTCCAATGTCGAAAATGTCATGCCCGAGTCAAGTTGCGCTGTGCCCACCAATCTCAGATATGAAATGGTAACACTCTCCAAAGTAAAAGTCATGTGGGATGCACCTGAGGCAGAAGGTGTTACAGGTTACATTCTTTATCGCCGAATCAAAGGCGAGGAATTCAAGCGAATCAAAGCGCTCACCAATACCTACTACAATGACAATCTCACTTCACAACCCGACAACCGTTTTGAGTATGCAGTAGTGGCTTATTATAGGGATGACGATTGCACCTCTGGCTATGCCACCGCACAAGAAAATCCAGAAATGCACTTTATCGAAGTCAATATGACCATCATCCCTCAGCATCTGAATTTCCTCATTCATGAAGGCGAAGTCATCCTTCAATGGAAGGAAGCCACCAAGGCCGAGTATTACAAGATCTACCGTGATGGTGAGTTAATTGGCCATGCTACCGAAAACGTTTTCATTGACTATGAGGCCAATGATCAAAATAGTTACCATTACACAGTGACAGGCAAGACCGCTTTCGTGGAATCGAATCCATCAAATATCGTTTATGTCGATTGGACGACCGATATTTACGAAACTTCCAACGACTCGAATATTCAGCTCTATCCGAATCCAACCAACGGTCAAGTCACAATCAAGGCTGATGGGCTCCGTCAAATCAGGGTCTTCAACGTGATGGGACAAGAGGTGAAATGCCTTACCACACCCGAAGACAATGTCACCATCGACCTTTCGTCACAACCCAAAGGATGCTATTTCATTGAGACCACTACCGAACAAGGTTGTTCCACAAGAAAAATCGTAAAACTGTAAGTACAACAAAACCACTTTGATATGAATAGATTCATAAAATTAGCAGCCTTTGCGCTGATGTTGGGCACAGGTTCAACGCTTTTTGCCCAAGACAAAAAAGAAGAGAAAGACCCCGTCTATCAAATTACTGAAACTGTCAACGTGAAGCATACGCCCGTCGACAACCAGGGCAGCTCAGGCACCTGCTGGTGCTTTGCCGGCATTGGCTTCGTCGAGGCGGAGATTATGCGCATTTACGGCAAAGAGTTCAACCTTTCAGAGATGTTTGTCGTCCGCAATGCCTGGACGGAGAAGGTGGCGAAATTCGTCCGCATGCACGGCAACAACACCCTCAGCCAAGGTGGCGAGGTGTGCGACGTGCTTTACATGATCGACAAATACGGCATGATGCCTGAAGCCGACTACAGCGGCAAGGTCATCGGCGAAGAACGCCACATGCACGGTGAGATGAACGAGGTAATCAACGGTGTGGCGCGCGCTATCATCAAAAACGGAAACAAGAAAATCTCTCCTGCCGGCCCCAAGGCAATACAAGGCGTTTTGGATGCCTACCTCGGCGAAGCCCCAGAAGAGTTTACCGTCGATGGCAAGAAATACACACCCAAATCATTCGCCGAGGCCTATCGCATCGACCCCGCCAACTACATCGAAATCTGCTCTTTCACTACCGAGGAATACAACAAGCCTTGCATGGTCGAAATCCCCGATAATTGGACTTGGACTCCAGCCTACAACATGCCCCTTGACAAGCTGATGGAAGCCGTCGACTATGCACTGGAACATGGCTATACCCTCGGTTGGGCACAGGACGTCAGCAACAAGGGCTTTTCGGGAAAGACTGGCATTGGCATCGTCCCTGTAGACCCCGAAAACGAGAAACTTTGGGAAGAAATCGTTCCTGAAAAGAAGGTGACCGATGAAGACCACCAAAGAGCCTACGACAACTGGGATGCAGGCGATGACCATAGCATGTTGGTTGTCGGCATCGCCAAGGACCAAAACGGCAACAAATACTACAAAATCAAGAACTCTTGGGGCGACAGAGGCCCTTACAAAGGCTACTGGTACTGCTCCGAGCAATACCTGCGCCAATATACCATCTTCTTCACACTCCACAAAGATGCGCTTTCGAAGGCCATGAAGAAAGATTTGGGGCTTTGATTGAAATAATTTCCTAACTTTGCCACCTAATTTCAAATTTTGAATATTGAATTTTTAAATCTTTAAATCATAACAAATATGAAATTCAAGCATTTACTTACTGCAACCGCTTTGATGCTCAGCATCAGCGTCGTTGCCCAGCCTCAGGCTAAAAACGAGGAAGCCAAGGAAGAAGAAGGCTTCAAGTTCACCACCATTAAGGAGCTTCCCGTCACCTCCGTGAAAGACCAGAATCAAGCTGGTACCTGCTGGTGCTACAGCTCACTGGCATTCTTTGAGGCCGAGCTGCTCCGCATGGGCAAGCCCGAGTACGACTTCTCCGAAATGTACATCGTCTACAAGACCTACCTCGACCGCGCTGAAGCCGCTGTCCGTACCCATGGCGACGTATCCTTCTCGCAAGGTGGTTCTTTCGGTGATGTGCTGTATGCCATCAAACACTATGGCCTCGTTCCCGACGAACTGATGCCCGCTGGTGCCATGCACGGCGATTCACTGTCGAACTTCACCGAGCTCTCCGCTGTCACCGATCCATACGTGGAAGGTGTCATCAAGAGCCGCAAGATTCAAATGGACAAGGACGGCAATCCGCTTTGGAAGAAGGGTTTGGCTGGCATTTATGACGCCTACCTTGGTGTTCCTCCGACCGAATTTACCTACAACGGCAAGAAGTACACACCTATGACCTTCGCCGAGTCGACAGGCCTCAACATGAACGACTACATCAACTTGACTTCGTTCACGCACCATCCTTTCTATGAGCCTTTCGTCATTGAAGTGCAGGACAACTGGCGTTGGGGACAGGCATGGAACCTCCCCATCGACGAGTTCATGCAGGTGATGGACAACGCCATTGACAAAGGTTATCCGATTGCTTGGGGCAGCGACGTCAGCGAAGCTGGTTGGCTCCGTGGCAAGATGGCCGGTGTAGCTGTCCTCCCCGACCTCGAAGCCAAAGGCCGCGACCTTCAAGGTAGCGACATGGCTCACTGGCTGGGCATGAGTGCCGCCGACCGTAAGAAAGAAGCACAAAATGGTCCTACCCCACAAAAGTGGGTCACCCAAAAGGAACGTCAGATTGCATACGACAACTATGAGACCGGCGACGACCATGGTATGCTCATCTACGGTACCGCTAAGGACCAAATCGGCAACGAGTACTTCATTGTGAAGAACAGCTGGGGCGATGCTGGCCAGTACAATGGCATTTGGTATGTCAGCAAGGCTTTCGTCCGCTACAAGACCTTGAACATCGTGGTCCACAAGGACGCCCTGCCGAAGGACATCGCCAAGAAACTCGGCATAAAGTAATCATTGGTTTTTCAAACACGAAAAAAGGGAGAGCTTTTCGAAAGGCTTTCCCTTTTTTACTATGGCTTATGGCCTATGACTATGACCATTTCACCTAATGCGTGAACGCTGTGCCCTCGGAAAAAATGGTCATTGTCATAGTCATTGGCCATTGTCAAAAGTCACTTCTTGATCTGCTCGAAGCCTTTACCGTAAGCGCCCATTACGGTGTTCATCGTCATGAAGGCCTTGGGGTCTTCGTCTTTAACTATCCTAAGTATTTGCTGCGACTCGCGCTTGTGGGCCACCACCATCAGGATAGGGCCTTCACGCTTGGTGTACCAGCCTGTGCCATTGATGACCGTCACGCCACGCTGCATTTCATTGACGATGCGGTTAGCCACCTTTTCAGGCTCCACCGTAAAAATGAAGGCCTGCACGGTCTGCTTATTGCCCGTCAGAACCAAGTCGATGCAATAGCTGCACACACCCATCACGACACAGCTGTAGATGAAGTCTTCCACCGTATTACCCACAATGAAGCCGCAAGCGATGATGATGATGTCGAGGATGAGGATGACGCGCCCTTGCGAGATGTTGCGGTATTTGCACACAATCATGGCAATGATATCGGTGCCGCCCGTGCTGCCTCCTTGTGTGAAGGCCACGCCGATACTCAAACCCGCCAAGCCGCCGCCAAGAATAGCTGCCAAGAAATGGTCGCTGACGAAAGGCTGCATCGTGCCAGCCATCATCGGATCAGTGATGAAATGCTGCAACAGCGACATGAACACTGATGCCATGATGATGGAATAGGCCGTCTTGATACCGAATCCCACACCGATAATTTTCAACGCAATAAGCAACAAAATGGCATTAATGACGAACACCGTAATACCCGTGGAAATACCTGTGCCCCAATACACTAAAGCCGCAATACCACTCACGCCGCCGCCCATAAGGTGGTTCGGGATGAGGAAGGCCGTCCAACCCAAGCACATGGTAAACAGCGCAAGGGTGATGATGACATAACGTTTTACCTCTTCTAAAACTTGTTTGTTCGATGCTTTCATAATTCGTTGAGTTTTATTGGGCAAAAGTAATACATTTTATCGATTTAGTGGACACATCTATTTCTTTCCTTATTTTTGTGTCGCCCATGTCACAAAACGGCACTCTCAATCGTCTTATGATTGTATAAGTTCGCAAGATGGACCCCGAATTTGAAAAGACATATCGAGACCACTACCCGAAACTGTACAGGATTGCGGCCAAGATGCTGCAAGACCCAGAGGGCGCAAAGGATGTCGTACAAGACGTATTCACGGCGTATTATTTTGCGATGAGCAACGAAAAAGTCATTCGCGACACGAAAAACTGGCTCGTCAGGAGTACCATCAACAAAGGAATCGACTACAAACGGAAAACGGCAAGGAACGTCACGATAGAAAGCACTCTGCCCGAAACAAATGAAAGCACTCAAGACGAGGCTTCCGACATCCTCAATGCGATAGCGCATCTCAACGAGAAGGAACAAACGCTTGCGGTGCTTTACAGCGAGGGCTATTCCTACAAGGAAATCGCTGAAATGACGGGGCGCAAACTGCCATCCATCGGGAAAACCTTGTCGAGAATCATGGAAAAAATC
>JAFWRA010000076.1 GCA_017508895.1 Bacteroidales bacterium
CAGGCGGTCGCAGGCCAGGTAATGTTGCATCCAGCAACCGCTGTTTCGCAACGTAACATCCTTTACCACAATGTCTTGGCTATCGATAAGCCGTAGCAGGTGGGGACGGGTGATGCCCTCGTCGTTCCACGACAACTTCTGGAAGGCGCGGCCGCGGCCGTCGATGGTGCCGAAGCCGTCGATGACCAGATGGGAGATGCCCTCGGCATAGAGCAGCTGGATGGTGGTGGACTGCGTGCGAAGCGACACATAGCGGGCCTTCATGGGCCGGTAGTCCTCCAGGCGCGTGCTGCCGTAGAGGGTGGCGCCGGCCATGAGGTGCAGGTTGACGTGGCTACGCAACTCCACCGAACCAATCTTATAGTCGCCGGGGGGCACCACCACGCGTCCGCCACCTTGGCGCGAACAATCGTCGATGGCACGTTGCAGGGCCTCGGTGCTCAATACGGTGGTGTCGGCGCGAGCCCCATAATCGGTGATGACATAATCGCCGGGAGCGGCGGCAACAGCCCGCAAAGAGACGCCACACAAAGCCAGGAGCGCGGAAAGCACCGCAATAACGGTATTTTTCATCAGAAATAATAGTTGAGTGTTTCTTCTTGTGGGCAAAGTTACGAAAAAAGCTTGTAAAGAACAACGGATTAGGGAAGATTAATGCAATTCGGCCTAAAATAAAGGTAAAACGGGGATGAATGGGGAAGTACGAAAATCGGGGTAACGCAAAATTGGGAGGATTGGTGAAGGAGTTTGGTTTCTTATTCGTAACCCCAATATAAGTCTCAGAAGCGGGTTAGAACTCAATAATTGACTACGCAAATCGGGGCAGAACGCAGCACCTTTCACCGCTCGTTTCTTATTCCGCAAACTGCTACATTTTGCATGGCGATGGATAACCCAAAAGACAGTAGTTTTGCAGCCCAAAATTAAAAAGGAATAAGAAACCGTCTTTTATCACCTAAAATACGCCAAATAGTTTTGCTACTTCATAAAAAATCCCTATCTTTGCCCATTAATTCGGTATGTGACAAACGAAACAACAGATTTATGGCAATTGAAGTATCATTTACGGGGCAGATAAAGAGTCGTAAAAAACTGGTAGATATTATTACCAAGTTATCTAAGCATAGTTCTTTTGAGATTATTATTGACAATGAGGGAGATATCTCCTTAACTCTTTGTCCTACGGGTGAGATTACCTTTCATGTCGTTGAAGGCGGATTACTGCGCAAGACAAAGGTTGAGGGCTACTTTCAAAGTACGCCAGCAGGTCCTGGATTTCATAAGGCAGCAGTCGATTTTATCGATGCTCTTGATTTGGGGAGTCTCGTCTATGAAGATGATTCGGAATATGCTAACGACCGCGACTTCACAAAACTATGTAATAATCATTTTTATCGATGGCTGGAGAGGCTTGTTGAGCTTGCTTGTCAAAAAATGGATGAAGGTAATGAAAACCCTCTATTTGTTTGTTGGCAGACAAATCAGTATATACCAGATGTCTGTGGAGCGAAAATAGTTGCTCCTACAAGTTTGTGGGACATCAAGTTCATGAACCAGTTGATACATGACAGAGGTATTGAGGCTTTCGCTGATCGTTTTTTTGTATGGCCCCATGAACAACAGGATGCAACTTTCTATAGGAATTGCGCTATGAAAGAACTTTGGGAAGATTGCTACTATGTGTCATCAGAAAGAAGTGAAAGTGATGCTAATCTCAATAGGTCGATTATCGATAATCTTGAAAAGGCTTATGGGCTAAATCCAATGCTGCCAATTCCTTATGATAACTATTGTGAAGTTTGCCACTTGGACGGCAGATCACCCATTATACCTTCGACTGCCGTTAGCATGAATGACGGTTATAAACCAGGCTATCGTAAGGGAATGGTCAAGGAAACTATCGATAGATTGACTATAATAATACCTGGGTCATATAAACGACATCTCGAATTCAATGATGATGACTGGCCGATAACAATTTGGTGTGACGAAAGTACAGATAGCCCAGTGTGGAGACTTACCATATTTGAGTTGGAGAAAGAAATTGGCAAGCCCAAACTGGAAGGTAATCAATATGACTATTACGAAGATTTTGATATTGAAGGTGGTAACGGCGTATTGGCCTTACAACAATGTCAAGAAGACGGTGACGATTTTTATATGGTTATCTGTCAGATAGCCTCAGGAACATCACTTCATCTGATAACGGTATCCTATAAGAAGCAAAAGGAGTTTGACCAGATTAGAAGTCTATTATTACTCATAACCTGTCAAAAACAAGAGGGTTAATGTTTGTTTTTACTTTAGCAGATTCCTGCCCTCATTCCCTTCCAACACCTGCATTTGCTGGATAGCAATCTGATTGAGTTTTATAAGCCTTTCGCCTTGTGGTACTCCATCGTTGATAAGCACAGCATTTATGTTCTCCATATTCGAGAGGCATATCAGCTCATTGATAGTTGCGTAGTCACGGATGTTGCCTTTCAAGTCTGGATTGGCTTCGCGCCATTGTTTGGCAGTCATTCCAAACATAGCCACATTCAGCACGTCGGCTTCCTCGGCATAGATGATGCTTGCCTGAGCAGCCGTGATTTCAGTTGGTACCAAGTGGTTCTTGATGGCATCGGTGTGTATGTGGTAGTTTATTTTGGATAACTCCCTCTTTGCTGTCCAACCCAGCATCTTTTGTTCCTCAGCTTTCAGACGTTGGTATTCCTTAACAAGTAGTAGTTGGAACTTTGGGCTTATCCACATGCCAAAGTGGTAGGCAATATCGCGATGGGCATAAGTGCCACCATAGCGACCCGCTTTAGAAAAGATACCAATGGCACCTGTCTTTTCTATCCATGTTTTTACTGACAGAACAAAGTTATTACTGCCCGCCATATTTCTAAATGTACCGAATTCGGTACAATTAAAATTTGGATTGTAGAGCATTTCCCATTCTCCAAGATACTCAATCGTACTTTTCAGACTGAGCCATCGGAAAATGATGTGTTCCTGCAACTGACTACGAGCCATATCTGTCAGTGAAATGTAGTCATCGTCATTATGAGAAACAATTGTAATCTCTGTATTTTGAACTTTAATCTTTGCCATAGGATAGTCTCTTCTATTAATATATGTGTGCAAAGGTAGTTCAAAATCATGAGACTAAAGAAGAATGAGTGAAAAATCCTTCAAAAGTTTTGTAATCTCGTTTCTTCTGTGTACCTTTCCACCCCAACAATGAGCCATTAAAACAGGCTGGTGGCTCAGCGTCGAGTGGTCTTACAATAAGCATATCGCGGCAGAATACAGAAATCAGAAGGTTTCCAAATCGTAACCTCGAAAACTGCGTTATCTCCCAAACCTCCGATAAACAAAGATGGTTTGAGATTTCTTCCAAAGTTACGAAAAATCGAGGGCAGAACAAAAAGAACGTGTTCTTTTTTTTATGCCGAGATGGGGTAAGTTATGTAAAGTTGCGGATAAACGAGAGAAAAGCCAAATAAATTTGGACTTTTCCGAGTGAAAGTATCTTTGTCAGCTTTGAGAAAGAAGCTATAAAACGAATGTCTGAACTCCCGAAATTTGTGGATAGAAAGGTGATGAAAATTTGTCAAAAATTTTGACAAAACCGGCCGTTTTCCTGCAGGTTTTGTAAATCACTGAATTTCAACGGTTTGCAAACATCCTGAAGTTTGACCGCAAATTTCGGGGAGAAATCTTGAAGTTTTCTCCTCTCAATCTTCAAGATCTCTCCCCGAAATTTGCGGTCAAACCTTTTGGGGAATCAAAAATCTATTGAAAAATCTTGACAAACTGTCTTTGGTCACGGACCGGCACGGCCTTCTTCCGCGCCCCTGTGGGCACCCTCCTTTGGAAAACAACATTTTCCTGCCAATACCTTTTGTTGAAAGAAAAAAAAATTGTATTTTTGCACCATCAAACACTGACGAGTTATGGAAAAGACGAAAGCTATTGAGACCTATCTCAACGAAATAGGCCCGACACCGCTTCTCAGCGATGCCGAGGAACAGGAGCTGGCACGGCGCATTGCCGGCGGCGACGAGGATGCCGTGCGTGAGCTGGCCGCCGCCAACTTGCGCTATGTGGTGTCGCTGGCCAACCAGTACAGCCGCCGCGGCCTCAGCCTGGAGGACCTGGTGAGCGAGGGAAACATCGGGCTGCTCAAGGCGGCGGCCAAGTTCGGCAAGAAAGCCGGGAAACGTTTCGTGGCCTTTGCCGCACCCTACATCCGCCAGAGCATGGAGAACGCCATTGAGTCGCAGGTGGGCCTCTACAAAGTGCCCGCCAAGGAGGCCACGCCCGGCGACCAGCGGCAAAAGATGCCGCTGTCGGTTGACGAGCCGCTGCCCGTGGGGAGCAACACCAACTTCAACCTGCTCAGCATCATAGAGAACGGCGACGCCGAGCAGGCCGACGAGCTGGTGCACCGCAACGGGCTGTCGGAGGCCATGGCACTGGCCATCGACGTGCTCGACGAGCGCGAGCGCGCCGTCATCACGCGCTACTTCGCCCTTGACACGCCGGCACGCACCATGGCCGAAATAGCCTCGGAACTGGGGCTGAAACGCGAGCGGGTAAGGCAGATTCGCGACAAGGCCCTGCGCAAACTCCGCAAGGCAGAGGGGCGGCGAATGGCTGAATTTCAGGAACAATAAACCACGGAAGTGTATCCGGAAGTATCATTTAGCCCGCATCCCGACACCGGTGCGGGCTGAATTCTATTACCATGCAGACATATAATTTGAAAAAGTAGTATGAAAAAAACATTACTGACAGTACTGGCCGTTGCATGCCTGATAAGCTGTGAGACAAAGACAAACAAGGAGAGCAAGAACGTTCCGGCAAAGGAAACCACCAAGGAGTTCAGAATCATCGACGTGGAGGAAGAAAAGGTCGCTTCACCCAGAGAGGAATACATGAAATCGCTAAGCGAAGGAAAGAGCAGCAACAGTTTGGTTTCGTGGATTTCGGATTCGGCTTTTTATGCCAACCCCAGGCTGATGATGCTGCTCGACACGTTGTGCCTGCATGTGTATGCCGACGAATTCCCGGCGGATGTAAAGAAAGAAGAGAAATGGATGGCACAAATGCGCAA
>JAFWRA010000077.1 GCA_017508895.1 Bacteroidales bacterium
GCTCAAGAATATGCCGATGCCGTTCAAGTCAGCGACAAGGAGTTTGTCTTTCTTTGCCAGGATGCCTTGTACCCGCCGCCTTATCCCTACGGCGATATCAATTGTCCCAATGTGGTGGTGGGGTCGCAGGATAACTATTGGATTTTCCATCTTACCGACATTTTTGACTATGACGGCATCGAGGAACAGGAGGGATGGAATGAAAATGGTGTTGGGGTTTATCCTAATCCGAGTAAGGACTTGGTGCGGATATATGGTGTTGAGGCTGAAGAGGTTTGGCTTTATAATGCTTTGGGGCAAGTGGTGAAGAGGGTGCTGAACTCTAATGAGGTGAGTTTGGAGGGATTGGTGCAAGGGGTTTATCTGCTGCGCATCGCGGATGGGGATGGAAAAGTATACACAAATAAAATAACGATACGATGAAAAACTTAAAGTATTATACTCTGCTTGCCTTTATGGCAGTGGCGGGCATGACGAAGGCACAATCTGATCTGCTTTGGTCAGAAGACTATCAAGTTGGGAATGTCAACTATATTTCCAGTACCCCTGTCGTCCGCGGCATTGAAGACGTGAAAGAATACATCGAGGTGACGGGAGTGACGCTCAACAACGGTGAAACCCAGTTGGAGATGGTCACCTATGACATATACGGAACCATTGTTTCAACAAAAACATTTGGCACCAATTCGCCCTACGAAAAGACTATCGTTAGTTATCAGATTGATGCCTCTGATAACGTCTATATCCTTTGTAATGAGCGACTTGAGTTCTACAAATCGAGAGTTGTCCTTCAGAAATTCACTTCGGATGGCGACTTGGTTTGGGAAGAAACCATCCAAAATGAGGCCGACACGTCATTCATGGCCCAGCATCTGGTTTTGTCCTCCGATGGCCGTTTGGTTTTGGCCTCCTACAGGGAATACGATTATCCCGCACCTGGCGATGACTACATTGTCACTGTTACCATCCCGCAGTTGTTTTGCTACGATGCTGATGGCAATCTGTTGTGGCAGAGAGACTTTGATGCCAATGATGCCAATCCTTTCCTTTATGATGTTTTCGCCATGGACGGAATGCTGCTTTTGTTTGGGGCAAACAGGCATTTGACCAAACTAGATCTCGACAACAACCTGATTTTTGAGGGCACCGCATGCGATACAAGGGGATTCTCGAACGTCCAATCGACCCCTGACCATCATCTGTTGGTCACGGCAACAATGGCTTATAAAGTTTCCAAAATCGATTCGGAAGGAAACTTGGTGTGGGCGCATGATTATGGCACCAATTTGCCCAGTAATGTGTCGGGCGACGAAATCAGGGCGATGGTGCAAGATGAGGAAGGCAACATCTATGTAACGGGCAGACACTTCGGTTCGAATTACGGAATGCCCAACCACACCAACAACGACATTCTCACGCTGAAATACAGTCCCGACGGACAACTGCTTTGGGAAAACCGCTATGCGTTTGGCGGCAACAATGCCGACATCGGTAATGCGCTTTTCGTCAGAAACGGGCATGTCTATGTGGGTGGCCAAAGCCAAAGATTGGGAGCGGGACACGGTTATGATTACATCGTGCTCAAATTGGATGCCGCAACGGGCGAAATGACGGGCTGTTATCGCCACGACAGGGACGACCGCGACGATGCCATTTCCTCGGTCTACGTGTTCGACGACGGAAGAGTGGCCGTTACCGGACGGAGTGGTGTCCAGCCTGAATATGTGTGGACGACGCAACTCTTTGAAGATATTACAATGTATTATCCTTTGATCCCAAAAACAGGTGAGAAGCAGTGGGATATGCGGTTTGATTTCTATTATGGCGTTTCGCAATACGAAATCGCGAGACTTGGCGATGAAATTGAATTTGAGGGACAAACTTATAGGGAGTTGACCGTATTATATGATGACTTAAATTACACAGTGCCATTTGGCCTTTTGCGTGAGGAAGGCAAAAAGGTGTATCTCAGGCGTTATTCGACCGCGATACCACATATTATGGATGAGGAAGTCTATTATGACTTCAATCTCCAAGTCGGCGACTTGTTTGAGGTTGGCTATGGCGACGAGCCTGAATATATCCAAGTGATGGCCATCGAGGAGGTCGTCTTGGACGATGGCTCGGTACGAAACAAGTATGTGTTCAATGAAGGTTGGGGAGTCAATCCCGAAGAGCCTGAAGTTTGGATTGAGGGCATTGGCAGCTTGTCGGGCATCAATTGGCGGTACATTCCTGGTTGGACGGCAAGTGGTTTTGCTTACTTGCAGTGCTATTTTGAGGATGACAACCTCGTTTGGACAGACGGCGAGTGTTGGGATGATGTGGAGGAAGCTGCCGTTGAGAGCGTCAGTTTATATCCCAATCCCGCTAACGACATTGTCCGTGTTGAAGGCGCAACCGCTACCGAAGTGAAAATTTACAATAGTCTCGGGCAATTGGTGAAGACGGTGGAAAACACAAATGAAATCAATTTGGCGGGCTTGCCACAAGGCGTTTACCTGCTGCGGATTGCGGATGCGGAAGGGAGAAACCATACAGCGCGTGTGGCAGTGAAGGAATAGATATTCCCAAAGGGAATCACAAAAGGTCTTACGCTTTTTTCAATAGTATCACATACACC
>JAFWRA010000078.1 GCA_017508895.1 Bacteroidales bacterium
ATACAAATCTTCCTTATTGGGTAATTAAAGTGGAATTAAAAGACCTTAAAAACGGTGATTGTGGAGAAGGCCTTTACTATATGGTCAAAAACAACTATATGAAATAATTGAACCTTATATAAAATTCCATATTTGCGGTCCAAAGGCACTGGGGCGGGAAATGAATTACCCGTTTGGGTAACAATGCGGTCTAGACTATTCGCTTCCTTTGCAGCCTGTAAATGTGTAACTTTTTCGAGCCAAATCCATATTACCCGTGTTCAACATCAAATTTCAACCGTAATGAAAAGACTGCTTTTTATCCCCGTGCTCTGCTTGATGGCGATAGTTGCCCAAGCGCAAAACATCAATGGAAGAATCATCGACGAAAACGACTATCCCTTGCCTTTCGCCAATGTGATTTTATTGTCGTTGCCCGACTCAACATTTGTGCAAGGTGCTGTTTCGGATATCAACGGACAGTTTTCCATCGGGGCAAAGCAGGCCCAAGGATTGCTGAAAGTTTCAAGCATCGGCTATGTTTCGCAATTCATTAAATGCCTTGGCGGAAATGTGGGCGACATCAAAATGATGCCCGACCAACATCTTTTGAATGAAGTGGAAGTGACGGCTTCGCGACCAACTTACAAAATGACCTCTGAAGGCATTGCCACGCAAGTGGAAAACTCGGTGCTGAGCAAGGCGGGAACGGCAGAAGATGTGCTGGCCAAAATCCCTGGCTTGACCAAAAAAGGCGAAGGTTTTGAAGTGTTCGGCAAAGGTGCTCCGCTTATCTATATCAATGGGCGCGAGATACGCGATGTGTCTGAACTCGACCAACTGAAATCAGAAGACATTAAAAACGTGGAGGTTATCACCAATCCGGGATCGAGTTATGATGCCTCGGTGAAATGTGTTGTCAAGATACGCACCAAGCCCGTGCAAGGCGAAGGCTTCGGTTTTGACGTACGTTCCTCTTACTATCAATCGGAAAACACCGACCTCGTAGAACAACTCAACTGGAATTATCGCCATAACAAATTAGATGTGTTCGGCACACTGCATTATTCCTTGACCAACATTCGCTGGCAAAGCATTACCACCACGATTGTACCCTCCGACACCTTATGGGAGCAACTGTTTATCCAAGACAATCGCATCAAAAGCCAAACCTCGCGCAATGTGATTGGTGCCAATTACGCTTTCGATGAGAATAATTCCATCGGTTTCCGCTATAACTTCACGCTTCGACCTGACAGAATACAAACACCTTGGTCGTCAAGCGACATTACCGCCAATGGTCAGTATTTTGACCACATGGAAAACACGGTCGATGGCAGAACGACTTATCAACAACCTGCACATACGATAAATGCTTATTACAGAGGCAAAATCGGTGAAGCTGAAATCAATTTCAACACGGACTTTTTGAGCAACGACAGCCACGAATACGCCCTTTTCAACGAACAAAGCGACAGTCAGGAAAGCCGCATCTTTACCTCGGAAAACATCGTAAAGAATCAGCTTTTCGCCTCAAAACTCACGGTTGATTATCCGCTTTTTGGCGGTAATCTGACGGCTGGTGCAGAGTACACCAACACCCACCGTAACGACGACTACATCCAGCCCGAAAACTATGTGCCGACTTCCTTCGCCAAGTTAGAAGAGTCGAACATAGCGCCCTTTATGGAATACAGCCGCGAAACACCTATCGGGCAACTTTCAGCAGGCCTACGCTACGAATGGGTGAAGTTCGACTATTTTGAAAACGGTCTCCACATCGATGAGCAAAGTCGCAATTTCGGCAACTTTTTCCCCAGTCTCTCTTTCGCCACACAAATCGATCAAGTGCAACTGCAATTGAGTTATGACGCCAGGACTCGCCGCCCTACTTATAATCAATTGAGTAACAATATGAGTTATGGCAACCGCTTCTTGATGCAGACAGGTAATCCCTCTTTGAAACACGAATATGTACACGACCTCACTTTGACGGGACTTTGGAAGTTTCTGCAATGCTCGGTGAATTACAGCGACCGCAAAGATGCTATCATTATGTGGTCCAAGCCTTTGGAGGGGCATAGTAGCGTCACGGTCATCACGCAAACAAACATCCCATCTCTGAAAAGCGTTTCGGCAATGGTGGCTGTGGCTCCGAAATTCGAAATTTGGTCGCCTCAACTTACTGTCGCAATGGAAAAGCAATGGTTCACACTGCATACTTCCACTGGTGATTACGTATTGAACCGACCTGTATTTCAATTTGGTATGGATAACAGTTTTGAATTCGGTCACGGCTGGGTGGCTTCCATCGATGGTTGGTTAACCACCATCGGCGACCAAGAAAACGGTTCGTTTACTGGAAATACTGGGTCGCTGAACATTAGCCTTACCAAAACCTTCTTTGACGACCGCCTTTCCATCCGCTTGCAAGGTTACGACTTGCTTGGAACCGAAAAGAACAAAATGCTCTCATACTTTGACGGCATCCAAACCAAACAAATCGGTTGGAGCGACAGCCGCGAGTTTGGCCTCACCGTACGCTACAATTTCAACACCACGCGCAGCAAATACAAAGGCACTGGTGCGGGAAATGAAGAGAAGAATAGACTGTAAAAGAAAAATACTTGCGACCAATAACAAAAATATCTATTTTTGCATGCAAAACACATCAATCGTATGCAAACCACAACGACAACTATAAGGCAAACCAACTCAACCACTTCTTCTCGCCAAAAGAAAAAAGCTTACCCCAAAACTTTGAAAGCATGTTTCTCATTTGAGGAATTTCAAGACCTGTTGAACGAGAAAATTAGAAAGCATTATGTAAAGGTATGAAATCCAATCTCGTAATGCGTAACATATGACCCACTACCCCATAAAAATCCTCATGGCTTTTGCCTGCACCTTCGAGCCGGAGCAAGGCGACGAATTCAGCGACTGGCTGATGCGCAACGGCTATCCCGAGCTTGTCGCCCTCAGCCAAACCATACAAGGCGACACCAAAGCCAAGGACTGGTTGATGGAACACAAATTCCCCCAATTGGCCGCCATCGACAGCGTCATCGACAAGGAACCGAAAGCCGAAGAATGGCTCATCAAAAACCATTTTGAGGTCAATCTGGCCTTTGCAAAAGCCATCAACAGAGACGATGACGCTACCTTATGGTTGGAGAAAAAAGAACTCCAAGTCTTTATCATCCTCGCTGATAAAATCCGTAAATATTTGGATGACAAATATTTAAATTTCCACAAAATCCATTTTTAAAATGAAACGATTTTTTTTGTCCTACATAACGGAAAAAATCCTAACTTTGCCGCCATTCAGAAAGAGTGAATAATTAGAAAATCATACTACAATGAAAAAAGGATTATCCATCGTCATCAACATTCTGTTGTTTGCCATTATTGTGGTCTTAGCACTACAAGTCGTGAAGAGCATCCAGGCTCCCATCAAATTCAACAACGAGCAGAAAGCCCGTGAAACCAAAGTCGTTGAGCGCCTCATTGACATCCGTAATGCCGAGGTGCTTTACAAGAACGCCACAAGCCAGTACACGAACAGTTTCGACACGCTGATCAAATTCTGCCAGACGGCCGAAATCCCGATTGTGAAGATTGTTCCCGACCCGACCGACACTACATTCACGCGCACCATTAACGACACCATCGGTTTCGTGAAAGTGATGGATTCCCTCAAAGGCAAACGCGACAACTTCAACATCAACGACATCAAGTGGGTGCCATTTAGCCAACCACAGCATCAGTACGAACTCGAAGCTGGTACCATCGAACGCAACGGCATTAAAATTCCGGTGTTCGAGGCCCGCACTCCTTATGAAGTCTACTTGGCCACCCCAGGTGATGCCTTCAGCGAAAAAGAATGGAATCAGCGCCGCGACAACGCCAAGGCTGAAAAGGAAAGCATCAACCGTTATGCCGGTCTGAAAGTTGGCTCCATGGAAGAAGCCACCACCGATGGTAACTGGGAGAAACTCTAATCACTGCATGAATGACGGCATCGTTAATCCCCAATATCTCCAAGTTTGACGAGGTATTTGATGCCGAGAAGTCATCGCAATACAGACTGACCATCCAATGCGCATTGGATGGTCTTTCTTATGCCCTTCTCGATACCCAAAGCTCCCGCCTCATCGCCTTGGAATGCTATCATTCAGAGATGCTGACCGACAGCCAGTTCCTGTTCCGCACCTTAGACCAAGCTTTAGAGCAAAAAGGATTGAACAACAAGGCTTTCCTGTCGGTAACCTGCATTTATGACGAACGCATCAACACCTTGATACCCGAACCCATTTTCAACGATGCCGACAAAGACAAATACCTTGAATTTGCCTTCCAAATCCCTGATGGATATGCCATCCATTCTGAGAAAATGGCTTCCATGCCTTGTTTCAATGTCTTCGCCATGCCGAACACACTGAAAGAAAAAGTGTTAGCCAGATGGGGAAACGCAACCTTCACCCATTCAAGCACCTTGTTCATCAACAGTGTGACACATGACCCAAAACAAGAATCCCAAGTCTTTGTCAATGTGCGTAGCCACGATTTCGACATGGTCATCCTGAAGGAAGGCCATCTGCTTTTTTTCAACAACTTCAAATACGACACAAAAGAAGACTTTGCTTATTTCCTACTCTTTGCCATGGATCAAAACGGCCTTTCGCGACAAGAAACCACCGTTCAGTTGTCAGGACTCATCCTTCCTTCTTCAGAAATCATTGACCTGTGTAGACATTATGTAAAGAACCTCATTTTTGTGGACGACCCTCATGTCCTGCAAGTCAGCGATGCGTTGAAGGATGTGCCGTTCCAGTATTATTACACACTTTACCATTTACTAGGACACGAGACACGAGAACAATAGTCCCGAGTCCCGAAGTCCCGAGTCAAAAAGAAAAAAGATGAGAATCATAAGAGGAAGATACCAACGCCGGCAAATCACCGCTCCTGCCAACCTGCCCGTGCGTCCCACCACAGACATGGCCAAGGAAAGCCTGTTCAACATCATTGAAAACCATTTCGACTTTGAAGAGGTCGAAGCCATGGACTTGTTTGCCGGAACGGGCAACATCTCTTACGAACTGGTCTCAAGAGGCTGTCCTAAAGTCGTTTCCGTCGACCAAGACTTCGGCTGTGTGAAGTTCATCCGCGAGACGGCTAACAAACTCGACATGAAAGAGTTGCTCGTCGTCCGTTCGGATGTATTCCGTTTCCTCGAAAAGCACAAGATGCAATACGACCTCATCTTTGCCGACCCACCTTATGATTGCCAACACTACGACACGCTGGTGCAACTGATTTTCGACAACAACCTCTTACGCGAGGGCGGCATGTTTATCCTTGAACACGATAAGTATCAGCATTTTGAGGAACATCCTCACTTCATGGAACAACGACACTACGGCAAGGTGAACTTCAGCTTCTTTGCCCAAACCATCGAGGAAGAATCTGAGGAAGATATTTAGTAGCACGCAGAACGCGCAGAACTTTATGAAGCGCAAAGCGATGCCTACCTTTCGTCCGGAAGGTTCAGCGCATTCTGCGTATTCTGCGTGAAACAAAAATCAGTTCCTGCGTGAAACATCAAATATATCCGAAGCGTTTCCTGACGATTTCCTTCTCCTCATCGCTGCTGTCGCGGAAGAGCGGCATCACCTCGTCTTCGGGGAAGTCGGTGAAAGTAAGGAACAAAAGGCTATCTAATGTGTCGTTGAAGTCGGGGTCGACGTTGAAGCAGAGGAACTTGGCATTAAGCTTCAAATACTTCTTATACAAAGTAGGCAGACGATACTCACCGTTGCTGAGGCGGAACAGGAACTTGTCGAACTTATCGACACCATTCATGTTGTTTTTCAGTAACACATCGGAATCCACCTTCAAATAATCGGGAACAAAGGGTGTTTTGGGTGTGACCTTGCCTTTCAACTCATCCTCAACCGCATGTTTTTCCGACACAAAGCGTGCAATCAAGCTGAGATAGAACTTTGGATACCATGCGCTGATGCTTACTGGACCAATGAAATGATTGATTTCGGGATAACGCACCACCACATCCGACAGGCCGCGCAACAAAAGCATCATCGGCAGAACCTCCTTTTGGTAATCAAGAGCGACGAAAGAACGCCCCAACTCGATGGTATGCAACAATTTGTCGGAAAAAGACTCGTGGATATTCACCAAAGTGCTTACATAGAAGCCCTTAATACCATATTTGGGAATAATCTCGCTGCCGATGCCAAGACGATAACAACCTGCAATCTTCTGCTTGACCGTATCCCAAAGAAACATCTGCTTGAAATACCCATCAAATTCATCTTGGTCGAGACGCTTGCCCGTGCCTTCGCCGATGGCGCGGAAAGTCTCCTCGCGCAGCCGCGCAATCTCATGCATGATATTCGGAATATCCTCACAATCCGCCAAATAACAATCATAGTTAGCTGTCGAATACAAGAATGACTTCTCGCGAATGGCATTTAGTTCGGCTACCATCAATGACAAATCCGTCGGAGCATCAATCTCAGCCTGTTTCACTTCTTTCTTCTCACCGGATTTGACTGGTATATTGGCCTCAAGCGCATAGGAACGGCTACGCAGATAGGCCGCCAAGTCAGCAGGTTTGTCGTAGAGGACGACCTCAGCTGGCAGGATCGGTTTGCCTATTTGAAGGTTGAAACACTGGTCGTGTTTATTAATCAATTCCTTAGTCAGACGGGCTGTGCCCAACATAGGATGAATCTTGTCGACCGCATAGAACAGCTTCGAATTATGGCCTTCCCAAAACACGGGAATCACAGGCACACCTGCATTCTTGATAATACGAGCGATGGAAGTACTCCAAGGCAGGTCCTCGGGATAGTCATGCCCATGATAGCGCGACACCTCTCCCGCAGGGAACACACCCAAGCCATTGCCTTCGGCGATATGCAAGATGGCTCCTTTGATGCCCCCCACGCTGCTCTTCCATTCCGGGTTTTTCTCGAACGGGTTGACGGCGAAGAAACACTCCTTGAGGTTGGGAATATGCGAAAGAATAAAGTTGGCCATGACCTTGAAATCGGGACGCACCTTGGCGATGACACTCAGCAGCATCACGCCTTCGATGCCACCAAAAGGATGGTTGCTCACCACGACAAAACCGCCCTCTTTGGGAATGTTCTCCAACTGCTCGGGACTGACATCAATGGTGATGTTCATGTTTTGGAGCAGATGGTCGGCAAACTCACGGCCTTGATAATCAGCAGCTCCGTCGAACAAACGGTTGATTTTTCCAAGACGGAGGTATCCATAAACCGCTCCTGCGGCACAAGTGCCGAAGAAACCTTTTAAGCCGAGGGCATTCTTAAGATCCGAAACGGTTACTACTTTTCGCATGGTTGTTGAGCCTGTCGAAACTATGTTTCGAACTTGCAAAGATAGGGATTTTATCATTCAAAGTGCAGTAAATGGAAATAAAATGTAATTTTGCGCCATGGTGATTATCTTCAACAAGCCCTTTGGCGTACTCAGCCAGTTCACTCCCGAGGCCGGACATCGCGCCCTCGACGAGTTCGGTTTTCCTCCTAATGTGTATGCCGCAGGCCGCCTCGACCACGACAGCGAGGGTGCCTTGCTCCTCACCGACAACGGACCACTCATTAAGAAGCTACTCGACCCGAAGTTCGAGCATCCTCGCACTTATCTTGCCCAAGTCGATGGACAAATCACGCAAGAGGCGGTCAACCAATTGAAAAGAGGTGTGACCATCAAAGGCTACCGCACCAAACCCTGCCAAGCGGAAATCGTGGAAGCACCCGAAAACCTTTGGGAGCGTGTGCCACCCATCCGCTACCGTGCCAACATCCCGACCAGCTGGGTGCGTCTCACCCTCATCGAAGGCAAGAACCGGCAGGTGCGCCACATGACTGCAGCCGTAGGGTTTCCCACATTGCGTCTGATCCGCGTCAAGATTGGCAACATAGCGCTGGGTGACTTACAGCCTGGCGAGTGGCGTGTAGTTAATGAAAAGGTGATTTAATACCGTTAAGTCAAGTTTTTTGTCGGGTAGCCATTCTCGTTCCATGCGATGCCATAATACTTGCCGAAATACCGTTTGGCATGCCTGTTGGCGCGTATCTCGGTCCAAAACACGTTGTGGTCGCCTTTACCAAAGGCACTCAGCAGGCTGGGCAGCCCGATGAGAGGCAGATAGAACCAACCAAAAAGCTGGCTATCGGCGGTATGGCCAAACTCGTGCATACAGATTTGGTTGCCAAGGATATATGCCTCTCCTTCCCCACGCATCCAAGAGCCAGCCCAAAGGTCGACGAAAGTACCCAACGACACACCCATACCATAGCCACATCCCAATTTCGTCGCGAAGGTGATGCCGCCCAAGGTATCGACTCGGGTGACCTGACCAGCGAGTGCCCGTGACACTGAATAAAGCCATCCCACAAAGGTCTGCGGAAGCTCCCATGTGAACCTTGAAAGGAGTTGCCATACGCGGCCTATCGTTGAACGTTTGGGGTCGGTCAGGAAGAGGCCTCGGGTGAGTTGGGCAGCGAGTTGGAAACGGTTATAATGATTAGATAACATGGGGGCAAAGATACACACTTTCTTGGGAGACCCAAAAACTTATAATGATTATTCTCCTATCTACGCCCTCACCACCCAAATTGCCGCCACCGACAAAGAAATAGACCGCATGGTGTACGAACTTTACGGCCTCACCCCCGACGAGATAAAAGTGGTAGAAGGAGAATAAAGAGCGTTTGGGAGCAGCTTAGATATTGTATTTTTTTAACTTTAGTTTGCGTTTTACAAATATTTTGTATTTTTGCAAACCAAAAGACATGAAAATACCACAGCGGGTGCTTATTACATATCGGGGTAATAGGCATGCAATAAACGTGCTATTTCGGAATGCTCACGGGAAGGCAAAATGCCAGGTCTGCCTTTTTGCAATGCAAAAAGACAGACTTGTGTTTTTTTCCAGCTTTTTGCATGGAAAAAGGCGGACTTTTTTTCTGCGCTGGCTTTTTACCATGAAAATCGGCAGAAAAAGCGTTTGGTCGACCTTTTCACACGCGCAAAAGGTCAAGCCGTGTTTTTTTCCGGCTTTTTGCAATGGAAAAGGGCAAACTTTTTTTGCGCTGCCTTTTGGCATTGTGAATGCCCTGTAGATCCTTTTTTACCCCAAGGCCTCATTTGAATTTAGGTTGACTTTACGGAAGGACCATCTTCTGTGTCTTCACGTCGTCACCATTGATGAGGCGCAACACATAAACGCCAGGGGTCATCCCGTTGGTAGAGACGTGGCCCGCCGCGACTCTATTGATGATGATGCGTCCCGTCATGTCGATGACCTGCAACACGCCTTCGCCATCGACGATGATCTCACCGTTGCTGATGAAGGCGAAGGCCTCATTGGGCCCGCAGACGGCCTCGTCTGCGGCAAACGCCAGCTTGAAACGTGATTCATAGTCAGTCGTCTTGGCCTCAAAACTGTAGCTCGGGGTCTGAAGCAAGTCTGTGTCGGCTCCCGTCATATTATCAATAAGGTGCATGTAATCCACCTCCAAGCCCTCGGTGCTGACGCTAATGGTATAGGTTCCGTTCTCCGTGGCCTTGAAGTTGACAGGCAGTTCGCCCGTGGCACTTCCGATGGTGACTGCTGCCCAGTCTTCGCCATTGTGCCAGACGCTAACACTCGATGTATTGTCGCTGAGTTTCATCTTGCGCAGGGTGTTGCCGCCGCCAAACTGCACGTAGGCGTGATCGTAGTAGCCTTCGTTGCCCACCTCGATGCGGAAGTAAGCGGGTTGTCCTTTCGATTGTCTCCCTCGGGTGACGCTATTGATGACCAGATTTTGACCAGGCTCAGTGGCTTGCACAAAGAATCCCTCACCTGGCTCGATGGGCCTTTCGGCAAGGGCGTATGAAACCAATTCACCATTGCCGTCGGCCAAAAGGTAAGTGGTAAGGGCATCATCACCAATGGTGATAAGATCACCTTGTGTGAGTCCTCTCGTGAAAGGATTGCCCACCAGGTTGAAACCCTTCAATCTACCAGCGGAATTATTATAGCTTAACGGAATGGTGACCGTATTGTCGGTGGCTTGCATGTTGCCAGTGAGCGACAGCGTGACCTTTTCTTCATTGGCATAGAGATAGCCTTCGAGATCTCTCAGGGTGTTGAAGTTGTGTAGGCTGTCTTCAGAGTTCCACCAATAGTGCGTAGGTTCATGGTAAAGGTAAAGGTCATATTCACTTTCCGTGACAAGGTTGGCAGTGGAGACAGGACTGGTGGAAGGCGATGCTATGGTGTACCATCTATCGTTGTCTTCATCATAGCCGAGGATTTCCTTCTGCAAGGTGGCTCGCACATTGTCGGCATGGATTAGTTGTCCACCATCGGCGATGGTGATGCTACCTCCGTTCTCAAAAGTGACATAGCCCACATTGACGATGCCATGAATGGTGGCCGGTGCGGCGATGACGACATCGCTACCCTCACTAGGGAGGCCATTGCTCCAGTTGGCTTCGTCATGCCAATTGCCTTCGGTAATGAAGGCGGTTTGCAGCAAGATTGAGGTGATTGACACATCAGCGGCAGGCATGGTGAAGGTATAGACACCATGGCTGTTGGGTGTGATTTCCGTACCATTGCACATAAGGGATTCGATGCCGAAACCCATGGCGGGACTCACCTTAAAGGAAATGGTGACACCCGCTGCGGCATAAAGGGTTCCGTCATGTACGATGAGGGCATCATCGTAACTACCTGCAGCCGATCCATTGACATATTCTAAGGACAAACCCTCTGCACAGTGGATGGTATAACCTTTGTCGCCGCCAAAGAGGTTGACCTCGGTGCTGGCTGAATTGCTCTCACCGATGCCGCCCAAGTTGTCGTTGGCAGTGTAGTAATTGAAAAGAGCCTTTTTGATGTTGTAGCCAATGACATGACCGCAACTGGTGGAACCTTGCACCGTGCCACCAAGCACCAGACAATGGTCAACGGTACCTTCATTGGAGCCAACAATGCTGCCAATAAACGCAGACCCCTTGAAAGTGCAGTCGCTGACCGTCAATCGGGTGATGTTGCCGTTGGCTCCCAGATAGCCGAACACGCCTCTGAAAATGCCGCTTTGGATGTTAATGCCACTGATGCTGTGGCCATCGCCGTCGAAAGTGCCGTTGAAACTAGCATAACGGTTATAGAGACGTGTCCCACCGATGCTAGTGTAGTTGTTGGCCGTACCGTCGTATGCTAGGTCTTCGACAAGAAGGAAATACTTGTCGAGGAAGTCCTGGCCTTCGTTCACACGAGTTGCCAGCTGGTCAAGGTCAGCGGTGGTGGCAATCAGATAGGGGTCACCGATAGTTCCCATTCCTGTTCCATCCCAATATTCTGCGTAGCGGGCAATGAACGAAAGGTCGGATGTGACGTTGGAGTAGATGCCGTTCTCAGCGCACAAGGGCTCGTAGTCAATCCACTCGTAGCCTTGGACATCGGCCGGGGTACCCAGCATCCATCCCACAAACTGAAGTGCTCCGATGCGGGAGATGCTTTCGGGGAGCTGGAAGTCTTTCCCTTGCCCCACCGTGTAAGTGACCGACTCGTAGGTACCGTCGCAACTCTCAGCCGGCATATACACCGTGACCGTATAGGTCGGCTTGCCATAGCCGCAAAGGGTACATCTTCCTTGATCGTCAAAAACATGGAATTTCAGAGCTATATGATCGCAATAAAAACATTGATCAATATGCTTTTCACCATCGAAAATAGCGTAGGTCAGGCTGTCGTGGATACAATGCGTGACTGCAGCTGCCTTGTTACCTTGGCAAGCCGTTATGCGGTCGCCTTTCCATTGGACAACGGAATCGTTACCGGCACCGACATACACTCTGGCTTTATTGTAGATACTCAAACTGCCGTTGTTACGGCCGCCATTGCCCTTGCCGATGGCCCGGCAAGAGTTCATGCCACCTTGGGCCTTGACAGTACCTCCGGTGATGTTGACCGTAGCACCGCTCCCATGGTCACCACCGCCAATACCCGCTCCGCCGAAGGTACCTGAGTGAAGCCACTCTTCGAAAAAAGTCATCAAAGCAGTGGCGGCCATGCTATAAGCGGGGTTCACATCATACCCAAGGTTGATGAAGGTAGGACCATGATCCGCAAAGTAACTGTATTCGCAATAACCGCCGATGGCATTCACGTTGCCACCGTTGATATGTATTTCTCCACCATGATGGCCATTGCCGCCACCGATACCAGCGCCTTTCCCAGCCGACATGGCAAAAATATTACCACCATTAATGTAAATAGAACCTCCATCACCTCCTACTTCATCATAAACGGAGCCGTATGAACCGATGCCAGCGCCGTAAACACTCATTGCCGTCACATCACCACCATCGATACGAATTCTAGGCTTGTTGTGGCTGCCGATGCCGGCACCATAGCCGTATGATATGGCAACGACCTCACCGCCGTTGATATGGATGTATCCCCAGTCATCACCCGCTTCAATGGCCGAACTTGTACAATCTCTATAATCATCAGTATAAGCTTGTACAAAACCTCCGTTAATGGTAATCCTTCCTCTAGTTCTACTTTCAGGTGCACCTCCATTACCTATACCGGCACCGTGAAGATAACCGCCGATGGCTGTGACGTTGCCACCGTTGATAGTAATGGTTCCAGCCAGACCTCCTTGGAGAGGAAAGAATTGACAATCCGCATAGGCATAGCTATCTCCCCCACCGATACCTGCTGCACCGGCGCCGCCCTTGGCATAGACGGTGCCGCCATGAATGGTGATAGGATTGTCTTGGTCTCCTCCACATCCCCCTCCAATGCCTGCACCACTATAGCCCTTGGCTTTCACATTGCCGCCCCAGATGATGACTTCGCCATTGCCTCGTTCCAAGCCGCCACCGATACCTGCACCATAATCGCCACCTTCAGCATACACATCGCCATCGTAGATGGTCACAACTTCATGAACGTTGTTGTATTTTCCCTTGCCGATGCCAGCACCATCATCCTCGCCTACGGCTTTGACGTTGCCGCTATATATGGTGACGCTTTGGATGCCACTATGGTCGTAGCCCCCGCCGATGCCAGCGTTTCTGTTCGCACCTGCCCTGGCGTCGATGATACCGCCTTTGACGACAAAATGCCCAGCCGTTTTGTTTTTCATGCCACCAATGCCTGGGCCGCTACCAGGGTGGGCATAAATCTTGCCCAGCCCAGCCTCTTGCGCATACACAGTAAAGGTATTGTCCTTCTTAATGTAGATGCCATCCTTGACGTTGAGCGTGGCACCGTCCACAAGGATGAGGTGCACGTCGCCAACCATCTTCAAGCATTTCTTGTAGCTGACATTTTTGTAAACCACATACCACCCGTCGCCAAGTTCGGTGCAACTGTTAGAGTTGCTGCCCTCCAGTTTGGTGAAGCTGGTGCATGTCTTGACCTGCGCTGTCACTACTCGGTTCACTGAATCCCATGCGCGATCAACATACGACACCACACTGAGGTCGATATTCAAACGCGCTTCTTCGCCATCCAAAGTTACATAGAAAGTGGCGTTGTCGGGTGTGAAGATTGCAACAGGGGATGCGGTGTTGTGGCTCGTGAAACCCGTAGTGAAAACATCATAGTGTTCCATGGCAATACCCACATCGGCTCCTTCCGTGAAGGCACCGCTGACGGTAATCTTCTTGCCACTTGGGAGAAAGACATTGGTACCCGGCTGTCCATTGGTTTTCATGTTCCCATAGATTTGCGGATTGCCTTCCAAATTGAAGGTACCTCCATAGAAATGGACACCGTCGCCAAGTCTGCCGTTACCAGTGCGGTTGCCCGTGATGGTGCCTCCCTTGATGGTAAGTGTCTTTCCACTCCAGATGCCCCCTCCGTTTTCCATAGCGGTGTTGCCGGTTATGGATCCACCGATAATCGTAGTGTTGCCGTGATTGGCAATGCCACCTCCACCGTACTCTGTAGTCGTGTTTTCCGAGATGGAGCCGCTGTTAAAAGAGAGGGTGCCGACTGAATAGACGTAAATACCACCGCCGTCTTTTGAAGTGTTGCCGCTGATGGTGACATTGGTGAGATCGGCCGTTCCATGGTTGATACAAATGCCGCCGCCATTTCGGGCGCTATTCCCCTCTATGGCAACCCCGCTGACAGTGAGTGAATGGTCGGTCCAAATGCCACCGCCGTCCTGGATAGCTGTGTTGTTGGAAACCGAACCGCCGTAGAAGGCAAGGGTGCCGTAGTTGGTGATGCCTCCGCCGCCATATTTATTGGAGGTGTTGCCAATGATGGAGCAGTTATTGATCGTTATCGTTCCTGTGCCTTCGTTATAAATGCCTGCGCCATCTTCCGCTTCGTTATTCGTGATGACACCGCCGTTGATGGTGAGCAATGCTCCGTTGTGGTTGTTAATGCCGCCGCCCTTGCCACCGCTATGGTTGTCGCGGATGGTGCCGCCGTTGATGATGATTGTGCCATAGTTGCTGATGCCTCCGCCTACTCCCGTGTAAGCTCCCTTGATGATGCCGCTGTTGTCGCCGCTGGCATCGTTGATGGTGAGTGTGCTGCCGCTGATGACCTTGAGCGCATGGCCGTAATTGGTGGCGCTGCTCAAGCCACGGTCGAGCGTGTGGCCATTCAGGTCGAGCGTGACCGTACGGTTGTTGTTGATTTCAACCTCCGAGGTGATGTTGATGTCGGCCATCATCCGGATGTTGGCATCGTTGAGCATCACTGCATTCCTCAACTCGGCTTCCGTGTAAACGTTAATGATGTCATCGGTAGTGATGGTGACAACGTGCATGTAGATGTAGTCGCCGCCCGCACCGCTATTGAGGTCGAATCCACTGGATGTGTTGCCATTGGCACCCAATGCACCATTTGAGTTGTTGTTGAAGTAGATGTCGGTGACCATGCGACCGGGCGAAAAGGCTTCCTTAGTATAATAAAGAAAGATGTAGGCACCACCGGCACCGCAGTTAAGGTCGTTGGAACCGACTGCGGGAGCGAGGTTATAGGTGTGTCCGTCGTAGGTTAGGGTGTTGGGGTGATCGCTATTTCCCGTCTTGAGATAGAAGCCCGTGACGGCCGTGCCACTGCTTCCCGAACTTTCATTCGTCTTGTAGAGCAAATAGATGAATTTGCCGCCCGCACCCGCGTTCAGGTCATTGTCGATGACCGTCCAGCCCTGATTTTGGAGCTGGGTCTTGTAATCTTCGGTTTGGCTTTGGTCGCCAGCGATGACCATCACATCGGTAATAAAGGTCTCCGCCCAAACGCCTTGTGTGAAGGCAAAAAGAGCGACAAATAGGAATAGTGCTTTTAGTAAGTTCTTCATTTCGTTGGATATACGATTGTTTTAGTGCTTTTCAAAAGAAGCGGCAAAAATACAAAAAAAATCTAAAACGCTGTCGTTACCAACAATTTACATGCAATTGCGGTTTGATACTTGTTTTCTTTTTAAAATCTATCAAACAAGTTCTTACATGCCAAGTTCTGCAAGTTTTTTCATGGCTTTCTTATAGCCTTTTTTTGCGGCATTTCTAAGCCAAAGAATCGCCTTTTCCCTGTCTTGTTCGACAGGCTCACCTTCAAAACTTCCTTCTAATAGAGCGTTGGCAAGCAAAGCTTGGACATTTACACAGCCGTTCTGGGCCGCTTTCATACCCCACTTGATGGCCTCGCTCAAATTCTTCTTACCAAGTCCGACACCTACTTGATCCCTACTATAGATGAAAAAGAGGCTCTCTTGTGCACCCACATTGTCGCGCTCGGCCAAGTTCAGATAATACCTCATCATGGTTTCACCATCGGTGTCAAGATGCCTGAAATACAGCTCCGAGTAAATCGTGTCCGCAATACACTTTTGCGCCCTCCAGTCTCCATTGAGAGCTCGTTTCCACAAACGGGGATAATTCCTCTGCTTGGCAAAATAGTCTGTGTTAAAAACTTCCATTGTCTCTACGATCCCAATGCCTTCGCCTGAAGAGATGTTGGCCAATTTAGCAAGCCGCAGTTGGGATACTTCACGAAAATCACACTCCTGATTTGCTAAAGTCTCGAAACATCTGGTTGCTTCCGTAAGGTCTTTCTCAACGCCCTTGCCTTCGTAGTACAAAAAGGCCAAGCCATAGACCGCTTCCAAATCACCCAAGGCAGCCGCTTCCTTAAAGTATTTAGCTCCATCGGTATAATTTCCACTGGTACACAGTTTATACCCATGTATCATGAGTTGTTTTGCTTTTGTCTTTTGATCTAACATGTCGTTTGTTTCCATGATTGTTGTTTTTTATGTTTAGAAATGAACTCTTTTACTAAAATGGATTATCCATATCCATCTCTGTAAAAGGTATTAAACCGACTACATCCTCCAAATAAGGGATAGGATGAGATATAAAGCCGTCTTCGTCTTCCGCATACTCATCCTCACCGTTTCTTAGCCTGTTGGCTTTGTCGTGCATTCCAGCCTTTTCGTACCATTCAGCAGCAGTGGCAAGATCTTTCTTGACACCTATTCCCTTTTGGTAGCAAAACCCGAGCTCCTCCATAGCTTCTTTATGGCCTCTCTCTGCAGCCCTCTTGTACCACAAAAACGACTTTCTGCAACTACGCTTACCTGAGCTTTTGTCTCTAAAACACTCTCCAAGACGGTACATCGCTTCCTCTTCACCCAGCTTAGCCAGTTTTTTATACCATTTCACTGCTTCGCGGCGCATTTCCCTTCTGCGGTTGTCCCAGTAGTAACATTGACACATCGACGCCAATTCCCACTGCATATCTATGTAGTCGCATTCAGCCAAAGTCTTCAGATATTCCAAAGCCTTGTCTTCATCTTGTTCCACCCCCAAACCTACATTGTATGCGACAAACAACCAATAGGTAGCATCTTGGTTGCCTTCCTCGAAAGCCGGTTGGAGCACCTTGTCGATGATGCGCTGCAAACGTTTCCGGGCTTTTATGGATAACGGACGTTTAAGCTGATTATAACGTTTTAGATATTGAAGGGTCTCCTCTTCGGAGTGCGGCCAATTCGAATTCCAGCAGTCATACAAGAATTGGATACCAGCCTCAAGTGCCGTATGTGGCTCTGCATTCGGATCGCTAGGGTGATAGATGAGGGTGAAATTGCCCTCGGGGGTGATGTTGGGATTTGTAGTTTCCATAGTAGTTGCTTCTTTTAAATTTTCCTGGTTGTCTGCCAATCGTGATTGGCAGACAACCAGTGTGAATAGTTAAGCAGCTATTCTGTTTTCATTCGGTTGGTGCGGCAACGGGGTCGCTTTTTTGGGCGCCAAGCATTGGGCATACAACCTCACTTGTCGGTCGGCACGAGCCTTTTCCCTTTTAGTAACAGGGACCAAGCAATAGTAGACGAACGAGCCACTCTCATAAACAAAGGCATAGGTGCATCCTGATGCATCCTTCAAGCGGGAAGGCTCTTTGTGGGCTTCAACCAAAGCTTTGTTGAACAACGCATCGCTTTTCATTCTCTTAATGGAAAGTAGTCTGTGTTGATACACTGCCTTGCCGTCGGTCAATTGCTCAAACCAGACGTTACCATTGCTGACGATTTGATAGGTTACGGTACCGATGGCGCTGGCCACCTCAACAAACTCGGTCTTGTTTACTTTTTTAATTTCCATGTTGTTAAAGTTTTAGGTTATGAATGCATTGAATTATTAGTGGTATATTTGATTGCCTAATTATTTATAATGTATATAATGGCAATGATGAATACTACGACACTCACGATGGTGATGATGCCATAGATGCCAGCTCCGGCAAAGAGAGCGCCAACTTGCTGGAAAAAGCCGCAAAGCAGTTGAAACAGGCCTTCAATAATGCTGCCGACAAGGGCGATGATGAATGCTACTATCATGATGAGAACGAGCAGAAGGATAAAGAGATCTTCCATTGGCGTTTGATTTTTTAGTTGTTGAAGTATATAATGGTCCTACCTATATTATTATTTCATAATAATATATATCTTAACCTTTTTCATTTCTTTTATTTTTATCGGACTGCAAAGGAACACCAAAAAAGTGACATATAATGTCACCAAAAAAGTTTTTAGTGACACTATATGTCACAAGTCGTTTCTACTTTTGCCGCCCCAATCGTAAAAACAAAAGTTTAATGAAAAAGAAACAGCCATGGTAAACCGTATTTCAAGAACAAACATCCCGCTCAAAGACCCTTATCTGTTTCCTCTGGAAACGGAACCGACCGAAATCCTTGAGGCCATGAACCTCATTGTGGAACATTCGGAGAACACCGGCTTTACCGACAACCTGCTCTTCTATTTGCAGAAGCCCATCCACTATCTCTGCGAAAGGCTGCATATCAATGAGAAGCAAGCCGTATTACTTTCTGTGGTCTGCGAGTTGGGCGCCGACAACCATGTCACCATCTCTAGATTAAGCAAGTTTTTTGGATGCTCCAACCTGAATGCATTGACTTTCGTCAAAGAGTTGGACGACCTGGCAAACAAAAGCCTGATTGGCAAGTACTCATCAAAAGTCTACAGTACTAGATGGGACATCATGGATGCATTTGGGAACAACGAGATCTGCCATCACACCCCTGTTGTCTACGACACTTGTATCAAAATGATGCATGCCATTGAGACGATGTCATACGAATTCGATGGCCCGTTCATTCACACCTGTGAAGAATTCCACAACGAGCTACAACTCCTGCTTGACGACAACCAGCACTTTATGTTCACCAAAGCGCTCAAAGGCTACAACCTCGATCGAAACGACCAGGGCATGCTCGTCGGCGCCTGCATCCTGCTGTGCTGCCACGACAAATTCTGCTTTGATTCCGACGATTTTTCACGCTTCGTTGATCGCGATTATCTCAGCAATAGCTGGGATGAGCTTGCCAACGGCACCCATAATCTCATATTCCAGGAACTTATCGAGCCCAGCTGCGACAACGGTTTCGAGGACGACGAGCAGTTTGAATTGACCAAGAAAGCCAAGAGAGAACTACTCTCGGAGGTAATCTCTAATATCGATGGTATTCAGTTCAAGAACATGAAAGATTACATCCCGTTCAACAGCATTATGCCAAAACAACTGTATTTCAACGATGGTGTCGACAAACAAATCAAGCGTTTAAGTGGCTTGCTGCAGCAGGAAAACTATCTGGGCATCCATGAGAGACTTGTCCAAAACGGGTTGCGCACTGGTTTTGCCTGCCTGTTTTATGGCGGTCCAGGAACGGGTAAGACCGAAGCCGCCCTGCAACTGGCACGCATGACGGGGAGAGGCATCTACCAGGTCAACATGGCCAACATCCGCAGCAAATGGGTGGGCGAAAGTGAGAAGAACGTGAAAAACATCTTCAAACAATACCGTTCCATTGTCAAACACTCCGAGGTGGCTCCCATCCTGCTCCTCAACGAAGCCGACGCTTTGTTGGGCAACCGCTTCACCAACATCAACCACTCGGTCGAGAAGATGGAAAACACCATGCAGAACATCATCCTTGAAGCGATGGAGAAACTCGACGGTATCCTCATCGCTACTACCAACCTCACCGAAAACCTTGACTCGGCTTTCGAGCGTCGTTTCTTGTTCAAGGTCAAGTTTGGCAACCCCGACGTCAACGCTCGACTGCACATCTGGGAAGACATGATTCCAGAGATCAAGGACATCGAAAATCACGACCGGATTGTGGAAAGTTATGCGTTCAGCGGCGGCCAGATTGAGAACATCGCCCGCAAATGCCGCATTGAAAGCATTCTGGAAGGCAAGAAGCCCGATTTCGGCATGCTGAAGACTTTCTGCGATGAAGAGCTTTTGGCCAAGCCGCGCACCCAAATCACAGGTTTTCATAACAAACGACACGATGATGAATAAAAAATGTTATATTTGCATCCTCACCAATATGCAAAAACCTATGCCACGACAAACTTCAGACCGTTATCACGAGTTCATCGCGAGGCTGCTAAAACAGCCTCGCGACATGGAGGACTTGACCCTGTATTTCCAGGTCGACAGACGAACCATCTACCGATGGATCGATACCATCAAGGAGAGACTACATATCGAGATCACCAACACTAAAGGTAAGTTTGACCTGTCGGATGCGAGCAAAGACCTTATCCAAAACAACTCACTGAACAACTGGATGTTCAACACCTTCTCGCTGATGAACCTCCTTGACGACCGAGAAGCCTTAAAGGACCGTATCTTGTTGGAGCATATCCCATCGAGCAATGACGAAGACAAACTTCAGGTCATCCTAGAGGCCATGGAGCAAAACCGCAGGATCAGCTTCAAATATACCAAATACTACAACAACCCGGAGCACAAGCCGAAACCGCATGAGCATGTGGAGCCTTACTGCGTCAAACTGTTTGAACGTCGATGGTACGTTATATGCCAAACCGATGAGAAAACAAACAAAAACGACAATGGGATGCGAACGTTTTCGTTGGACCAGATAAGCGACTTAAAAATGTTAAAGAGCACTTTCAAGCTCCCCAAAGGTTTCAGTGCGGAAGAATACTTCAATGACGTTTATGGTATCACGACGGGCATGAACGGTGCTTTGTCGACTATCAAAATGAAGGTTGATGCCGCACGTGCGAATTACTACCGCGCCCTGCCGCTTCACCACAGCCAAGAAGAGGAACAACACGAAGACTATAGCATTTTCACTTTTAGGTTGCGTCCCGCCAACGACTTCTACCAAGCCTTGCTGCACGAAGGTGAACTCCTCGAAGTGCTAGAACCAGCCGAGGTTAGAGAAGCGATAAAGGAAAAGATTAAAAAGATGGATGAGAGATATAACAAGTAAACAAAGCTCATGAGAGGTTTATCCAAATCAAAATACACGACATTCTGCCAATGTCCAAAAGCACTATGGCTGAAAACCTACAAGCCTGACGTTGAGGTGTTTGACGACGCCCGCCAAGCCATCCTTGAACGAGGTAATGAAGTGGGCGACTTGGCCATGGGCCTTTTTGGTGACTTTGTGGAAGTCACCACCTTGCTCCCCGATGGCAGACTTGACCTCACCACCATGATTGATAAAACCGAGCAGGAGATGGCAAAAGGCACCCATGTCATCTGTGAGGCCTCATTCAGCTATCAAGGGAATTATTGTGCCGTTGACCTTCTTAAGAAAACCGACAAAGGATGGAACATCTACGAAGTGAAAAGTACGGGCACAACAGACCCTAAAAAATTCGAGAAGTATTATCCCGACATCGCCTACCAAAAATGGGTACTGACTCAATGCGGCGTCAATGTCACTGGCACTTATCTCGTCTGCCTCAACAGCAATTACATTCTCGAAGAAACCCTTGATTTATTGGGGCTTTTCGCAATAATCGACGTAAGTAAAGCTATAGAAAACGAGTATGGACAAGTGCAGGGTCGTGTCAAGCAAGCCGCTCTTGTTCTCAACAGCGAAACAGAACCCGACATCGACCTATCGGAAAACTGCAAAAAACCTTACGACTGCTCTTTCTGGATCTATTGCACCCGCAACTTACCGAAACCCAATGTGTTCGACCTTTACAACACATTGTTCAAACAAAAGATGGAATACTATCGCAATGGGATTGTCTCTTTCGACGACCTACGAAACTTGTCTTTGGGCGCCATACAAAACGCCCAGGTGGAAACCATCTTTACCGGCAAGCCGTTCATCAACCGCGACGGCATCCACAAGTTCCTCAATAGCCTATACTATCCGCTGTATTTCCTCGATTTTGAAACCATGGCACTGGCAGTACCCAAAATCAGAGGCACAAGGCCGTTCGAGCAGATTCCTTTCCAGTATTCGCTACATTATAAGGAAAACAAAACAGCCCCTTGCCAGCACAAGGAATTTCTTGCCGCCAGCGATGGCAGCGATCCGCGCCGCTCGTTGGCCGAGCAACTTTGCAAAGACATTCCCATAAATGTATGTGTCTTGGCCTATCACAAAAGCACTGAATGTAATATCATCAAAAAACTGGCTGAAGCCTTTCCAGACTTAGCCATTCATCTCATGAATATCTGCGAAAACATCACGGATTTGCTTGACCCTTTTAAGGATGGCTATTATTATGTGCCAGCCATGGGGGGCTCTTTCAGCATCAAAAGTGTGCTGCCCGCTTTGTTTCCGAACGACCCGTCGTTAAACTATCACAACCTCGACACTCGCGTGCAGAACGGCACCGAAGCGATGAATGTCTTCCCGAAAATCAAGGACATGCCGCCCGACGAAGCCGCCGCCACCCGAGAAGCCTTGTTACGTTACTGCGAACTCGACACCCTAGCACTGGTGAAAGTGCTGGAACGGCTGGAGGAGGTGGCGGCAGGATGCTCAAATTAATAGAGCCTGCCGTTGTTTATTTCAAGCAAATGCTTGATAAGCCATGCCATCGCAGATCTTGCTGATGTGCGACCGTACTTATTTGCAGCTTGTGCCAGTGCTGTTGTGTTTTGTTTAAGCTCCTCATAAATTAAAAGCAACTTTTCAATGTCTTTGCATTTATAGATGTCTTTAGACAAATCATGAGATAATAGCAGATCAATAAACTGTTGCGTTTCCAAACTATCTAAATATTGGGCATATGCTTTGATGTTCGGTTTAGGTGTTTGCTTAAGATAAGCTTCAAACGTGATTCGATTGGTCAATGTGTTGACCTTAAACGTGTGCGATTTTCCCATTGTTTTTAATGCTTTTTGGTGAATTTATTTGAGAATCTTTGTATTTCATCTGAGGTTGTTTGAGCCTCAGCATGAGGAGATTATTTATGAATAACTTTTACTTATTATATTCAAATGATTGAGATGTTTAATTAAATGATTGACCAAAATCATTGGTGGCCAAGGAGTTCTTTCTTAGATAATCCGCATAATTACGCAATGCAGACGTACAAGCGCCGTGTCGCTTTGCAAAAAGCTGTAAAGCTTCGTTCGTTGTTTTTTTCTTGATCTCGTCATAAACTGATTTTAGTTTTGTAATGTCAGTGCATTGGAAGATATCTGAAGGAAGACCGTGATTAACCAAAATTTGTTTGAATAATGAATCTTGCAAAGAATAGAAAAAAGAATGTATCACCGAAGGAGAATATGGTTTTCCTTTCCTATTAATTACAGTTCCCAAGAATAATTTGAATGGGTGCACAAGATGTTTCCCAGGCACCGTAGTTGTGGCTGTACTAGACCTTATCTTATAATCATATTCAATGTCTATTGTTTTCGCACCCAAAACAGTAGCTAGAGGAAGTGCAGATAGTTGTAAACTAGGTGGTAACATAATACGATTCAAAAAATCATCATAGTCCCTACCATAACGAGCATGAAACTCATGCATTGCGTACTGTTGAAGCTCGACACACTCAGCAATGTCATTCATCGGCACTTTCACTCCTAAAACATGACAATCTTTTTTGGGTGTGAATATATAATTCATTGGACATGCAAACCTTAGAAAATGAGCCACCAAGAGTTCACGCGCCGCAGGATCCATTTTCAAATCCCTAGCATAAAAGTCGCCAAAACTATCGCTGTGTAGAGTCCAATCGTAATAATCACCACGATTACAATAATTGTCACAAATCTGACCTATGGTTGTTTCCTGGCCATTATAAAATATCCTTTTACCAGAATCCACAACATGAGCTATTTTATAACCATTTGTTTGAAAGCCAGGATCCCTGCCTTTTTTACCATCAATAGAATAGGCAGCTCTGGCTCGTTCAGTAGCAGCACTGAGGCCATATCGGGCAGGAAACTCCCTTGACAACATCATAGATTTGAACTCAGATAGAGTTGGCACATAATTATCCAAAGCCATTTTGGCAAAATAAGCTGCAAAAAAATTATCAGTATAGAAAAACGAATAGTTTTTATCGGTAAGATTGTAAAATCCGCGCCTCAAGGTATAGTCGTCTTTTGTTTTATAGCTTTTCCAATTGCCATAGCACCTGAGAGCAAAAACAGCATCATCTTGGTCAACATAATCGCTGAGCAACCTGAACCATTCAATTACAACATTCGAGTCAGGCAAAGCCGGATCAATAAAGTTTTTCCAGAAATCACCAATAGTTGGGTCATACCCATGTTGGATTTGTGTTACCCTGTTTTGACTATTAATTAATGCCAACTCTTGAGCTAACGACATCTGTGTAGGTGTTATTATTTTTGATATTGCCATAATACTTGTTTTTATTTGGTTTTCGCCTACTCATAAAGCTTTTCGGCATCCACTTTATTATTTTGTTACAAAACTAACAATCTTTTACATACGATAAGCCGCTTGGACTGTTTTATTTCATTTCGAAGTTCCTTCGCGAACCGTCCTTGTGAAACGAGGCGGCCTCAACGATTGCATTTTAGCCAACAATTCAGCGTGTTCAATCACTTTCACATTAGCCGTTTTTTTCTCCTTATCCTTGTCAGGAATAAGATAATAATAGATGACGCTTTTTTTGACATAGACATGGCACACGCTTTGCCCTCCATATACAACTTGGCCACAGGATGGCTTATGGAATCTTTCCAAAAACTGTTATACGTTGTTACCTCCTTTAGCGTCATGAACTTGTATAAGTACACCGTTTCGCCGACAGTCAATTGTTCGTACCATTTGTCATCATCCAACACGACCTTAAAGGTTTCATCACCATTAGCCTCCAACAGTTTCTTGAATTCTTCCTTATGTTTGATAATTTGTTTTTCCATAAAGAACTGTTTGTTTTTCGTCTTTCTCTAAAAGAGGATATGTTTAATTACCCCTCTATCTCATCCGCCTTCAAGCGCAGACGACGGGCAATGATAGGCGAACTCATTCCATAGTCGTTGGCTTCCATCCAATAGCCGATGACCGCTTCCAAGGGAACGCCTTGCAGGAAGGAACGAATCAATCCTTCCACTTCTTCTTGGGTGAATTCGCGGTTGCGCTTTCCAAAGCCGTAGCCCACAACTCCGCATAACAAATCTTCCAGTAAACGTGACATAAGCTCAATTATTCATTATATTACATTTCATTTTTCGGCTGCAAAGAAAAAAGAAAAAACAATTCGCTCAGTCGCTGAAAATGGATTACCGATGAATTCTCTGTGACGTTATTTGTCACAACATAGAATAGACCTTTTGTTTATTTACGAATGTGCCCAGATCCGAATACTTTTAAACTATAATCTAAGCAACCCTCCAAACGCTTCTTCAAATTGTTCCTTAAACCATAACGGAGGATTGTCCACCACTTCATGCTTGCCGCTATTCCCAATGTGCAACGCTACGACCTTTCCATAATCAGATGTCCCATCTATGAATGTAATGTTATCAAACAAGTGAAGGTGTTCCTTCGCTTTCTTTGAGCCTTCTGTAAAATTGAAACGGATTACCTCGTCGGAGACATCATGCCCGCCCGTCTTCGACCTCAGAATCACACGGTTGAAGCTCTCATCCTCGGAATACAATCCAAAATAACAAAGCGTTATCTCATATCCGGCCTCTTTGAACTTTTGTATCATATTGATAACCATTTCGGAGGAAAAATTAGTCTCAAAAGCGAAATCCTCCCTTCGTTCAAGAGCGCTGTTCTTTTGCTTTTCTAATGCAGAGGCCACCGACCCACCAATCCAATGTTCTGTCCAATCGGGATGCTCCCTACGGAGATTCAGGGCGAGTTTGTCACCGTCAAACGACTTCACCTTGACAAAATAGGGACCGATTCTGCTCTTTCCCGCACCGTTGGGTCCGGCGATAACTGTAAATTCGGGCTTATGTTCCATAGTTTACGGCATTAAGTAAGCAAACCTGCCACAACCAGGTTGTGCAGTGCGCATGATTATGTGATAGGTTCGGGTGGCACGATCAAGAGTCACTTTGTCTTCGCTGCCATCGGGATTGGCCAGATAGAGGGTTCCATCTTCGTCGAAAAACGGAACGGAAACACCACGCATCCATGATTCAAAATAGATGCGTTCCACCTCGACCCTGACAGCGTCGTTCACCTCCTTTACGGTTTTGCTGTTGGGCAATTCAATAGTCTCAATATCGGAGTATTTGCACATTTCTTTTATTGTTTTTTTGTGGCGCAAAGATAACAAATTAGTCCATAAATAGCCATTGTGGCATAAAAAAGACCCTTAGGTAACCTAAGAGTCCTTTTTTCTAACTGTTTACCAGTCTATTAATACTCATCCTCGTGGAAGAAAAAGTCATCCTTAGTAGGATAATCGGGCCAAAGGTCTTCGATGCGTTCGTATATCTCACCCTCGTCTTCGATTTCCTGAAGGTTCTCTATGATTTCTTCTTGTGCGCCTGTGCGCAAGGCCCAATCCAACAATTCGTCACGGGTTGCCGGCCATGGGGCATCTTCTAATTTTGAGGCTAATTCTAGTGTCCAATACATTGTATTATCTTTTTGTGTTTTACTCTTTTTTGAGGGCGCAAAAGTACAAGTATTTTCGGAACTAGCAAGGGTTTTTTAGTAAAAATAACGATTTTTTATTTATTTGATTCCCAATTATTTTCACAAATATTGTCTAAAAAGCCAAAAAATCTTGCCAAAACAAAGAAATAATCCGAAAGACGATTCAGGTACTTCAAATCGAGCGTGTCGACAGGGTGCTCCGAAGCCAATCGCCAACCCTGACGCTCAGCACGACGGCACACTGTGCGGCACACATGTGCATAGGAAGCCTTCAAGTTACCGCCTGGAATGACGAAACTACGCAACTCGGGAAGTTGTTCGTTCATGACATCGATTTCGTGCTCCACAAAAGCCACATCTTCGGCAGTCAGCACGGGAATCATCTTCTTCACCTCGGAGTTCTCGTCCAAGGCGAAGTGCGACTCGATGGTGAAGAGCTTGTTCTGGATGGTATCGAGCACCTTGCGCATCTCGGCGGTGACACCCTCTTGGTCGTAAAGCACGCCGATAAAAGCACTCAGTTCGTCGACAGTGCCGTAGGCCTCCACACGGTCGTCATATTTCGCGACACGCAGGCCACCTATCAGTGAGGTTTGGCCTTGGTCGCCGGTTTTTGTGTAAGTGATATTTTTCATTTAAGATTTAAAATTCAAGATTTAAAATTTAAAATCCCTTCAGCATACCTCATTCCTAATTCAGCGCTAATACTTAAGCACAAAATCTTGTTTCTCAATGCCTTCGCGGAAGAACACCAAGCCCATGCTGTAGAGGTCCATCGTGAGTGTGACGCCTTCGCCCTCCTTAATGGCTTCCCAAGCGGCCTCGGTGCGGCGCGAGTGGTGAATGCCCTCGAATACCAGCACCGTGTCGTCGTCGGCCTGCGCCATGCCGTCCTCCAGGTTGTTCCAGTTGTCCTCACCGAAGTCCTCAAGGCCATAAAGCACAAAGCCCGTGTTGTATCGTTCCAGCTGCTCCTCCTCGTCGGCATCGGGATGGATGAGGTTCACGTTGACCACGCCCATCGAGCTTAAGGTCTCCAAAAACTCCGTCGTCTGCTCCAAATAGACTTTGGTTTGCAGATTACCCAAAGCCAACGCGCTGGTATTCAATGCCGACACCTTGCCAAAGCTAAGCACGGTCTCAGGCTCAAGATAGCCCACAAGCCGGTAAAGGAAACGCGCCTGCTTGCGCCTTGAACGAGTTGCAAAACGCTTTCCGTCAACGAGATGGCTTACGCGCAACATAAGGTCATAGTCGCGGTTGGAGCCATTGTCGTTAAGCACCTTGACCATGAAATCGTACACAAAAGGCGAATGGATCGAGTATTTGCTCTTTCGCTGCATCAGGTATTTCAGATAGCTTCCCAACATAACTCAATCATATTGAACCTTTTGCAAATAAAACACAGTACGTCGCGCCTTGGGCTGGGTGCTGTTTTGGATGATCTGCGAGCCGTAGATGAGGAAACGGCTGCCATACCATGGCGCGATTTGGGCGAAGTATTCATCTTCCACATAATCCGCCCCATGGAAGGGTTCAAGTTTCTCGCTCTGCTGGTTCATCAGCGACTGGCCATTGCCATTGAAAGAGGTGTAGCGCAAATGATTGTGGTAGGGCGAAGCCACCACCAGCTCATCGTAGCAAACGCCTTCCGACGAATGTGGGAAAAGATCATAAGTCAGTTCATTCTCGAACTTCACCGACTGTTGCCATTGCAGCTTACCGTCGCGGTCGAAGGCGAGGATGATTTCGCTGAAGAAGTCGTAGCCGTCGAACACGGTGTAGGTGTAGGGATAGCCGCCGTAGTAGCGGTAATAGCCATAAGTCATGCGCGTCTCGGTATGGTAATAGGGCATGAAGGCCTCGGCTGCAAAGATGGTCAGGTCGCC
>JAFWRA010000079.1 GCA_017508895.1 Bacteroidales bacterium
CTTTTGGTCAACGATATAACCGAGGTTGGAGACTTGGAAAGTGAGTACCAACGTTTTATCCTCACTCTTGACACCTTGTTTGGTGGTGGCAGTCAGGTAGTAGATGCCTTCCTCCAAAGCGGGCAAGGCAATCAAGGTGCTATGGCTGCGATAGTCGGTTTCGGCGGCCAAGATGAGTTCCTGCTCCGCAACAGGCAACTTTTTGTTTAATTCTTTGAGCAAGTCCTCCTTTTGCATATTGTCGAGTTTGCTCAACTCTTTCTCGCTGACTTTCACGATTCTATAATAAGGTGCGGTCGTGTTCTTGTATTCCAGCACGGCGGGGATAGCCTCGTTGGGCAGCTGTACCGATTTCAGCGTGATGTCGATTTGCGGCTCCTCAATGCGCTTGATGAGGTTTTCGCAGTTCTTCGCGCCTTTCGACTTTGGGAACTTGGCGATGGCCTGCTCGCACATTGTCTTGGCTTTCTTGTAGTTGTCGAAATAGGTGCTATCTTCGCTATTGCTCTCGTACTGGTTCATCATATTGCATGCAATCAAGGAAGTAATCTCGGCGGAAAGCGGATTGTCCTTGTGCTGCGCTTTCAAGTCTTCCATCGCGGCCTGATATTGGGCATCCTTCTGCAAGATGGAGTTGACGAAGCCAAAACGCTTGAAATCGTTGTAAATCAGCACATCCTCGTTCTTTTCCTTAAGGTTGTAGGCAATCAGATCCTGATAGATTTTCAAGCATTTGATGAGCGGGTTGTCGGTCGTGCCCAAGTCGGTCTTCACGAAATCCTTGGCGGGAAGCCACCATTTGTCGGTGTCGCCTTCGGCATCGTCGGCATTGGCTTGTTCCTGATAGTATTTTGCCGCGCGGTGGAACATAAATTCAAACAACGAGGCTTCATAATTAATGTAATCCTCGTTGTTGTTTTTGTTCTCGTACAACACCATGAAATCTTCGGTCTTGGACTTTTTCAATGCCTCGACGGGCTTCAAAGCCTCGGCATAATGCTGGTTGATGCGCGTTTTGAAACTCTCCTTGTCCCAATATTTCATCTCCACCTTTGAAAGGTCGCCGTCGATGGGCAGGTTCTCGATGATGCGCCATTCGTTTTGGTCCAAATACTCGGCGTAGGCGTGGGCGATTTCCTCGTGCAGCAAGGCATTGTGCACCTCATCCAACTGCCCGACCTTGGTCTCAATGTACTGGATGAAGGCCTGGTCGGGATCTTCCTCCACAGTGAATTGGTAAATCTTTTGCCGATAGAGCCAAGTCTTCAGTTGTTGGGTCTGGTTTTTGTCTTTCAAGGCTTGCTCTTCGATGGCAACAAGCTCTTTTTCAGCCGATTCTGGCAGGTTTTTTTCAAGGTTTTCCTTTACTTTTTTCCACATAGTCTCATAGTCGTTTTTAGGTGTTTGGGGATTGTCGGGTGTTTTGTCGGGCGTTGCAAATGCCAACAGGCCGATGGCCACCAAGGCCACAGTCGCGATGATGATTCCGAGGTGTTTCATATTGTTGAATCGTTGATTGTTTAATTGTTTAATTGTTGTGTGACGCAGAACCAGTCAAAAAACCGTAGTCCAATAGTCTCGAAGTCCCGCAGTCCAAAACAAACGCAAAAATAGCAAATATCGTGCAAAATTATGCCTATTTTGTTGTAGAGATATAACTGTTGGATTTTTAAGTATCTTTGCACCCGCAAAACACAGTATAAACGAGAGGCCAAATGAACGAATTTGATAAAAACAAGGGAGACTTTGAGTCACTCGTTGGAAATATTCAGTCGACGAGCAAGGAATTACAAGAAGATGCCCGTCTGGTCATCAACCGCAATGTTACGGCGAGAGCCTGGCTGACTGGATTCTATATTGTGGAATATGAGCAACATGGTAACGACAGGGCAAAGTATGGCGACAAATTGTTGAAACGTTTGGCAGAACGGCTTGATGATAAAAGTTTGGGGTTGGCTAGTTTGAAAAACTATAGGCAATTCTATCTCTATTATCCTGACTTGGCACATCCTATTGCAAAGTATTTGCAGGAAAAGATTCATAAAAGCCAAGCAGTGTTTGTCCTTTCTGAATTAGCAGATAATCAGCAACTTGAAAAAAGCCAATCACTGATTAGCCTTTTTCAGCAACAAAGCAATCAAAGAATTACAAAAAGCCAATCACCGATTAGCCTTTCCGACGAGCCAGAATCTGATGCCATTTCGAAAGATGGGTTTGCTATGCAGACTGCAAATGGAGATGTGATGGCGGTTCCACAGATGTTGTTTGATAGATTATCTTTCACACACATAGTTCAATTAATACATATCAACAATCCTTTGAAACGAGCTTTTTATGCCATCGAAGCCATACGTGGTCCAGTGGGCTTGCTGCTTTGTACAGAATATGGTCAGGAGATGGTGGAATACGTAACCCCCAACATCGACCCAAACGTTTTCGTAGCCCAATATGAACTCCAGTTGCCGAGCAAGGAAAAGATAAAGGAATTCCTAATGAAGGAAAATAAGGGGTAATAATAACAGATTATGAAATAAATGCTTCTTTTGTAACCGCGTGAAAAATCTAAACGACATCATTCACCCTATCGCCGCAGAATTGGCGCAGTTTGAAGCCTTTTTCGAGCAAACCTTGAAGGCTGAAACCGAACCCATGAATTCCATCATGCATTATGTGCTTGATTCAAAAGGCAAACGCATGCGCCCCATCTTGGTGCTGTTCGGCGCGAAACTTTTTGGCGAAATCAATGAACAGACGCTGCGTGCCGCCACTTTCGTCGAGATGGTCCACAGCGCAACATTAATTCATGACGATGTGGTTGACAACGCGAACCAACGTAGGGGCAAAGCCTCGGTGAAGGCGGAGTTCGGCAACCTCTCTGCGGTATTGGCAGGCGACTACCTCTTGGCCAAGGCAATGCTGCTCCTCTCCCACCCCATCGACCATGCTATCCTGCGAGAAATGCTCAACACCACGGCCGCCATGAGCGAAGGGGAATTGATACAGGGGTCTGTAGGGCTGTCGTATCACGGCAGCCGCAGTGATGCAAATCCGCAAACGCGACTGCCACAGTGTGACAGCCCTACAGCCCAATATTTGGACATCATCACCCGCAAGACCGCCCTGTTGATGCGCTCCTGCTGTGTTGCAGGCGCCCTTTCTGTGAATGCCTCGCCCGAACAAGTCCAGCAAATCGCTGACTTCGGCCTCAATTTCGGCATCCTCTTCCAGCTTCGCGACGACCTCATCGATGGCGAGAACATGGAACACGCCCGGACTTTGTTGCCCACCTATTATAATAAAGCTTTGAGAGCCTTGGAAGGCTTTCCTCTTTCGGAAATCGCTGCTGCCTTGCGTGATTTGACCGTGTTTTGTGCGGAACGGGAATCTTAAGTCACTTTCCATAGATTGACTTCGTCGAATGCAGAGCATTTCGATGGAGTCAATGACATAAAAGGCGAGCTTCTATAAAAGCTCAAGCAGACTTTAGAAAGCATGTCACCCCTGCCTTAGTTGCAGGCCTCAACAGGTGTGTCAAGCCCGCGCTAGCCATGTGGACAAAGGCATGAAAGTGTGTATTATTTTTCCATTTTTTTTGATTTTCCCATTATTTGTTCATATCTTTGAGGCCTCAAAAGACATAAAAAACATGAACATGAAAGTTTACCATTTTATTCACTAAAAACCTTATCACTATGAAAAACAAAGTTTTACACTTCCTTTTCCTCCTCCTATGCACTGCCGGAGTGACGAATTTGGTTGCGCAATCCTTCAATGAGGGGATCCTCAATTACACCGTCAATGCCGATGGGACGACCGTAACGGTGAAACTCAAATCGGGCGCTACCTCCTCGGGCTCGCTTTCCATCCCCAGCACCGTGACCTATAACGACAACACCTACACCGTGACCGCTATAGCCAATCAAGCTTTCTATCACTGTAGCGGCTTCACAGGCACATTGACCCTCCCGAACACCTTGGTTACGATAGGCAACTATGCCTTTGGTTCATGCACCCATTTCGTGGGTTCGCTGACCATCCCCAATTCCGTGACCACGATAGGTAACAGTGCTTTCAGTTATTGCTCCTCATTCACAGGCGTGCTGACCATCGGCAGTTCCGTGTCCTCAATAGGTAATGAGGCTTTCAAGAACTGCACCAACCTGACTTCCATAATGGTATATCCCGAGTCAGTGCCTACCATGGGTACAAATGTGTTCCTTAATGTGCCAACGGACATCCCGGTGACGGTGCCATGCACCTCATTGGGGGACTATCAATCAGCCTCGGGCTGGAGCGACTTCACCAACATGCACTGCATGGAAACCCTCACTGTGTATGACGGAACAACTACGAACGGCTATGTTCCAGTGTATGGTTACTATACCGACGCTTACCTGAAGGCTGAGTTCGTGATGCCTTCCACTGAAATTGCCGAGATGGCCGGTAGCACCATCAACAGCATGAAGTTCTACGCCACCACTCCCGCTTCGGAGGCTTGGACAAGCACGTTCCGTGTGTTCATGAAGGAAGTGGGCAACACTGCCATCGATGCCTTCAACGGCACTGACGGAGCTACCATTGTGTACGAAGGCCTCCTCGACGGTACGGGAAGCGAGATGACCATCTACTTCAGCACGCCTTACTACTACAACGGCGGCCACCTACTGGTCGGTGTGTACAATGTAACCAAAGGCAACTACAAGTCCGTCACATGGTCAGGCGTGACCGTCACCGACGCTTCAGTGCAAGGCTACAGCTACTCCAGCCTTGAAGAGATTGACCCCACCCAGCGCAACTTCATCCCCAAGACCACTTTCGGCTTCACTCCCGCTTGTGATCCCAAGAGTTTGCC
>JAFWRA010000080.1 GCA_017508895.1 Bacteroidales bacterium
CATGACACGACGATAGTCTGGCAACTGTTCCTCTGAATGTAGCATATCCAACAACGGTGCATCGTATTCGTCTATGATAATAACCACTTGCTTTTTTTCTTTCTCATAGGCACGACGAATTATCCCTTTGAGTAAAGTTCCTGGAAGATTCTCGTCAGCATCTCGACCAAACTTGTCCGCCAAAGGCTTCAATATCAGCATCAAAACCCTACGGAGTTCTTCTGCAGTAGTTTGGTTTTTCGCCTCGCTCAAATCCACATGGATGACAGGATATGCTTCCCACTCCTTCTCCAGCTCCATGATTTTCAAGCCTTCGAAAAGGTCTTTTCTTCCTTGGAAATAGGAATCCAGAGTGGTGGTAAGCAAACTCTTTCCAAACCTTCGAGGACGGCTGAGAAAGATATATTTGGCATAATGAGCCAATTTCCAAACAAGATCGGTTTTGTCTACATATACATAACCTTCTTTTCTAATCTCAGAAAATGTCTGTATCCCAACAGGATAGCGTCTTCCAAAAAAAGCTGTATCTACCATAATTGTTGTCTTTGGGTGCAAAGTTACGAAGAAAAAGATTACTTGCAAACAAAAACAAGAAAAACGGCCACCTCGTGTGAGATGACCGTTTATTCACGAATAACTTCCCTATTTATTCCGTCACTTTGAATCTAATGCTGAAACGGGCTTCAGGTTCTTGTCCGGCGGCTTGGAAGACATAGGCTTGCTGTTTTAACAAATCCACTGTCAAGCCGGTGACGTGGTCAACCAATTGCAGGTATTCGAATTCCGTCTCGTTTCTGTCGACGGTCAGGGTGAAGTCGCCCACCTGTTTGCTGCTGAAACAGAGCTCCAGCGACTCAAAGGCTTTCTCCACGTGTGCGATGGCGTAATCCTTGCCGTTGTCGCGGACCCAAAGGCTCGGCTCTTGTGCGACGAAGCCGACCATCTTCTCCATGCTGTTGCCACGACCGATGTACACGAATGTCTGATCCATTCCGTTTTCGCCCTTGACGCTGATGCTCAACGGACTGGTTCCCCTCTTGGCTCCACCCGTTTCCGCAGTGGCGGTGGCGGTGCTCTTGGCTATCGTCAAGACGGTGGGGGCGGTTGCCTTCACCAGGATGCCTTGTCCAGGATGGATGGCGTCTTCAAAGGTATGGACCTGCCATGTGCCTTCGTTGGTCAGGGTGTAGTAGCCTGAAGCGAGGTTGACATTGTCAATGGCCGCTCCCACGCCCTTGTAGATGTCGTGCGGGAAGGGGTTACCGATGAGGTTGAAGCCACTGAGCGGGTCGTTGGGACGCTCGGTGAAGGATAAGGGGCAAGAGACCGCTGAGGCGTTCAGTATGCCTGTAAAGGCGGGACTGAAGGCGTTGCTATTGGCAAAGAGGTAGCCTCGGCCATTCTCGAAAGTGGTGAAGTCAGCAAGGCCGCCCTTGTAGTTCTCCCATTCCTCGTTGGTGAGGTTGCTCTCGTTGAAGCGATATAGGTCGAATTCAGGGGTGGCAAAGCTGCTTCCCTCGATGGGCATTTCATCCATTGGTGAAGCGATGGTGTACCAAGCATCGGGGTTGCTGTTGCTGTATGCGACAATGTCCTTCTCCAACGTTGCCGCCACGTTACCCGAGGCATTGATAAGTTGTGCCCCGTCCTTGATGACCAAGCCCGCTGTTGAGGTATTGGTCAAGTCGCCTGTCACCGTGAGGGTTTTGTCTGGCTGGAGGGTGAGTGATTGGCCGTTTGAAACGGTCAGTTCGGCCACCTCGGTGGTCATGTCAAGCTGGCAGTTGGCATCGATGAAGACTCTATCGCAACTTCTTGGTAGGGTATTGTATTGCCAATTGCTGATTCCGCTCCAAACGCCATCGGATATGAAATGAAAGTCCACTGGAACTGCAAAGAAAACAAACGCTAATGGGTCAAACAATCCCGTGTATAGGTTTACTCCTTCCACCCCACTGAGCACGATGTCGGAAACAGAAACCGCGTATTCCTCTTCCGATGGCGCATAGATAGGGTGCAAAGTGACATTCAACACTACACCGTCATGGCCATCCACAGAATTGTTTTGTAGGGAAAGAATCAGAATCCGAAAAATGGAATCGTTGATGGGCATAGCATAAAGATAGTGGTTGGCAAAGCGTTCGGTCAACTGGAAGTCTGAGGATTGCACCGAGTAATCCTCGTATGGATATTGGAAATTAGCCTGCAAAGCCACAATACCCGAATAGTTGTTCATGGCCAATGACACGGCCACATCACCGTTCTCCAAACTGAAGGGGTCGGCGGTGAGTTCAAGATCGTTCGGCTCATAGCGACTGCCAGATAAAGCTACATTCTTCAACCCATTCTGTGGGTCATTGCTGTAGATTTTCATCAAGGCGCTGAAATCGCCTTTCTGCTCACGGCTGTAACTTACGTGCAAAGTGGTGTTGGCATATTGTTCAACAACAATCGGCATTGTTTCGGCAACAGAGAAATCTGACTGGTCGAAGACGACTTGGTCAATGCGCATAGAGGCATTACCCTGATTGCGTACCACATATTCTCGGGTGACGGTCTCGGTGACAGGCGAAGAGCCGAAACTCAAAGAATTGTTGCCATTGATTTTCGGGCTTCGGATAGTGACGCGACCTTGGTATTTGGCCGAGAGTGCATCCTCTCCGTTGGCATCAGCCAGCACTGCCTTGGAAGGATTCAGGTAATAGTTGCCATACAAGCCCCGCAAACGCAGCCTCAAAGTGCCAATCACACCGTCATCACCCGTGAAAGCCGATCCCGAGGCAGAATAGGCCATCAGACGGAGCAAGCCCTCATTGAAAACACCCACTGAAACATGGTCGACCTTGCGGTTGCTAAGTGTGAAGTCCACATATTCCAAAGCTTGCGGCAGGTTCATGTCAATTTGGAAACCCATGATGGCCTCCATATTGTTCATGCTGATGGGCACCTCCACGACGCTGTCGCAATAGCCCGTCACATAGTCAATGTGGATTTCGTTCACGGCAAAGGGATCAGCAATCAAGTTGATGATGCCGTTGCCAGCAATGGAATTGGAAACGATGGTCGCCGTGGCGGTCAGTGCACCTTTTTGCATCGGAGCAAACTTGAAGGTAAAATAGGCATTGCCCCCTGGCTGCAAGGTGGTTTCCGTGAAACTCGGGCAGCTGAACACCGCATTGCTGAAGTTGATGCCCGTAATGACCAGTGGCTCGTTACCCACATTGGTTACGCTTGCATTTTGAGTATATTCGCTGCGAATGGGCACATGGCCAAAATTCATGTTTGGCGTGTTGATTTGGAGCTTGGGCGAAAGGATAGTCACCATACCATTGCTTGTAGTTACTGGCAAGGCATTGCCCGCAGCATCCGAGAGTTTGGTTTCGTTCAGCTCAAGAGCATAGTCACCTGGCTCATTCTTGAGTTTCAGAGTAAAACTAAGCAGGTCACCTTCGTTGCCCACAAAGGGCGTGAGACTCAGAGAGAAAGCATAGATGCGCAGACTGCCGTTGACCACAGCGGCACTTACTTGGTGGTCGGTAACACGGTCGGGATTGAGGGCTACTGACCCTGTCACGTAGGTCAGCTGGCTGCCCAAAGGGATTTCTGCTTGGAACGCCACAGCTGCATCGATGTTGGCGAGCGACACTTGCAGCGTCACTTCGTCCTGCGGGTGACCGCTTGTCGAGCTGACCGAAACCATGTTTTCGGCCCTTGCAGCAAGTCCACTGAGCAGTAGGATTAAAATTAATATGATGTGTTTCATTTTGTATAGTTTTTGTATCGGGCCCTTCGACAGGCTCAGGGGCCCTTAGGTCGTTAAGGTCGTTGAGCCTGTCGAAACGCCGACATACCTAAACATGTTTATCTTACATACACCACTTTAGCACGTTGGACATTGCGGCCGTTGACCTGCATGGAGACCGTGTAGATGCCGGTAGCCATGCTGGCCGAAGGCGACCATTCATATTTGTACTCTCCCCTACTGCGTGAGCCAAGTTCGATGCGGGAAACTGTCTGACCCATGATATTCGTGACGGTGAAAACAACGTTGTTGACCCTCTCATCGGCGATGATGAAGGGGATGGTAAGGTTACCGTTGAAGGGATTCGGATAGGGTTGCTCAAGGAAGAGTGTCTCGTGTTCTTCGACACCAGTACCCGAAAGGATGGCCAGCACATTGTGGCCTTCTGGGTCTGATAGGGCAACAGTGTTGATTTGGCCTTCGCCGATGCGGAGCAAGGCGTGCTTGCCAGCGGGCAAACGCTTGCCGCTCATACTGTAGGCCATGGACAGCGTGCCATCGCTCACATCAGCCTTCACTTGCTCGAAGCCTTCCAATGCCTGCAGCACCTCTATGTTTTGGCCGCCGATGCCATTGAGCACAAACTGCACACCACCCAACTCGACGGGCGTATCCACGTAGAGAATGCCGTTCTCGATGCTGTAATAGGCAGTGGCCACAGGGTTGGCATCGGGCAAGCCGCCTCGGTTGGTGATGATGTTGATGACACCCACGATGTCCAAGATATCGATGTTGCCATCGCCATTCACGTCTGCTGCCTCAAAGATGAAGGGCTGCGGGTTGCCGTTGGTGAGGTAGCTGACAATGCTGACCACATCCGCCACATCCACACCCATACTGCCGTTGGCATCGCCCTGAATGGACGTAAGCGGCACGGTGGTGACGGTGAGCGAAGCCTGACTCTCCGTAAGGTTGGTGCGCAATATCTTGTAATAATAATAGTAACGTTGGCCAGGTACCACATTATAGTCTGTGAATACGGTGTCTTGGATGAGTGCAGTGTTCAGTTGGATGGAGTCTGTAGGCATCCAAACAGTTTCTTCTTCAATCCAATTCCAGTTTTCATCATAATGACCTTCAATATAAACACTGTCATACCGATACCTGTACATATTATACCCCAAGAAATCCTCGAAATCCACTTCATTGTTGTTCCATTCCAAATCCACTTTGCCTAGACCAGGCGTGGCCATGAATTCATTACTCAAAGAACCTGCCGAAGCCACCTGCACATTGAAGCGAAAGTTCTCCACGGGTATCTCGAAATGCTCATTGTCTCTTGCCTCAGCCACATAAATGCGGTTAAGACCATCCGTAGCCGTAGTGCCATCAATAGTGATGGTGGCTGAATAGATGGTTCCGTCTACATTCCAATGACCGTTTCGGGTTATCCCATGCTGGGTGTAAGGCGGACGCACGCCCATAGCCAGCATAGGCGTGACCAAGGTGTCCATTGGACGATTGAAATACACCTTAAACTCGTGTGTGCCACAACCCAAAGGAGGCATTTGCTCAAACTCGTCCTGCGCATCATAGCCGTTGACTACTACTTTCCATACTATTCCGTGAGCTTCGGGAATAGGTTGGATAGCTACATTGTCTATATTGAGGCTACCGAATAAGTAACCAGAATTAAAGTCTTGAATATGATTACGCATAATGTCTACACGTGAAGTTCCCAAAAACACACTACTTAAAAAATATTCACTTGGAGTGTTTGATTCGGTTTTGAATTCTCTGCCCCATACTCCATCATATCCTTTATTTCCAAACCAATTTGAATATAGTTCTACATTAGAAGACAACAATTGACTTTTATACGTAATGTTATTTATGAAATTATTAAAGTCTCTTGCATTAGTATACAAACGTTCATCGCTATTGTACATAGAAAATTCACAATTAAAAATATTTGAGTTTGAAATTTTGCAGTTAATAGTAGTATATGTATAATAATAATGTATGAATTGAATAATGGAGTTATGAATAAAAGCTCCATTTATTGGACCTTGATATTGAAAACCAATTCCATAATCACCACAATTCTCAATTTTACAATACTGCAAAGTGTCGCCACTTAATAACAATCCCTTCCATCTTGCATTAAAATCAACATTTGTAAAAGTAATCAAACTATCTGGCGTTCCAACAGCATGAATACGTCCGACACTAGATATACCAATATTATTCTTAAATTTCAATGTTGTTCCAGGTTTAATAATCAGCAATCCCGTGCTACTTATTGCGATGTTGTCAGTTACAATGTAATGCACGTTGGGATAGAGTGTCATCGTATCAGTAATCATCCCAGAAAGTTCCACACCGTTTTCCACTTGTATAGTGAAAGGAAATACCAGTTCCGATTGTGCATTGGAGGAAGTGGCATGAAGCTCCATATTGATATAGCGGCCATCCACGCAATCGGGGTTAATGGTAAAACGTACGGGATTTTGAGATTTACTCTTGGCATAGGCAGAAAGACTCCAACCGAAATCTACAGGTTCGGTATCCAAGAAAGTCACAATACTGGGGTTTTCAAACTCGTCCAAGGTCAGCCACATCGTAATGTCATCCGTGGCACCCCATGTGGTGCGCAAAGTGGGATAGAGGCAGATGGTCTCGCCTGCATCGGGGCGGCCATCGCCATCCCCGTTAATGGTGTCGTTCGTCTCAAAAGCCACGAACTGCAATTGTGCTGGTGCCTCGCCTGCCTCGTAACAAGCCATGAAATCCACATGAATGCCAGCAGTGTTAATCAAGTCGCCCCAAAGCATTTCCTGCGAGATGTAGGGCTTGGCATGAAGCAAGGCAGAGATGCCGCCCGCCACCAAAGGCGTACTCATGGAAGTACCGTTATAGCTGCGGTAATTGCCGTTGGGCACGGTACTGTAAATGCCCAAACCAGGGGCTTGCAGTTCATAGTTGTAGAGCTGTTCCTCGCTAAAATGCGAGAAAGAAGGGCCATCATCATCAAAATTGGACCAACATGTTCTATATCCACAAAAACCTGGTACTTGTTGTGTGGCTTCCACACCAAACACAAAAGTAAATGCAGCAGGGAACATTGGAAATGTGTTAATACCTCGTCCATCATTACCAGCAGCAGCCACCAATACGCTGTTTTGGTAAGCTTGACCTAAGGCTTGCTCCAAAGCGATGGAATAGCTATAAGAACCAAAGCTCATGCTAATTACATCGGCGCCGTTGCTTTTGGCGTAGTTAATGCCTTGGATGATGGTGGCCACGTCGCCCGTGCCATTGCTTTGCAGCACGGCAACAGGCATGATGTAGGCCATAGGGTTGGCACCAGTTATGCCAATGCCGTTGTCGCCTACAGCGGCGGCAATGCCTGCGCAGTGGGTACCATGGCTGTTCCAGTCGTGCATGTCGGCGGTCTGGTTCACAAAATCCCAGCCGTGGAGGTCATCGGTGAAACCGTTGTTGTCATCGTCGTAGCCGTTCTCATTTTCGCCTGAGTTGGTCCAGATGTTGGCGGCGAGGTCGGGGTGGTCGATGTCCACTCCAGTATCGAGGATGGCAATAACCTTGCGGTCGGTGCTTAAAACCATGGTATCGGCAGCCCAAAGCTCGGGAAGATGGACAGCTTCCAAACCCCATTGTAGGGGATACATAGGCTCAGCCATGTAGGCATCAGGATTGAAATAACCACCATCACGGTTGCGCTTGATGCCAAAGGGCTTTAGAGGCAAATAAGGCGATGTTTCGCTTTCCACGTCCAAGGCAAAAGCCATGTAGTTAGGCTCGGCAAACTCCACCTCATCGAGTTCCTTCAGTGCTTCAATCATTTCATGGGTCTGCAAGGGGTCTTCCATCACGAAGCGGCAGAGGCGGCTCAGGTCGCGTTCCACCACGTCGGGACCATTGTACGACTTGGAAGTCTTCAGATCCCTATTAGGATTATCGTTGGGGCAAAGGCGCTCGGCCTTGGCCACGGGGAAGGTTTTCAGCAGAGCATCCACTTTATTGATTCCAGTGGTTTGGAGGATTCCGCGCTCGTCGTTTTGCAAGCGCAGTGTGGTGTGGTCGGCAAACTTCACGATGAGTTCGCTCTCTTTGGTGGCATGCTGGTTAAACCAGTCAATCTTCACCACCTCATCTTCATTGTTGCGGTCTTGGGCAAGGCAATAGGCGCAGGCCAAGACCAATGTGAGTAGGGTAAATAATTTCTTCATATTATATGGAATTGTAATTGTTAATGGTGGCAAAAATAAGAAAAAACAAAGCAACCTGTCAAATTTGTTGATTTTTTGTAATTCTGCGGACAGAATACAAGATTAGGGCGTTATGACTAAATATCCTATCGGCTTGCAGAATTTCCAAGGGCTTCGCGAAGACGGCTATGTTTATGTGGACAAAACAGCCTTTGTGTACGAACTGGCGCAAAGCGGGAAATACTACTTCCTCAGCCGCCCACGCCGCTTCGGTAAGAGTTTGTTCCATTCCACACTCGAAGCCTATTACCAAGGGAAAAAGGAACTCTTCAATGGGCTAGCTTTGGAGCGGTTGGAAAAAGATTGGAAGGTATATCCAGTGTTTCATTTGGACTTCAATACAGGTCTTTATACAAATCCAGAGGGCTTGGTTTCAATCATAGACGAACATTTGCGTTACTTTGAAAAGAATTATGACATCGAACCCAATGGCTTTTCATTATCGGAGCGATTCAAGGCTATTATTCGCTGCGCATACGAGAAAACGGGCCAAAAAGTGGTCATTTTAGTAGATGAATACGACAAGCCTCTGTTGGAAGCCATTGGAAACGAGCCACTCCAAAACGACTATAGGAAAATG
>JAFWRA010000081.1 GCA_017508895.1 Bacteroidales bacterium
AAAAGCAGGGATTCACCTATTTCTTCCTCACCCACGACGGCACGGTAGGCGTGAACGAAAGCGGCATGGAAATACGCCCCTACTGCTTCTATCCTAATCCAGTGCAAGCCCAGCTGCAAATGCAGTTCTCGCCCGATGTGAAGCCCAAGCAAGTCGAGCTCTACGACCTGCAAGGCCGCTTGGTGCGCATGCAGAGCAGTGGCTTCGAGAGTGTTGATATGAGTCGTTTACCTGCTGGCGCTTATATGCTGCGTGTTACTTTGGAGGACGAGAAGGTGTTTTCGGATAAGGTGGTGAAGGAGTGAAGGCTTCTTTACCATTTTTTACGCTTAGATTAAAAAGTAGAATTATTAATTAACTGAATTACAAATTTATAAAACTAATTTAATTATGAACAAAAGAAATTTATTTATCACTATCGCATTAATGATTGTGGCCGCAACGGTGGTCTTCGTGTCCTGCAAGAAGGAAACAGAAAATGCATTAATCCAAAGAGGAAACAGCACCCGACGAACTATTGACATCAGCCAGATTGACGACATGACCGCCTATTTCAAGGAGTTCAGACTGAAAATGACTGAAAGCAAAAGCGACGAGACCTTGAACATCGAAGATGCCGCTTGGCATCTCGCCTGTATGGCCAACTACGATTTCTGTAGAGTCAATGTGGAATACAATGATTTCAGGTTCGACACGATAGAGATGCAGGTCAATGTTACAAATGGAAACATATTGATGAGTGACCTCAACTTGGCTTACGAACAGATGTGTACCGAAATCCAACAATTCAAGAAAGGGTTCAACCATAACAACGAGAATCTGTATTTCATCAACATGTTTATCAATGACAATGGCAATGTCAAGATCACCATAAAAACAACATTCGTGTCAAATACAAGAGGTTTGGAGGATCATCTTTGGTATTTCCCCGACACTTTCTGCTATATTGACTCGGTGTGTGACTATTATTTTACCTCGGATTCAACATATTTGTGGAATACAACGGCAAGAAGTGAATTGGAGCGTATTCTCAATCTTTTTGAGCATCATGAAAACCAACCGGGGATAATATGTTATGCTCCTACTAGAAGTTACACTTTTGAATACCCGAATTGGATAGATTCTTATGGCTCAGAATTTAACTGTAATTCTAGACTTTTCGCCGAATTAAGCTACGAGTACAATTTGATTTACAACCTTCCCCTTGATGAAATGTGTTATTGCCTAGACTCGTATCTTGGCTTGGGATACGATTACATAGAGGATTATTACTACGTTGACAATGAACTCCCATTGAACTGGATTGTTATTGATACCACAGTACGTTTTGATCAGCAAAAGCAATATTCCTGTTACCACAATCTTAAAGTGGAATATGGACGTCGTTGGGGCGTCAAACCACCATTGCCAGATCCAGATTGATCCAGATTAATCGGAATATTCATAAATAAAACAGAAATTCTTTGTTTGGAATGAATTTTTATGTATTTTTGCGGCAAACTTTAAAACATAATGTATCATGAAAAAGTACCTTTTGTTAATTGTTTTTGCCTTGGCGGCATCGGTCTTGCCAGCCCAAAACGGAGACATGTATTCACTGATGTTCCACGATAAAGGAGGAAACCAGTGTAACATTGAAAACTTCATGCAGCAGCATGACGGCGACTTCATTTTTGCCACTTTTGTTGCCACGCCTTGGACCCCTTCCAATCCAGGCATCCCTTTGGGCAACATTTTCTACAAGATGTCGCCTTCCACCCTCACCATAACGGACTCGCTGTTTGTGGACGACCCTGATGCCCCCTATTATCTCTTTGCCCCAAACCCTAATGGCGAGGGCAACATTCGCGCCAACTTCGAGTATGACGAGGAAAGCGACAGCACCTTCCTGCGCATCTGCCATTTTCCCGACAACGACCTCAACATCAACCACGACGAGGACATTATGGTGCCAGTGTGCGACGGTTATGCTTGGGGCAACTTCGACAGCCACATGGTTGACTGCCGAGGCGACCTTATCATGAAATACAGCACGATGCGACCCGAAGGAGGCTATGACGAATACATCGCCCGCTTCAGCCCCGAAGGCATACTGATGCACCAAGCCCTGTTGTTCGAAAACAAGGACATCGTCATCCCGAAGTTGCGGGTGCTCAAGGAATCGCCGCTGCAATACTACCAATGGCGAGGCTACTATGACGACAATCTTGCCGTTTTTGTGATAGACACCCTCTTCAACAAAAACACCGTTGTCATCAACAAGATTCTGAGCGAGGTGGAACTCGACTCGGTGCCTTTCACATCGGTGTACGAGCGTCTCGAATTCAACATTGACACCGAAGTGATACCTGCTGGCGGGGACAACATACTGGTGGCAGCCCGCTATTCAAACGACACGACATGGCATTATATGGGAGAGATGGGCGTTGCTGTGGCAAAATTCGACCTACGCACCATGCAGCTAAAGGACTATATCGTTTTCAACGACTATCCGGGCTGGACAAGGGAAGGGAATTGCATGGGGCTCAAGAAAATGTCGGATGGCACGGTTTACTTCATGTATAAGGAACTCGGCTACCCTGCTGAAAGCGTCATCGTAGTGAAGATGGATGTCGACTTGAACGTGGAATGGAAACGCTTCTGCAAGACAGACAATATCAGCTTGTTGTCACCACTAAGTTTCTCCAACTTTTACATAGACGAACAGGGAGAGGAGAAAGGAATCGCATGGGCGGGAGGAGGCATAAGAACCGACACTGACGACAAGGGACTTATCTGTTTCATACTCAACCACGACGGCACAGTAGGCGTGAACGAAAGCAACATTGAAGTGCGCCCCTACTGCTTCTACCCCAACCCTGTGCAAGCCCAGCTGCAAATGCAGTTCTCACCCGATGTGCAGCCCAAGCAAATCGAGCTATATGACCTACAAGGCCGCTTGGTGCGCGTGCAGCGGAGCAGCTTCGGGAGCATTGATATGAGCCGTTTGCCTGCTGGTGCTTATATGCTGCGTGTTACTTTGGAGGACGAGAAGGTGTTTTCGGATAAGGTGGTGAAGGAGTGAACCAAA
>JAFWRA010000082.1 GCA_017508895.1 Bacteroidales bacterium
ATTCGAAGGTCTGCTTCTCGCTGAAGTCCTTGTTCGACTTCTTCTCCAGCGGGTTGGCGTTGGCAGCCATGTCCTTACCGTTGTTGATCCAGCCGAGCGGCACGCGCACCAAGGCGCTGCGGTTCGAATAGGACCAGCACAACGAGGTCGGGGCTTCCTGATGAGGCACCAGGCGGAGGAACGACAGCGGGTTGGGGTTGCCGAAGGCAGGCAGCGAAGTGCCAGCGTCCATGTAGCCGGCGATGGCTTTCTTGCCGTAGTCGCTGAGTTCGCCCTTGTTGACCATCACGCTCCTGCCGTCTTTGGTGAACTTGCAGTGCACATGCATGCCCGAACCGGCTTTGCCCACAGTGATCTTCGGAGCGAAGGTCAAGGTGACGCCATATTCGTAGGCCAGCTGACGCATGATCCACTTGGCGACCACGAGTTGGTCGGCGGCATCCTCGATGTTGGTGGGCAGGAACTCGATTTCGTTCTGTTCGTAGATCTTGCCGTCGTGGGTGAAGTTACCTACTTCGGAGTGACCGTACTTAATCAAGCCACCAGCTTGGGCGATGAGGCGCATGGCTTCGACGCGGTACTCGGTGAACTTGTTGAAAGGGGCGCTCTCGTGGTAACCCTTTTGGTCGGGCACCTCGTAGATTTCCTCGTCGTCGGCGATGATGTAATATTCCAGCTCGCCCATGGTTTCCATCTTCAGGCCCGTGGTCTTCTTGAAGGCTTCGTGGGCTTTGTGGAGGATGTGTTCAGGTGAGCTCTCGAAAGGCTCGCCGTCACGGTTATAGAACGAGCAGAGGATGTCCAAGGTCGGGATCTCTGAGAAGGGGTTGAGGAAGGCCGTGCGGTACTTCGGCACCACATAGAGGTCGCTCTTTCCGGCTTCGATGAAGGGGAAGAGGCTCGATCCGTCGACGCGCTCGCCGGCGGTGAGGATGTTCTCAAGGTGTTCCGCGCTGTGGATCACGAAGTTGAGGGTCTTCAGTTTGCCGTCCCAGCCACAATAGTGGAAGTTGACGAATTCTATTTCATTTTCCTCGCAGTAACGAATGATGTCGGCGCGAGTGAATTCCGATGCAGGCTTTTGGAGGTACTGCACCAGACGATTGGGGTTCATGGCAATTTTTGCGTCCATTACGATTTGTATTTCAAATTTAAAGATTTAAGAGATTTTGCGCAAAGATAGTAATAATTCCGTCATCGTTGCCTAAAAGAAGAATAAAAGCGGTTTTTTCCTCTACATATTGTGGTTTTTCTTACTTTTGCAAGAGATTTCAACGCAAAAACAAGCATTATGGCACTTAGAGATTGGATGATTTCCTTCAACAACGCCAAGACGATGGAAGCCAACGGCGAGGAAGGTCCTGAATTGATAGCGGAATATGAGCGCGTGCTCGAAAAATTGGGCGAAGGCCCGCTCACCGAGGCGGAGCAACACGTCCGCGAGGAGGTTTGCCGCAATTTGAAAGAATTGTATCTGATAAATGGCGAAGAAGAGAAGTCTGCTATTTACTCAGATTTAGGATGAATGCCCCCTTAGAATACTTGAATTAGTTGTGAACGTCAAGGACTAAAGGATGAGTATCGTCAAAAGATAATGTGTTAGTTTGAAGATTAAGATATTCTTCGCACCAGACGTATACTGAATTAAGGCGTTTGTTGACATCTTTTAAGGATATAGACTCAAACCTTATTAAATCACTTTTTTCCCATTCATCGGCAAAAGCTAGTACGAACTTATCAAGATTTAAGGCATCGACAAAGCTAAAGAACGATGGATACGGATTGCCCTTTATGCAATAATTCGTGATTTCGTCAATGAGTGTATATGCGACACCACTATTATAGTCAGATGCATTGACAATTAAACCTATTTTATACAATTTGAGATAGTCTTTCAAAGAAAACAACCCTTCTTCTTCATCAATGTGCAAATCTTTATAATCCCATAGTATTCTCAAAGTCGGTAGATTTGAGATGAAATTATCAACCTTGTTTTTATCGGATTCAGAATAAACTCCAAAAGCAATAACGACCATAATATGTTTCCCTTCTTTTAGTTTAATCCTATCGTTTCAGCATATTAAAATAAGCATCCAAAAGTTTCTGCGCACCGATATAAGCGCTCATGCGCTGGCCACACACGTCGCTTTCGACCAATGGAAGTAAGTCGGCCACCAATTGGTTCTGGTAGAAATCGTTTTTCAAGGCGCTGTCCATCGAGTCGTACATCATCTGCACGTCTTGTTGGGCACGTTTCTTATAGAGGTAGCCGTTGTCGCGGATGGCCTGAACGTGGTCGGCGACCATCTGCCACACCTCGTCTATCTGGAAGCCCGTCAGAGCGGAGCAGGTCAGCACCTTCGTTTCCTGCCCCGATTCGGGCAAGGGGAAGAGGTGCAGTGCGTTACGGCATTCGGCGGCGGCGCGGTTGGCGCGCATCACATTGTCGCCATCGGCCTTGTTCACTGCGATGCCGTCGGCCATCTCCATGATGCCGCGCTTGATGCCTTGCAGCTCGTCGCCGGCGCCACTGATTAAGATGAGCAGGAAGAAATCGACCATGGAATGCACCGCCGTCTCAGATTGGCCTACGCCCACCGTCTCCACGAAAATAGTATCATAACCCGCTGCTTCACAAAGGATAATGGTTTCCCTTGTCTTACGTGCCACGCCACCCAAAGTGCCTGCCGAGGCCGAGGGGCGGATGTAAGCATTGGGATGCACAGAGAGGCTTTCCATGCGCGTCTTGTCGCCCAAGATACTGCCCTTGGAGCGTTGGCTTGAGGGGTCGATGGCCAACACCGCCAGCTTCTGCCCTTTGTTGCAAAGATGCACGCCCAAGGCCTCAATAAAAGTGCTCTTGCCCGCACCAGGAACGCCTGTGATGCCCAGGCGCAAAGCTTTACCTGCATGGGGCAGGCATGCCGCTATGATCTGTTGCGCCAACTCTTGATGTTTGGGCAGGGCGCTCTCCACCAAAGTGATGGCTTTGCTGAGCGTCACACGGTCGCCTTTGAGGATGCCGTCGACATACCATTCCAGCGGCATCAGCTGCTGCTGGTTGCGCTTCATGCGCTCCAAAGCGTTCGGGTTGACTTGGATAGGGCTTTCCACACCTTCGGTGACTTTGAGGTTGGATTCCCAATCATGCTCTTGATTTTCAAAGTGTTCGTATTCCATGGCGGGCTGTGTTTGATTTTGCAAAGATATGGATTATTGTTGATTGTTGAATTGTTGAATTGTTGAATTGTTGGGACTATGACTAATGACTATGACAATGGCCGCATTCCTATTGAGATAGAGCGGTCATAGTCATTGTCACAAGTCATAGTCAAGAAATTGTAAATCAACAAATTTGAATTTTTTCTTGCGTTATTCCAAAAAAAATGCGTAATTTTGTAGTTTCTAAGAAGATTATAGCCAATGACTAACAAAACAAGAGTACTATTTGTCCACCAGGAAATCGCCCCCTATCTTCCGGAAACTCCGATGAGCCTTGTGGGACGATACCTGCCTCAAGCCACACAAGAAAGCGGAAAGGAAATCAGAATTTTCATGCCTCGTTACGGTGTCATCAACGAGCGCCGCAACCAACTTCACGAGGTGATTCGTCTATCGGGTATGAACCTCATCATCAACGACACGGACCACCCCCTTATCATCAAAGTGGCCTCTATCCAGAAGGCAAGGATGCAGATTTATTTCATCGACAACGATGACTTTTTCACGAAAAAGAAATACCTGATGTATGATGAAAACGGTACTTTTTGCGAAGACAACGACAGCCGTTGCGTTTTCTTTACCCGTGGCGTGATCGAGACGGTGAAGAAACTCAACTGGTCGCCCGATGTCATCCATTGTCATGGCTGGATCTCGGCGCTGATGCCCGTCTACATCAAACGGGCCATGAATGTGAGAGACAATCCATTATTCAACGAGTCGAAAATCATTTATTCTATCTATGACGATGGATTCGATGAGACTTTCAGAGCGGGTTTCGACAAGAAGATGAAGCTTCAGGGCATGAACGCGAAAGACCTCAAGTATTTCAAGGAAGCCAACTACGTCAACCTGACCAAGGCGGCCATCGACTATTCCGACGGCATCGTGGTGAGCACCGAGCATCTGCACCCCGAGATTGCTGCCCATCTGCAGACCGTCAAGAAGCCCGTCCTTTCCTATCAAGAGCAGGTGCATTACGCTCAAGCCTGCAATGATTTCTACGACACCATTCTTCAAAAACAATAAGAACCGCTTTTTTGAGTTATCCCACAACGAATAATCTCAACAATTTTCAATCTGATGAAAACACAGCATTCAACTGCTCGAACCTTTATAGCATTATTAACCGCCACTTTGCTTATAGCTTTCGCCTCGTGCAAGAAATCCCCTGAAACCGTCGGCAACAATTTAATCTCGGGCGACAACTACATTGGCATCTATCACACCGATACGGTAGAGGTGCTTTGCCATTCTTATCTCGATTCCGTCGCCACGGGAAACGTCACTAACGCCCTGCTGGGCGCCATGAAAGACCCCGTCTTTGGCACTTCCGAAGCTGGCTTCTATACCCAATTCCGTCCTTCGGTGGCTGGTCAGAGCTTCGGCAGCAACCCTGTGTTTGACTCCTTGGTATTGCAGCTCTGTATCGCAGGATATTATGGCGACACGACCGCGTTGCAGACCGTTCACGCCTATGAGTTGACGGACACCTTGTCAGCACAAACCACCTATTACAATCATTCAACGGTGGCCACAAACATTGTTGACCAAGCCAACGGTCATCAGTTCTATCCGCATCCCAGAACCAAAACGCACATCATCGGCACCGACACCGTTCAGCAACCCATCATCCGCATACCTTTGAGTCAGCAGTTGGGCCAATACCTTATGTCTCTCGACACAACGGCTTTCTCGCGTCCCGACCTCTTCAAGCAATATTTCAAGGGTCTGTACCTGACCTGTGACCCTGTGACCACAGATGGCGCCATCACCTACCTCAACCTGACCAACAACACGCACACCCTGCTGCAACTCTACTACCACGACGCAGCCACACCCGAAAAACACATGCGCTACAATTTCTATGTGACCTCTTCGGATACCTACTTCAATCATATTGACCATGACTACACCCAAGGTTGCCCTCCTCTTATCAGTCAAGTGCTTGACCAACAACCAGCTTTGGGACAAGAAGAAGTGTATCTGCAAACCATGGGCGGTGTGAAGGTTTGGATTAAATTCCCCAACCTTACGCGTTGGACCGATTCTCTGACCGAAGGCCATCTTGTCATTAACGAGGCAAGACTGATATTGCCCGCCTCTCAATTGGCCACAGATTCCATCTACAAAGCACCGCCCGTCTTCTCTTTGATCGGCTTCAATACCGACAGCACCACCTATCTCCTACCCGACTATTATGAAGGCAACAGCTTTTTCGATGGGACATATAGCTCAAGCGATAAATCTGTCACTTTCAGAATCTCTGAATACCTGCAGAGCATCATCATGGAAGAAAAAGAAAACATGGGTCTCAGCCTGGGCATCAACGGCGCTTCATATAACGCACAACGCCTTGTGATTAACGGCCCGAATGTCCCGGTGGGAGAGAAAATGAAGCTTGAAGTCACTTATTCCATCGTAAATGAATGAGGAACGTTGAATGATGAATGAAGAATGCAGAATGATGAATGAAGAATGATGAATGAGGTATGAGGTATGAGGTATGAGGTTTGTTGAATTTTAAATCTTTGAATTTTAAATCCTTGAATTTTGAATCCTTGAATCTTTAAATCTAAGAAAATATGAAGAAATTGCTTTTAGCCGCTTTGATTATTGCAGGGTTGACCTGCACGGCACAACAGAAACAAGAAAAGGAAACCGTCGTCGTCATCAAGACCACTATGGGAACCATGAAAGCCAAATTGTATAACGACACACCCTTGCACCGCGACAACTTCATCAAGTTGGTGAACGAGGGCTGGTACAACGGCTCGCCGTTCCACCGTGTCATCAAGGACTTTATGATTCAAGGTGGACAGAATGCCGACGGTCGCCTCGACCCGGGCTACACCGTTCCTGCCGAATTCAAGGACAACCACTTCCATAAGAAAGGTGCCCTTTGTGCCGCTCGCCAAGGCGACCAAGTGAACCCCAAGAAGGCCTCCAGCGGCTCACAGTTCTACATCGTGCAAGGCAAAACCTACGATGACAGATGGTTAGACATGTACGAAAGCCATTCTGGCAAGGTGCTCAACGCCCGTCAACGCCAGACATACAAGACCGTGGGTGGCACGCCCCATCTTGACGGCGACTACACCGTGTTTGGCGAAGTGACCGAGGGTTTGGACATTGTCGACAAGATTGCCGCAGTGAAGACTGGACGCATGGACGTCCCCGTCGAGCCTGTGACTATCATTTCTGTTACGATTGAAAAATAAAGCTATGAGCTATAAGCCATAAGCAGTAAGCATTTGAATTGCAACTGCTTATGGCTTACAACTTATAGCTTAAAGCTAATAAACCAATGAAAGAAAAAGTAGAAGAGATATTATCCCAAGTGCGTGACTTCCAGGCCGACAGTAAAGAGGCTTTGGAGAACTTCCGCATCACTTATCTGAGCAAGAAAGGCGTTATCCCTGCCTTGTTTGCTGATTTCAAAACCGTGGCCCCTGAGCTCCGCAAGGAGATGGGCATGAAGCTCAACGAGCTGAAGAACATCGTGCAAGACAAGGTGGAGGAGCAGCTGCAGAAGTTCGAAAACCAGCATAGCAACGATGCCGGCTTCGACATGAGCATGCCCGCCGCCGACATGAAGGGTGCCCGTCACCCGCTATCCATCGTGCGCCGCGACATCAACGAGATCTTCTCGCACCTCGGCTTCACCATCGCCGAAGGTCCCGAGATTGAGGATGACTACCACGTCTTCTCGGCCTTGAACTTCCCGCTCGACCATCCCGCCCGCGACATGCAGGACACCTTCTTCATCAGCAAGGAGCCCAATGTCAACAAGGCATCGGATGTGCTGCTGCGCACCCACACCTCGAGTGTCCAGGTCCGCGTGATGGAGACCCACCAGCCACCCATCCGCATCATCGCCCCTGGCCGTGTGTTCCGCAACGAGGCCATCTCGGCACGCGCCCACTGCATCTTCCACCAGATCGAGGGCCTCTATATCGATGAGGGCGTCTCTTTCGCCGATTTGAAGCAGACCTTGTACCACTTCGTGCAGGAGTTCTTCGGCGAGGGCACCAAGGTGCGTTTCCGTCCCTCGTATTTCCCCTTCACCGAGACCTCGGCAGAGATGGACATCTCATGCAACATCTGTGGCGGCAAGGGCTGCAACATCTGCAAGCACACAGGTTGGGTTGAGATTTTGGGCTGCGGCATGTGCGACCCCAACATCCTCATCGCCAGCGGCATCGACCCGGAGAAGTACACCGGTTTCGCTTTCGGCATGGGCGTGGAACGCATCGCCATGCTGAAATACGGCATCAACGACCTGCGCCTGTTCTTCGAGAACGACCTGAAGTTCTTGGAGCAGTTTGAGCTGGCGTGATGTTAATCGTATCAAAACAAAAAACCGAGGCTTCGGCTTCGGTTTTTTTGTGTCATTGAGGTACTAGCAACAAGGACTGGTAGCACCACACTCGTCGGTTTGCTCCTCGTTGATGAACATTTTCGCAAAGGGCACAATCACCTCGCGCAGTATGGCATTTCAGCATTTGCATGGCATACAACCCATGCTTGTGCCTATGACCAAGTCCGGCTTTTCTTGTTTCACAGAAAAATATCAATTAAGGCAAAGCCTCTTTCGGATCAACGGGAATATCCGGTGCAATGACTTCGCAATCAGGCATCTGCTTTCTCAGATAGCTCACGGTGTTGCTCAAACCCGAAGAGCCGTAACCATGAAGGTAAATGATGGTTTTCTTCATATTGTTTTTTTTTGGACGCGAGACTGCGAGACTTTTTTGACTATGATCGATGACGATGACTATGACCGCTTTGGGCAGGCTATTAGCTTTTAGCCGTTAGGTATTAGCTTAGTAGCTCGTTAGCTAAAGGCTAATTGCTAATAGCTAACAGCCATACCAGGTCATTGTCACAAGTCATAGTCCCGCAGACCCGTGTCAAGAGATTATACAATTCAAGTTAAACACCTACTCACTAATAGTTCCTCCATTTGGATTTTTCAACCAGCGTTTCAATTTTTTAAGCGCAAAGGCTATATTCGGGACGGCTCAGCCAGGCATGCAGTCTTTTGATTCCCCTATTGCAAGCTTTTCGGGCGCCTTCAATAGAGCAATCCAATTCTTCACTAATACAATCAAGCGAACGCTCATAGAGTCCGTCGAAGCCAAAAAGCAAACTCACGGCTTTATACTCTTTGTCTGGCAACTGCTTGACAAGCTTTCTTACCGCCGCACGGGTATTCGCCAACTCATATCTTTCGTAGGGCGTCGGGTGTTCGCAATCGCAAATGTCTCTTTGCGGGTAATCGTCGTCACCGTCAATCGGGATGATGGGACAGGTGTCGAACTCCTCTTCCAACGAGACTGACAGCACCTGATGGATATTCCTCGCAGCCTTTGACATGGCATGGCTAAGGACGATTTTGGCATAACCCAAGAAAGGCACGCCCAATTGGGGATTGTAGGATTCGACGGCATTAATCAGTGCCAGACAACCCTCTTGGAACAAGTCGTCACGCAAGTCTTTGCGGTAGCCGGCTCTTTCATTTGCAAGTTTGCTCACGAGTTTCAGGTTTTCAGCGGTGAAGATGTTTATTGCCATAAAACTATGATTTATAGGTGAATAATTGATGGGTTTCAATTTTGATGCTCCCATTATACGAAATCAAAATCAATCTTGATTTGTGTTAACACGGTTTTTTTGCACTTTTTTCGAGACAAAAAAGCCTAATCAATTGAAAAACAAATGGATAAAAATAGAATAAATTTTATGGCTGATGAAAAAATATCCAGCGCCATGAAAACTCTAATGATTATGCGTATCAACGAAAAGAGGCTGTTCCGCAATATCCTCGTATTTGTCGTCTAACTATGCATCACATTCTTGAAGTCTACAGACTTCGGACGCACTGAGTGAAATACTACCTTCAAATAGAATCTATACCAAAATTTCACTTTATCATTTTCAAACCAAAAACGTTCTTTGCTTGTGTACGAATTTGATGAATCTTTTTTTGTAAAATCATTTAGGGTCATAGTACCGCTTGTTTTTTTATTACTCAATCTCAATCCAAATGCCGCTTCTGGCATCGCCTTCCCTTCTGAGCTTACCGTTTGCGCGAAGCAGATTGATGTCTCTTGATATGGTCATTCGTGATACATGCAAGATATTGACAAGACTATCCATAGTGATCTTTGGAGTAATTCTCATCAGATGGAGTATTTCCAATCGTCTTTTTTCTGCCGTATTTCTATCAGTGACATTATCAGTAACATCAGTAACATTTTCAGGAACACCATCAGTAACATCGTTTGTAATACCATTATTATCAATCACTTTATCAGTAACATTATCTGTGACATCATCAGTGATATCGGGAGCCCAAACCTCACCGACGGGCAGGATGTGGCCTTCCTTGTCCATACTCAACTCATCGCAGACAAACTCTGGATGGCATGGAATACGAATAATGAAATAGGTGTGCTCGTCGTCTGCCTCAATAATCGAATCGGGCGAACCGTTTGCCTTCAGTTCCTCATGAATTGTCGGGAACCCTGTTCCTCGGCCTTCCGTCAGATGCAACTCTTTCAGAAATTCACCCAAACGCGGATTGCGGTAACGACGGGCATGTATCCGCTTGCCAGCCCTCAAGTCGTCCAACTTGATGCTTCGCTCTGCTCCTCCATAACTGATAATCTCAATCTGGTCAGGCATAATGTTCACTTCCACAGGCTGATATTCGTCATACCGACGGTGATAGTATGCATTCACCAAACTCTCTTCCAACGCCTGATACGGATAGTTATATATTACGATGGAGTGCTCGTCGTGTTTGGGTTTGTGGATATTTTTCCGCACTACCATATACTTCAGATACTCCAATGCCTTTCTAAGCGTCAGATGCACAGGCCCTTTAAAAGGTTCGGTTTCCGTGAAATTATTGGGGTCACCATCCTTGCCCTTGGGGTAAAACACAACATCAATCTGAGTGCCGGGGAAGAATCGCTCCGGATGATACGAGAACAACATCAGCGCGACATTCTTGATACGTGTTTGCTCTGCAGGACCTTCCAACAAGTTCATCTGTTCCAACACCTGCATCGCCGTCAAATGTTCCATCTCGCGGGCCAGCGAACTCTTCGTTTCTACCAAGTAATCGCGAATCAGCAACATGGAGATGTCTTCGGGCGTAGCCTTCACATTCCCTCTGTCGTCGAAAGGCACCCGGTTTACCATATTCATCAGTTCTGCAAGATAGTCGCCTTTGGCCACTATTGAACTCGAATTATAACGAATGTAGTAGTTGTAGTTCTTATCTTTAGCCGTCACTTGGTCAGGCACCTTGTAGGGACGACGCTCACCAGCAGTCACCCAAATCACCATCACCGTCTTGCCGTCAACTTGTTCAAAGAATACACGCGGCCGGTAGTAGGGCACAATGAGATTGTTGAACCCTATCATCGCTTTTTCTATCGGCTCAATGTCGTTGATGTCGATGCCCGCCACGGGTCTCACAGCCCGACCATTCACTTCGTCAACACCCACAATGATATATCCGCCGCAGATGTCTTCGAAATCGTTGGCAAAAGCGCATATTGTGCGATAGATCGGGTCAGGGTTCCAGCCCTTCTTGTACTCCACTCGGTTGTCTTCCACTATCTGACCACCCAACAGTTCTTCTATAATTAATCGGCAATGCCATGTTCAACTGTAATTTTGTTTTTCAATTTGCACATTGGTGTTACACCAGCAACCAAATTGCAAAGATACAAATATTGAACAAATAATCTCCTAAAACAGGAAATATCAAATGAAAAGCGATTATCTAAGCGTTTTGTAAACAATCCTGTCACAAGCCTTCGAAAATCCCACTCTTCGGATAATTTCGACGGAACTGAAGTCATTCACGTCAAACCAAATATAATCGAAGAGGCGTTCACCCTTTTCGTCGCACCCATTCGTGATGCGCGACATGACATCATTAAGTAGGGGCAACAGTCTGTCTGTGTAGCCGTTTTCGCTGGTTGGGAGCAAATCGGGATGGGCATAGAACATCAACACACGGCCTCCTTTTTCCTTGCGTTCCAATTGGGGAATGTGGATGTTGGGGCTTTCTTTTGCAAAAGCGATATACATTACCATGCGGTTGCCTTCCTTGTTCCAACACTGAATGGAAAGCGATTCTTTCCCCATGGAATAAAAACTACCGTTTACCAACTCCTTAGGGGTTTGATCTTCGAATGATGTGAGACTGTTTTCTGGTTTCATTGCCGTTAATTTATTATTGTTTAATCAAGTACGGATTCAGTTTTCAATCAATTCCACACCTACCACCTCGTCGATGTCAGTCATGGAAGGGAGAGGGGTCTTGCTGTTCTTGGCGCCAAGCTTGATCAGCTTGTTGGCCGACATTACGATGCTTTGGCCGTGGTCCTCAAGCTTCGCCTTGCCACCTTCGTATGCCTTTTGCGCCTTATTAAGGGCGTCACCAATATCCTCATACTTTTTCACAAACTGTCCTACACGTTCAACTATTTCGTTAGCCAGTTTATAGACTTCCTCATGGTTCTGCGCTTGTTTGATTTGCGTCCAGGTCATGTTGATGATTTTCAATGCGGCATAAAGCGACTGCTCGTCGGCGATGAAGACGTTCTGCTCCATGGCTTTGCGCCATAAATCAGGCTGTTCGTTGAGGGCAGTCCATAAGGCACCGGTGTGAGGCACAAACATGATGACATAGTCCATTCTTACCTTCGGTGCCTGGATATATGACGAATAGTCCTTCTTGGCAAGCTCCTTTACATGCTTCTGCAAGCTCTCGATGTGGGCTTTCAGATACTGCTGGCGTTCCGAATCGTTTTCTGCATTGACAAAGTCGAAGAATGCGGTCAGTGAGACCTTGGAGTCGATGATTACCTCTCGTTTCTGGTCGAGGTGAAGGATGACGTCGGGACGCATGATATTGCCGTCCTCGCTCTTGATGGTTTCGCCCTTGGCATTGCGAATGGTGGCTTGCGTGTCAAACTGCACACCTTCGGTAAGCCCTTGTGAGGTGAGCAACTCGGTGAGCACCGTCTCGCCCCAGTCGCCCTGAACCTTGCTTTGGTGCTTGAAGGCTTTGGTCAGCTCCTCAGTAGTGGATTGAGTCGCCTTGCTTTGCTCCAGCATTTGCTTCAGGTTCTCCTGCATGGCACTGTTGATGGACACCGCTTCCTTTGAGGATTTCTGCATGGCTTCTTCCATTTTGGCGATGGTCTCCTTCAAAGGGTTGACAATCTGTCCAATGTTGGTGCTGCTGCTTTCGGCAAATTCTTTCTGCCGTGCTTTCAGCAAGTCCTCTGTGGCGGCTTTGTTCTCTGTGACGATGCGCGACATGGTGGAGTCGAAGCGCTCTTGCTGGTCTTTCACGGCTTCTTCATAATGCGCTTTGAGGGTTTTCATGGCCTCTTCGTTGGCTTTGTCTTTGGCTTCCAAAGCCGACTCGTAGTGACGTTGTTCGTCGGCTTTCATGTCAGCCAATCGCTGCTCATAATTTTCTTTGGCTTCCTGCAGGTCGGTCTGCGATTGACGTTTGGTTTCTTCCAACAGATGGTTGGCACTTTCGAGATTGGCTTTCACGGTGCTGTTCTTGCTGTTGAAGATAAGACCGGTAATGACAGCGCCTAAAACGATGCCCACAAGGGCAATGATGATGGTGGTAAGATTGATAATCATGCGTATTGTTGGTTTTGACTAGATAAACGAATGGTATTTCATATTATTGCTGTCCGCTAAATGATTTTTGCTGAGCATAAAAAATAGGCTGAACCCCCATTAGGGGATCCAACCTTTATCGTTACTTTTGTTTCTGCTAAAATACACCGTAACGATGAACAAAAGTACGCATTTTATCGGAC
>JAFWRA010000083.1 GCA_017508895.1 Bacteroidales bacterium
CCGACAACTACGACGGCATGGCTGAGACCGACCGCAAGGCCAAGATGGTTATGCTGCGCACCTCGTCGGAGGCGTTGAACGACCGGATGGAGAACATCATCCAGTGGGTGAAGGGCGAGTTAGAGAACAGCAAGGTCGAAGCTGTTGATTTCAACCTCTCAGAACTGGTGGATGAATGTGTCAGGGAGCAGGAGATGACCATTGCCGCCAAATCGCTCAAGGTCAGCAATGTGGTGCCGAAAACGATGATGGCTCACGACGACGTCAACGTGGTGCGTATCGTGATGCAGAACCTGCTCAGCAACGCCGTGAAGTTTTCCTATCCCGACGGCGAAGTCAGCGTGAAGGCGGAGGAGAAGGGCGGCCGCGTCTGGATTGAGGTTAGCGACAATGGCATGGGCATCAGTGAGAAGAAGCTGGACAAAATCTTCAAGTTCATGACCTCTTCGACCAGCGGTACGAGTGGCGAAACGGGCACCGGCATTGGCCTTTTCGTTACCAAGCAACTTGTCGATAAGATTGGCGGTGAGATTACGATAGAGAGTGTCAAAGACGAGGGTACCACGGTGCGTTTTAGCGTCAAACAATAAAGGCAATGGAAGAGACTAGAAAGATTCGGATACTTATGGTTGAGGATCAGCCTATTTGTCGCCTTGGGATCAGTATGACCTTGGCTGGTTCGGACCTTGGCTATGAGATGGTGGGCGAAGCTACCAATGTTGCTGAGGCCATCAGTCTTTTGACTCGGCATAGTAATGAAATTGATCTCATACTTTTGGATTATATGCTCCCTGATGGCACCGGTATGGATGTGGTTAAAGAAGCCAAACGGCTCTGTCCTGATGCCAAGATCGTCATCTTCTCGGGCGAGGCGGGCGGCGCCACCATCAAGCAGTTGATGGAGGCTGGGGTGAACGGCTTCATGAGCAAGAGCGTCGGTTCGGAGGAGATCGCCCTTGTCCTCGATTCGGTAATGCAGGGACGCGACTATACCGGTGAGGCCCACATGCGCATCGAGAACGACCTCAAGGCCGACTATGAGACTATGAAAAGCCTAACACGCCGTGAAATGGAGCTCATTAGTTTATGTGCCACTGGACTGAACACCAAACAGTTGGCCGATGAGATGTGCGTCACGCCCCACAGCATCGAGAACATGAAGAGCAGCATCTTCGGCAAGGTAGGGGTGAAGTCGACCAACGAGCTCATCCTCTTCGCCTTCCGCGTCGGCCTCGTCAACTAATAAAACTCCCACTCTAAACTCTCAACTCTAAACTCTCAACTAAAATGTTGATAACTCTAGAAAAATGAAGGAGTTTTCTCCTCATTTTTCTTGTATTTTATTGTATATTTTTACATCAGTGAAGCAGGTATTTTTCTTCACAATGTAAATTATTGAGTATCAATAAAATAAATTATAGTAATATGAGAAAGCAATTTTTACTCTTTACGATGCTTATGGCACTGATGGTGCCGATGGCGGTACATGCTCAAACGAATATCCCGTATCTTGAGAATTTTGAGTCTTACACCAATGTTGGCATTGGTATGGGCGTAACCCCTACTGACTGGACGGTGACCACTGGCGCTAATACGGTTTGCGAAGTGATTGGCAATAGTTCGGGAAAGTATTTGAGGATAGGAAGAAACAGTGCTATAAGTTCGACTACTCGAATAGTAACAGCAGAATTGCCTTCTTTCTCCAGTAATGTACGAGTTTTGAAATTGACATTCAAACTTCGGGCATCCCACACTTCGGGCAGCCAGTTACAAGTCGGTTATATTAATCGAAGTGGCACTTTTCAATCATTGGAAGTTTTTAATCCGTCTGATTATCAAGGCAGCCAATACATTTCTGAAACTGTAGACTTTAATCGCTCCAGTATAGCCCCTTATAGCAGCATGGTAATCCAATATACGGGAAATACTGCTGATGCCCTTTGGTTCATCGATAATGTTCAGGTCACTTTTAGTCCGAAAATTCCCAATAGCCTTACTGCTTCCAATGTGACGGGGTCATCAGCTGATTTGTCATGGTCGCTTGTGGGTCGCGCTGAACAGTATCAAGTGGAATACGCAGACAATGCAAGCTTCAGCAATGCCCAATCAGTGACGGCATCCAATACTTCCATTACCTTGTCAGATTTGTCGTGCGTGACTGAGTACTATGCAAGGGTCAGGTCGGTGTATGGTAGTTCGGAGCTTGACAATCTGACATACAGCAATTGGAGCAATGTGGTTTCTTTTACCACCAGCTGCGCCGTCCCCACCAATGTCCAAGTATATGCCAATCCCGCCGAAGGCGTCACCGTTAGTTGGGAGGGCAATGCCAACTCCTACCATATCCAATATGAAAACATTGAGACTTGGCAATCGGCTTACCATAATGGATTGGTCACAACAACGGGCAATTCTTATACTTTCACTGGCAACGAGTCGGTGCCTGTGGTTCCGGGAATGAGGTATATCCTCCGCGTGCAGGCCCAGTGCGACCCGTCGACGGCAAGCGAATGGTCGGAGTGGGTCGAATTCACCAATTGCCTCACCTATATGGACCTGCCTCTGCACGCCAATTTCGACTATATTCCCACCAATTGGTCATCGATGCCCCATGCCGACCTGCCTGGCTGCTGGTCGCGTATCAATGATTCGGACGATCCCGATTATAGTATCTATCCCCTCGTTGAGAACAACCAAAACCTGTGCCATTCCAGTTATTATGCTCTAGGTCTTTACAACTACATCCGATTCAATATGCCTGCTAATGGTCCGGAGCAATACCTCGTTCTCCCGCCCGTCGATCCCGTCAATGATGTGACGATAAGTTTTTGGGTGCGTAGCGCAAGCCAAGGAACATCGTATAGTTATAACGTTGGCCTTATGCCTAATAATTACAGTACAAATGCTTTCTATGTCAAGGACGGATATAACTTTGGCGGTTCAAACACTGACTATATACAAAATACTTACACTTTTTCGGCAGAAGAATTGACTAATAATGGCAATTATATTGTTATTTGGGCGAGATCATATTCAGATGCCGCATCCTCATTCTGCATCGATGACATCGATATCTATCCTGCTGATTACCACTGCGGAGAACCTGTCAATGTGCATGCCGAAAACATTGGAGCGACTTCGGCACAAATCGTCTGGCAGAACCCTGTCACTGGTGGCGGCGAATGGGGCCTCAAATACAAGAAAGATTCTGATGTTGAGTGGACTGTTGTGACGGAGACTGGTATAGTGTCACTGAATTATCCTTTGGAAAACCTTGATGCCAACACCTTGTATGATGTGGCTGTGAGGAACAACTGCAACGATATCGACCACAGCGAATGGGTGGAAGCTTCTTTCACCACCCTCGATGTGATTCCCGTGCCTACTAACCTTCATGTCATTACTGATTATCTTGGCAATCAACATGTTGGCAGCTCATGGGTGGACTTGGCGTGGGATTGCACACCTGTTGCGGGCCAAAGTGCAGTTAATCGATATGGACTGGAAGTCTCGGATGACGGTGAAACTTGGTATGGCCCCCAACCAAACGCTTATTGGGGCACTGTTGCCACCCAATGTATTGTCGACCCCATCTCCACTGGTACGCATTATGTGCGCGTGAGAGCCATGGACAGCGATTATAATGAGGGCGATTGGTCAGAACCGCTGCAATTTACCATCGAAGGCTGCAACACGGTCGTGACTATTCGACCTGAAGACCCCTCTGTAACCTACGACTTCAATGAGTGCCCACCTTTGCCGGATTGTTGGACCGTTTATGGCGACATTCCTTACGGCATTTCGATTAATTATAATGCGTTATATTTCGATTTCAGAGATGAAGTTGAAGCCAAATATGTCGAGCTTGAGGAATTCCTCGTTACGGGAGATTACAGCGGCCTTGTCGTCTCGTTCGATTGGCGCCATATGGTTCCTGTTGCTGATAATACGACCAATATGACAGTACAGTTGCAGTATTGCTTGGGGCAGGAGAACGAGAATTGGCAGGATGCTGGCGAGCCCATCAGTGTGTTTAAGGATGGCTTGACCGAGCCTCAATGGTCGACCTACACGCGCATGATACCTTATGATTATTGGACCCGTCTCCGCCTGAAGTACACGGTTACTGATTATCAAGAGTTTTCTTACGGGACATACCCCTACTGCTTAATCGACAATTTGGTCGTCTCGGGTCGCCCATATTGCGCTAATCCTACCAAATGGCGTGTTGTGCCTGAAACATACGGTGGACGTGTGATTTGGAACAAGGTGGCCGCTGCCATAAGCTACGATATTGCATACCAAGTTGATGGCGACGGAGACTGGGAATCTGTCGAGGACGTTGAAGGTTATGAGTATACTGCCGACTCCCTCTTTTTTGATTTGACGGGCTTGCAAGCCAACACCACTTATAGGGTTAATATAAAGTCGGAGTGCTCGAATCAATGGCCGATAGCTATTGTCACTTTCACAACTTCAGATTTCGGGAGTTTCGACGAGCTTATGTACACCTTTGAGGAGGGCATGCCTGCCGACTTCTCTGTGTCAGGTGCAGGGGCGGCAAATGTCAGTGTGAGTACCGAACAGTCTTTTGGTGCTGATCCGCACAGCTTGAAATACGACTTCGTGTCGGGCAGTCCTTATCCTTCGCAGGCACTCGCCTATGTTGAAATCGGAAATTGTTTGAATACCAGGGGATTCAATGATTTCTTAGTGTATTTTGATATGTATTGCACTGATGTTGCGAGTACCTATGAAACAGTTTACATGCAATACAAGGCTTGGTCTGATACAGATGGATGGGAGGAAAACTGGAGGTCGGTCGGAACATGGTACACCTCATACGATAGCCAAGGATGGGTTGAAAGACATGACTCATTCAGCATCCCCAATGAACTGCAAGGCACTGTGTCGAAGTTGAGATTCCGCCTTATCTTCACCGATCACGGCAGCGGTGAGAACACCTATATTGACAACATCCGCATCTTCCCCAAGGGAAGCTGTAATAATGTTAGCCGCATCGATATTGATGCTTTGGAATCAACATCAGCCACTTTCCGATGGAACGATCCCAACTACGAAGCTGGTACTACCCAGTCGGTAGGTTTCACTATCCGATATAGAAACTTGACTATTCCGACTGAAACCTACACGGGCTGGATTGAAATACCTGTTTGGGTTGATGCTTCGAACCCCACGCGGCAATATTCAATAACGTTAAACGAACTTGACCCTTCAAGCTCCTATTTGCTCAGCATCCGTGCCATTTGTCCTGGCATCGGCTATACGGAATGGTTGTCGCCTAATTTGAATTTTGGTACGCAGTGCCAAGCCTACAAGTTGACAGATATGCAGCCCTTTACCGAGGACTTCGACAACCTCTTGCTCAATCCCGCTTGTTGGACTTATACAACGAATTGGAACCGCATATATGACGGCTATGGTGGCCACAACTGGTGCCTCCGCAGTAATTATAATCCCGTTGCAGGTTGGAGCGATTATATCGACACGCCTGAGATTGAATTGGATCCCAATTATGTGAGTAAAGGGTCAAGCTATCTCGTGCTTCGTTTCTGGACCAAGTGCAGCGGCGGTGACGGCAGTGGTAATAAGGTGAAAGTGTTGGTCGGCAACCAAGAGGTCGAAATTTATGAAATGCCTGCTTATGGGTGCGACCAATGGCAACAGGTAGACCTCTCGTTGAGCCGCTGGCTCCCTGATAACAACGGAAGCAATACGATTAGTGTCAGATTCGACCACGGAAGCGATGCGACCGCAGAGTGGTTTATCGACGATGTGGTGATCACCTCTTGGGACCAAGCAAACTACGGCACAAGGGTCTTTGATGACGCGTTTGGTAATGATTGGACCAACAACGACAACTGGTATCCCAATGGCGCGCCATCCTATTCACCTAGTATGGATGTGACCCTTATGGGTCAGGCCTGGGTGCTTGCCAACAGTGAATTGACAGTGGGCACGTTGCGTTTCGGCACGCTAGGCTATCTTGATGTACAACCAGGTAGTAATTTGACTATCACAGAGGTTGACATTCCGGAAGCTAAGGTGTTTGTGGAACCGGGCGCCACGCTGAATATCGGCACCGCCCATTTTGGTTTCGATAAGATTTTTACATATAATGAGGGAACCTATAACATCACCAATCTCAATGTTGACGACCATTGTGTTAATTTCAACAATGGCACTGTGCTCCTTAACACGGTTACGCTGACCGCTCCCGGATGGATTGTGGCGATGAACAACACGTTGAATGTCACAACGGTCAATTCCTCAGGCCTGTTTGAGGTAATATCTGGTGCTACTGTTAATATTGGGACACTCAATGCCGCTGAGGGATCCCCCTTCAATGTCGTTATTGAAGGAAGTGCCAATATCACCACCCTCAATGCAAATGGAAGCAATTCAGTTATGGTTAGGAACGGCGGCATGCTGAATGCCACTACCATTAACTCCGATGGTCACGACAGGCTTGTCATCGAAGACGGCGGTCAGGTGAAATCGGACAATGCATTCTATGGCATTATCGAGAAAAACATCTCGGGTTATGGCGCTGCCAACGTGAACGATAGGCTGAATTGGTATCTCATCGCATCGCCCATCGACATCCCGATCAACGACCCCTTGGTGCCTCTGAATGGCACGGAACTCGACTTCGACAAGATGGACTTGTATAGATTTAATCCCTATTTTAGTGAGGAATGGAGGAACGAGAAATGCACGTCGGAAGGTGGATGCGACTCACCCGCTGGAACCTATCCTCAAGGCTCCATCTACGGAAGTCAGCTGATGGTTCGCTCTACGGGTTATCTTTATTCCAGTCAAGACGATATGACGGTGAATTTCAGTACGGCTCAAACCAGCAGTTCTTTTTCCGCTACCGATGAAGATGTGGAGGTCGACATTAACTACGATAATTCAAACACCGACGTTAAGTTGGCTGGCATGAACCTCATCGGTAACCCCTATACCTGCAATGCCTACCTGAAGCAGGACGGCAACTACATCCCGTTCTACAAGATGAATGCCACGGGTGACGCCATTGTCGGAGTTCCTGCTGGCACGCCCATCAAGCCTTGCGAAGGTGTGTTTGTGTGTTGCACTGAGTCAAGCAGCACGGTCATCTTCACGACCGAGCCTGCTGGTCTTGGCGAAAACCCAGAATATCGCATGGTTTTGTTGCCCACTCATACGCTTTATGAAGACCAGGACGCTTCGCCTACAACGTTATTGATAGGCTTATACCCAGGCTGGAACTGGATTGCACCAAGCGTCGAAGTGATTGTGGCAGCGATGCAAGACGAGCTTGGCAGCGATGCCGTGATATGTGAGGAAGAAAACATAAGAGTCATTGCTCCCGGCCAAATGGTCAAGGTTCATGTGGCTGAAGAAGGTACATACGAATTATCGGGTCGCACA
>JAFWRA010000084.1 GCA_017508895.1 Bacteroidales bacterium
CACGGTGGGTGAGGCCACTGCCAGCGTGGCAGGTTCCGGCGATTTCAACCTTTACTGCGACATTGAGAACCTTGAAGCCAACATAGCCGGTTCGGGCGATATCGCGGCGCGAGTCAGCGGCAAGCTCAAGTACGGCATCATTGGCTCAGGCGACATCGGCTACTACGGCAATCCCACCTTGGAAGGCGAAAAGTTGGGTAGCGGCAGCGTGACCCGCCTCGGCGATTGACACCAACAGTAGTAAATTCTTTTTCATATCCTTGTAATGAGCGAGGTCGCTTAACAGCGACCTCGCTTTTTCTTGTTGCCCCTACGAAGGCTGAACAAACAAGAAGAGTTTCATCTATGGTAGAAAAATGACTGTGCTACCAGTTTGAGTTCTATGATATTAATTCAGGGCATAATGGGTATGATCGAAAACACTAAACGAAGTGAAAAGTAGTTCAAAAAATAGAGGAATGGTTTCTGCAGATTTCTCAATGATTGGATAAATATTCACTTATTATAATTCTTGCTATTGGTTGACATGAATTTATTATTTTTGCCCTCGTAAACAGAAGTGCTGACGATGGCGTTGCAATTTTAAGGTTTGCAAGCCTATGTTTTGAAAGCAACAAGCGTTAGATAATGATTTATGATTACAGGAGAAATAAAAAACCGAATTGATTCTATTTGGGATACCTTCTGGACTGGCGGCATCACCAACTCCGTGACCGTCCTGGAGCAGATGACCTACCTCTTTTTCATGAAGATGCTGGATGATGCACAGCGTACTAAAGAGGCAAATGCCAACGTGATGGGTGTGGCCGTGAAAGATCCTACCTTCAAACAGGGGATGTGGCACAACCCCGAAACGGACAGGGACGTTCCCTACAACAACATGCGCTGGAATGTCTTCAAGAATATGGAAGCCGAACAGATGTATCGCACCATCAGCAAGGATGTTTTCATTTTCATCAAGAATCTGAATGAAGGCAGGGAGTCGGCCTACAGCAAATTCATGGCCAATGCCACCTTTCTCATCCAAAGCCCAAGAACGCTGGTGAAAATCGTGGAGGGCATCGACCATCTTGACATGAACAACCGCGACACGATGGGCGATGTATATGAGTATGTTTTGGGCAAGATGGCGGCCAGCGGCAACAACGGCCAGTTCCGCACTCCGAGGCACATCATTCGCATGATGGTGGAACTGATGCAGCCCACGCTGAAAGATACCATCTGTGACCCGGCTATGGGTAGCGCAGGTTTCATCGTGGAATCAGCGAAATATATTCAGACCCACTATAAAAATGAGTTGCTGAAAAAGGAAAATGCCGAACACTACAAAAACGGCATGCTTCACGGCTTCGACACTGATGCCACTATGCTCCGTATCGGGGCGATGAACCTAATGTTGCATGGTGTCGACAACCCCGACATCCAATACCAAGACAGCCTCTCGACCGACAATAAGGATGCCGACCGATACACGCTTTGCCTTGCCAATCCACCGTTCACGGGTAGCCTCGACAATGAGGCCGTGAGCAAAAGCCTGTTGGCCATCACCAAGACGAAAAAGACGGAACTGCTCTTCCTTGCCTTGTTTGTGAGGATGCTGCAGATCCGTGGCCGTTGCGCCAGCATCGTGCCTGATGGTGTTTTGTTTGGCAATAGCACGGGTCACAAGTCCATCCGCAAGGAACTGATTGATAACCAGCGCTTGCAAGCTGTGATTTCGATGCCTTCGGGCGTGTTCAAGCCGTATGCAGGCGTCTCCACCGCCATCCTCATCTTCACCAAGACCAACGCTGGCGGCACAGATAAGGTATGGTTCTACGACATGAAGGCCGATGGCTTCTCGTTGGACGACAAGCGCACACCGATTGCCGACAACAACATTCCTGATGTGATTGCCCGTTTCAAGAACCTTGAAGCCGAGGAAAACCGCAATAGGAAAGACCAGAGTTTTCTCGTGCCTGTGGATGAAATCAAGAAAAACGACTACGACCTATCCATCAACAAATATAAGGAAGTAGAGAAGGTGAAGGTGGAGTATGAAAAGCCCGAAGTGGTGCTGGGAAGGATTGAGACGTTGCAAATGGAAATCACTGCTGCAATTAAGGAGTTCAAAGAACAATATTTGTAATAAGTATAAAATGGTTACTGCTTCCTATCGCCCGCGCAATCCTGGCCACGACTATTACGGCAAAGGCACCTACCTCATCACGATTGTGGTGAGCGGCCGTGAGCCGTTGCTTGGCCGTTTGGGCAGCGATGTACAGCACCCAGAGGTGCAGCTATCGCCTTTGGGTGAAGTGGTGCGGCAGATTTGGGAGCAGACACCAGTAGGGCAGGCAGCGCATGGCAACCGAGTGGTTGTGCATGCCTGCATTTGCATGCCTGACCATTTTCATGGGGTGATAGAGGTGCTGGAGCCTATGCAGTGGAGCCTTGGAGACATCATGCAAGCATTCAAGGCGGCTTGCACCAGCCGATGGCAGCAACAGGAGGGGCTTGCCGTTTCCATCAATCGGCCGATATCGGCCGATTGCTTAGGCTCTGATGCCCCTAATTGGCTGCGCGAGAAAGCCTTGAAACACAGCGACGAAGGCTCCCTTATCCGCCACCTCTCAAAGAAACAGCGGCAAGAATACTACGCCTTGGTGGGAAGACAGCATCGGCCACTTTTCGATGACAACTACGACGACACCGTCTGCCTCGACGACCGCCATCGGGAGGCAATGATTGCATACGTGCACGACAACCCGCGCCGTGCCATCCTCCGACGCTTGCTCCCCGATGTGATGCAGCGCAGCCTCCATGTGCAAATAGGCAGCCGCACATATGGCACCTTCGGCAACCTCTTCCTGCTGCGCTGGGTCAACAAATTGCAGGTGCAATGCCACCGCAAGCATCCCATTACAGGCCAGCCCTACGAAGAGACCGCCGACTACGCCCAAGAGCACGACCAATGGATAACCGCCATCATGGGTGGCGCCACGGTGATTGTGACCCCAGGCATCTCGCGCGGCGAACTAATGATGAAAAACGAATGCATAGAGAAGGGCTTCCCGCTCATCCATTTGCAGAAAGAGCCCATTGGCCCCTATTGGAAGCCCGAACGCCAGCGCTTCGAGGCCTGCGCCAACGGCAGCCTCCTCATCCTCGCCCCCTGGGGCCTCGATGAGATGAACGACGTGGCCGGTGTGCCTTCCAACAGCGACTACAGCCGCTTCCATAACCTGAACACCCTCGCCGCTGAACTGTGCTCCTTCAACGGCGACGCTAAAATAATGAAACAATAATGAAAGAAAACTGGACATATAAGAAAGTCAAGGAAGTCTGCGATAAAGCATCCTCAAGTATTGTTTTGAATAAGATTGAGGATAACACAGGCGAGCACCCTTTGTATGGCGCAAGCGGTCTGGTTAAAGGAATTGATTTTTATCATAGAGATGAGCCGTATATTGGCATAGTTAAGGATGGCTCTGGAGTGGGCAGGGTGGATGTTTATCCTGCAAAATCGTCTTTGGTTGGTACAATGCAATATATTTTGCCCAAAGCAGATGTTTTGTTGCAATACTTATGCTATGCTTTGCAAGGGTTAAAACTGTCAAAGTTTGTGATGGGTGCCGCAATTCCTCATATTTATTTCAAAGATTATGGTGAGTGCACTATCCCTGTTCCTCCCATAGAAACCCAATCCCGCATCGTCTCCGAACTCGACCTCCTCCAATCCATCATCGATAAGCAGCAAGCCCAATTGAAAGAATTGGACAAACTCGCCCAAGCCGTTTTCTATGACATGTTCGGCGACCCGGTGGAGAATGAGAAGGGGTGGGAGGTGAAGAGGTTAGAAGAAATTGTTGCAGAAGATTGCCCAATTTCCTATGGAATTGTTCAGCCAGGAGAGGGCGTGGCTAATGGCGTTCCTGTGGTTCGTCCTGTTAATATGACTAATACTTTTGTGTTTCGTTTTGGATTAAATCAAACGACGAAGGAAATATCTGATTCTTATAGGAGAACGATTCTGAAAGGTAATGAGATTCTATTATGTGTGCGAGGTACTACAGGGTTAGTCGCCTTGGCATCGGAAGAACTTGTTGGTTGTAATGTAACAAGAGGCATTGCACCGATTGAGTGTAATGAACATAATGACCGTTGGTTTGTGTATTATCAATTTTTGACAAAAGGTATCCAACAATATATAGCAGATTTTACCAAAGGGATTGCCTTGAAACAAATTAATATGAAAGATGTGAGAGAAATTCCATTTATTGTTCCACCTCTTTCCTTACAGCAATCCTTCGCCACCAAAATCGAATCCATAGAAAAACAAAAATCCGCCATAAGCCAATCCATAGCGGAAACACAGAAACTCTTCGACTATACAATGGACAAATACTTCGGATAACATGCGCAACTTCGACTACATAAAAGACCTTGGCTTGAATGACCTCTACCGCTTCTGTTCGGCAGCGGAGGAAAACCAGTGGAGCAACCCCGAATTTAGTGCGCTCAATGCCCGAAAGGCGTTGGAATATATCACAAAGTCGCTGTATGTCGCAAAAGGCATCCAGATTCCACCAAGGGCTTCGCTGGCCGAATTGGTCGACGGTGAGCCGTTTAGTGGTTTCATCAACGACCCCAAGGTGATGATGGCGGTTCACTACGTCCGCAGGGTGGGCAATCATGGAGCGCATGGTACCGTTTCGCGCAGAGAGGCGTTTTTCGCTTTGCTCAACATCTACAATGTGATTGGGGCTATCCTGTTGAAGTTGAAGATGGTAGAGGAGGTGAAGCCTTTCGACAACGGCCTGTTGCCAAAAGCCATCGAGAACGCTGTAGTTGTTCCCTCCAAGGTTGAGGTCAAGGAAAACGACACCATTGTTGCCGGAGTCGACAAGGAAACACTGAAAGACCCGAAACCCGTTGAGGAGTTACCAACCGACATCACAGAGGCCGAAACCCGTAAGTTGTTCATCGACCTGATGTTGAAGGAAGCAGGGTGGCAGGTGCTTGACACGGAAGGAGCGGTTCAACCCTTGAAAGCCTGTATTGAGGTTGAGGTTCACGGGATGCCTAACGGGGACGGGATTGGCTATGCCGATTATGTGCTTTTCAGTAGCAACGGCCTCCCGCTTGCCGTGGTTGAGGCCAAACGCACCTCGGTTTCACCCGTCAAGGGCAAGCATCAGGCCGAACTTTATGCCGATTGCCTTGAAAAGCAATATGGTGTTAGACCTGTCATCTACTACACCAATGGATTCAAAACCAAAATCATTGACGGACTGGGCTATCCGCCAAGGACGTTGTTCGGTTTCCATACAGCCGACGACCTTGAACGCCTCATTCAGAAACGAGGCCGCAAGGACATCGCTGATTTTTCGGTGAAAAACAGCATCACCGACCGCCATTATCAGAAAATGGCCATCAAAGCCGTTTGTGAACATTACAACAAGAAGCACCGCAAAGCCCTGCTGGTAATGGCTACGGGAACGGGAAAGACGAGGGTATCCATTTCGCTTGTGGATGTGCTGATGCGCAATGATTGGGTGAAGAATGTGCTGTTTTTGGCCGACAGGACGAGCCTTGTGAGCCAAGCCCACAAAAACTATGTGAAACTGTTGCCCAACGCCCCAACCTGTGTGTTGAGCGACAAGGACAACGAGAAGAAAAAGGACCTCAACGCCCGCATTGTTTTCTCCACCTATCAAACCATGATCAACTATATTGATACAGACGAAAAACTGTATTCAATAGGCCATTTCGATTTGATAATCATTGACGAGGCACACCGCAGCATCTTTGGTAAATACGGGGCTGTGTTCAACTATTTTGATGCCATGCTTATTGGCTTGACCGCAACGCCGAGAGAAGATGTTGACAAAAGCACATACGAGATATTTGAAATGGAGGAGGGAGAGCCGAATTTCGCTTATGAACTTGATGAAGCCGTGGCCGACAAATATTTGGTCAACTATCACGGCTTCAAACGCGGCTCGCTCATCATAAAGGAGGGCGTCAAGTACGACAAACTCACAGAAGAGGAAAAGCAACAATTGGAACTGGTGTGGGAATACGAGCAAATCAACGGCAGGGACATAGCCAACAGCGAGATTTTCAGTTATATATTCAATACCGACACCATTGATGCAGTGCTACAGGACTTGATGGAAAACGGCCTGAAGGTGCAGAGCGGAGAGCGCATCGGAAAAACCGTTATCTTTGCCTACAACCACCATCATGCAGAAATGATTGTCGATAGGTTCAATGTCCTTTATCCCGAATACGGGGCTGGTTTCTGTGTGTTGATTGACAATTATATCACATACGCCCACGACCTGATTGACAAGTTTGAGGAACGCGACAAAGACCCGCAGATTGCTGTTTCTGTCGATATGCTTGATACGGGTGTTGATGTGCCCGACATTCTCAATCTTGTTTTCTTCAAACCCATTAAGAGCAAGATAAAGTTTTTGCAGATGATTGGGCGTGGAACAAGATTGAGCGAAAACATCTTTGGTCCCGGCAAGCACAAGGAATGTTTCTATATCTACGATTGGTGCGGCAATTTCGACTATTTTGATCAAAACCCTGATGGCCACGAAACGCCCGTTTCACAATCGCTAACGGAACGCCTGTTTTGTTTGCGTTCGGAAATCGCTTTCCACTTGCAGCACCAGCAATATCAGGAGGATGAATACAGCAAGAGCCTTCACAATGAAATCAAGGCATTGCTCCACGAACAGGTTCAAGCATTGTCGGACAGCCATATATCGGTCAGGATGAAGTGGGAAGCCGTGAGCCATTTCAAGGAAGCGAAATCATGGACTTACATTTCCGACTTGGATTTGATGACCTTGAAAAAAGATGTTTCGCCACTGTTGCCCAAAAGTACATTGGATGAAAGCGCAAAGAAGTTTGATGTGCTTGTCCTGACCATTGAATTGGGTTGCCTTGACAAGGAGGTGAATGCATCAAAGAGCATACAGCGTGTAAAGTTGATAGCGGAGAAATTGGAGGAAATGGCCACGTTGCCACAGATTCAGGCCAAGATGGGAACCATTAAGGAGGTGCTTTCTGATGTGGCGTGGCAGAATGTGTCGCTGCAATGGCTTGAAAAGGTAAGGGTGGATTTGCGCGATTTGATGAAATTCCTGTTAGGCGACAAAAAGAAGTGGTTTGTGGTTGATATAGATGATGTCATCAGCGATGATGGTGAAGTGGAGGGCGTGACGCCGAAAGTGAGTTACAAACAGCGCATTATGGACTTCTTGGCTGCCAACAGGCATTTGCCTGTTTTGGACAAAATCTACAACATGCAGCAGCTAACTGGTGATGATATTCGTGAGCTTGAACGTATTTTATGGGAAGAGTTAGGCAGTAGGGAGGATTATGATAAATATACCTCTGGTAAGATCTGTGGCCCCAATGTGGCCATTTTGATTCGCTCGTTTATTGGTGTGGATAGAAAAGAGGCCATGCGACGTTTCGGGAACTTCATTTCAGGAATGGAACTCAATGCCGACCAGGAGGATTTTCTGATGACGATAATCAGCTATGTATGCGAGAATGGCGACATCACCAAAGACATTGTGGTGAACGAAGCTCCCTTTGATGAAAGGCTGGAAGTGTTTTGCACATGCATGATTCCATTGAGCAAGTATATTGACAATATCCACAATGTGGTGGTTATTCCGTTATATAATCAGGAGGGATTTGCACCATCTATGGCGGCTGATGGGTGATGTGATAAACGGACGAATTAAAAACACCAAAAACGGCTGACTCCATAGAGCCAGCCGTTTTCTATTATGAACCTTGAACAGGCTATCTGACAACGCTGACGCGCTTCACACCGATGCCTTCGTTGGTGTAGATACGTACCATGAAGACACCCGCACCAAACTGGCCCATGTTAAGCGTTACGATGTCGCTGCGCACCTCGGCATCATACACCACCTGACCGAGTTCGTTCACTACGGTGAGGCGTTGCATACCGTCAGCTTCGATGGTGACGTTGCCATTGGTCGGGTTGGGGTAGAGGCTGGCCTTCACGCCAAACTCGTCGATGTCGGTGGAGTTCTTTACGCTGATGGTCAGTGAGTTGCCTCCGTTGTTA
>JAFWRA010000085.1 GCA_017508895.1 Bacteroidales bacterium
CGATGATACTGTTTTTCAGCATAATAGCCATCGGCAAGTTTCAAGTGATCGACACCTTCGCGATGATATCCCGAGTTGGTGTACGACATGCCAAGCCGCTGATGGATGGCATATTTCAGTCGGTCGATTTCGTTCTTTTCATCGGTGGGCTTGAGTGAAAAGCGCACAAAACGCTCATCGACATGCTCACATTGCTCGATGCTTTGCAAAGCCTTCAAACGGTAGTCGAGCACATGTTGCTCACCCAAGTTTTTCACTTGGGCCATTCGCGACAAAATCCAATAAGTCATGGACTCGAAATATTTGTCTTTGTCGCCAACAAATTGCTTTTCAGCCACCTGCATCAGCGAATCGAAGTCGTTGTATTTACGGAGGCCGTCGTTCACCTTGGCCCTCAGCAGGCAATAATGCGCCCGCTCCTTCTCCGAAAGTGCTGAAAGATTCAGCGTGTCAAGGATTTGCCTTGCGCTATCAAGGTTGGTTTGGTAGAAGCACTCCACGCGATAAAGCATGTCCTCCTCGGGCGGAGGAGGCGTTTCGCGCTTGGAGCAGGCGGCCACCAACACGACAAAAAGCAAAAACCCTATGGGAAACCTGCGTTTCATGGCCGCAAAGGTAGCATTTTTTTGGCGACGCCAACAAAAAAGGCCAGCCACTTTCGTGACCAGCCAATATGCTTTCACTTCATCCCTTGCGCAATCTCTATTCCTTCACCCACTTCCCTGTTTCCGCGAGGGTCGTTGAGACTGTCGAAACGCCCGTTGTATAAACCTTCCAAACATAAACGCCCTCGGCCCAATCCCTTGCATCAATCACCGTCACATGCTCCGTGAGGGCTTGGCCGTGGACGAGCCTGCCGTTCAAGTCATACACTTCCACGCGGGCATTCTTCAAGGCCGTGCGGATGTTGAGGGTATTGCGGCCTGGGTTGGGATAGACATTTGAGGTTTTCTGCAATAATGATTCTTCCACGCCCCAAGGGTCATCGGTGACATAGGCCCAAATCATGAATTGGAGTTGTTCAAACGGCCCATAATTGGCGACATCAGCCCACTTGTTTTCCTCCATTTGCACCCAACGGGCATTGGGATCGGGGTTGTCGTCGTAACTAAACGCAGCCGAATAGGTCTCTGTCATGTCGGTCTCGGAGAAGACAATCCACAGATGCTTTGTAATATCAAGTTCAACGGGGTTGTCCAAGACAATATCGGTAAGGCCTTCGTTGCCTGTCGGAGCAAAGACCTGCTCGTCAAGCAAGGTAAGAGGCATGAACTCGTTGCCATAGTAAACTCCCAAAAGCAGGTTTCCCATGATATAATAGTTTTCATACAAGGCCACTCGGGTCAAGGTGAACCCGTCGTAGGACTGCAGGACAGAAGGCGGGAACGACACCGCCCATGAGAAAGGAATCTCATAAGGGTTATAGGCAAGGTTGCTGCCATACACTTCGTTGCCATAATGAAGCCAGGCATCTTGTACGGAAACGACAGTTGGCTGTTTGAAAGGAAGAGCATCAGGCGCCTTATGGCACGCAAACAGGTTAGTTGGCTCATCCATGTTGCATTGTTCCTGGGCTTGCATCGTCGCTCCTCCCGCCATCAGCAGGAGCGCAAGCAGGGAGTAAAATTTTGTTGCTTTCATAGTATTATTGTTTTATCCATTTTCCGTTTTCTGCTTCTTTGTTGCCTGTAAACACCTTCCAAACATAAACTCCATCAGCCCATCCTCCAGCATCAATCGCCGTCACGTTCTCCGTGAGCTCTTGTCTGTAGATGAGTCTGCCCTTCATGTCGTACACTTCCACGCGGGCGTTTGGCATTGTAGTGCGAATATTGAGCGTGCTACCACCTGGGTTGGGATAAGCTGTGGCAACGGCCAGTCCATGCAAATGGGCTTCCTCAACACTCACGAAATCCTCCGGCGTGATTTTGTAGATGCAATAGTCGCGATAGCCCGTAACGGTATTCATACGAGTTGCGTAAACGAGGCAACCTCCATCGGGACAAAAATCGATAGTATGGGGGATAACATGATAACCCGTGGGTTTGAAATAAATCTCATGCTGTTTGTTCAGGAACTCATCCGTTTGGGCCACATACAAATTATCATTGATATTGCTGCCAGCAAAACTGACGTCCATCCAACCCATCATATACACGGTGCCTTCGGGACTGAAAGCCATGCCATAACCTTCATCGCCCATCCTGGGGTTGATGATGCCCCAATTCCAATTCAACACGGCAAACTCCTCGTCGAAAACCCTCATGAAGACATCCAAATCGCTTCTTGACTTGTTTTCCGCCTTTGCATCGTCTTTGCTCAAATGGTCTTCGCATCCAATTGAATACGTCAACCTGTTGTAAGGATTAAGTCGGACAAAGTGAGGACACTCGAAATTGCCTATCCACCCGCTGATGTAGGGATGCGACTCGTAGACCTTCCCCGCGTCTTCCACTACGGCAATCGTGTTGAGGTCTTCGTCCAATGTGTAACAATTAACTTTGTATGGCCCGGGCTCCCTCAAAATAATGCGACAACCCAATGAGTCGGGGGCTGAGAAAAACTGGTTCGTCAAAGAGAAGGGTATGGAATCGAAAATCCGCTCTCTCACAAAGTTGCCTTGGCTGTCAAACTTGACCAAATGCATGGCTTCCCTGTCGTTGACAGACCAAACGCTGTCAACAGGATAGGAAATCAACAAGCTGCCGTCCTTTGAGAACACAGAATGAATCATTTCGGAGTAAAGAAAAGCATTGTCCGGATGGTTGAAGTCGAGGCCTTCCCATTGACAGGGATAATAAGTCCACGACAAGTCCTCGGGGTCAAGTTCAATCACACAAAGCATGGGCAACGTGTCGTTATCATCCTTACAGAATGACGCATAGCGAAATTTGCCCTCATAAAACCCTCCGTGTCTCCACTGGCTCATCCTATGGCTCGGGATAGGGGCTTCGTCGAGTATATCGCCATTATACGACATTTTCAACACCTTACATTTTTCCTCCTGGTTTCCGCCGAAAGCTAAAAACATCTTGTCGTTATAACTCCTGAGGGCATTGAACCAAACGGAATCCGATTCGTAAATCGTTGTGAGGTCACTGGGAATCTCTTGCGCCTGCACCGTCACCCCTCCCGCCATCAGCAGGAGCGCAAGCAGGGTGTAAAGCTTTACTTTTTTCATTGCAAAAACATTTTGAAATTGGTTTACGCAAAATTAAATGAAAAACCAGCCATCACCCCAAACGAGACATGGAAATACACAAAATATTCTTTTGTTGGAATTACACCAAATTGATATTCAATAAAATAAAAAATCAAAAATACACATTTTTCTTACCCACCCAAGGTGGAAAATGCGTCGGAATCCAGCTTTTTCCTGAGGTTGGAGCGGTATTTTCGGATGGTGTTTTCGCTTAGGCCAAGCAAGTCGGCCTCTTCCTTCGAGCGGAAACGGAGGAGATTGAGCAGGGCAAGTTGGCATTCCGTCTCGCTCAGGTCGGGATGGTCTTTTTTCAGGTTATCCATGGCTTGCGGATAGGCGGAATCGAATGCGTCGAGAATACGCTTCAATTTTTCGTCTTGGTCAGATTGGTAAATGGCCAATGCTCGTTGCTGCAACAATTGCATGGAATGCTGTGCGGCATGATCCAACTCCAATTGCAGTTTTTGCTGAGCCTCGCGCGACCTCAGGACTTCCAACTCCTTGGCTTTCCGATAGCGAAGCACCAAGACGACCACCGCAAGCAGGACAGCCAGCAGCAAAGCTATCCATAGGTAAAGCCTATACCGCCGTATTTGCTGTTCGGCTTGCACTTTGTTGATTTCCATTTGCTTCTCGTACTCACCTTTCACCTCGGCGACAGATTGTTGGTTTTCATTCTCTTCTTGTTGTGCCACAATCAGTTTTTCCGCAAAGAAACTTGCTTTGTCGTTGTCGCCCAATGCCCTGTAAGAGTAGAATAGCCATTTGTACAGCAAACCACCTTGTTCGTGGAGGTCGGGCATTTCATAGGCTTGTGTACCAAAATAGATACACGAATCGTATTGATGGAGTTCGTAATAGGCTTCGGCCAAGTTTTCAACCAGCCCCTTTTTATAATTGCTTTCGATGGTATCGCCCAAAAGCGCCAATCCCTTGCGACTTTCTGCTATCATTCGACGCAACAGGCCTTCGCGTTCTTCTTCGTTTGAAAAAGCTTGTTTTTCAACCCGTTGCATACAATAAATGGAAAGACAACTATAATAAAAGGCACAGTCGTTGATGCTACCATAGATTTGGGCATCGTGCAAACCGTTTTGGAAACACACAAGGCAGCTGTCGTATTCCTCCAAAGCAAGATAAGACATGCCTAAAGGAAACGTGCACACCATATATTGCTTATGATTCTGTGTTTCAGCATAATACTTTTGTGCCGCTTTCATATGCTCAATGGATTCCTTGTGATATCCGGTGCTCCCGTATGACATGCCTAATTTCTGATGGATGGCATATTTGACCTTGTCGATTTTCTCTTGTTCACTAATCGGTGGTTCAGAGTAGCGCAACAAACGCTCATCAACATGCTGGCATAGTTCTATGCTTTGCATGGCTTTTTGCCTATAGTCGAGAACGGTTTGTCGGGTTCCACCTTTAAAAAGGTTCAGTCTGGCAAGCGACAGCAAAGTCATGGTCTCATAATACTTGTCTTGACCTCCAACAAAGTAATCCTCAGCCACTTGCAACAAAGAATCGACTTCCGAGTCATATTGATCCATCAATTCTTTCACCCACATTCGCACCAAGCAATAATGCGCCCGTTCCTTCTCTGATAGCACCGAAAGGTTCAACGTGTCAAGGATTTGCAGTGCGCTGTCGGGATGGTTTGGGAAGAAGCACTCCACACGGTAGAGCAGGTCCTCCTCCGGTGGTGGAGGCGTTTCGCGCTTGGAGCAGGCGGCCACCAACACGACAAAAAGCAAAAGTCCTATGGGAAACAAGCGTTTCATGGTTGCAAAGGTAGCATTTTTTTTGGCGACGCCAACAAAAAAGGCCGGCATTATTAAAAGTGTAAACTTTTTGTAGTTGGTACAATGAAATGGACAAAAATCTAAAAAAGGTGTAAATTAGACATTGTAAAAATCTAAAAAAGGTGTATTTTTGCAGCGTGAAAAATCTCAAAAAAGTGAAAAATACATGGTCATGAAAAGAAAAATATACGATCAACTCCTCGACTGGAAGAAAAACAGGCATGGCGAAGTGGCATTGCTTATCGAAGGAGCACGACGCATTGGAAAGAGCTACATCGTGGAGGAGTTCGCGAAGCGTGAATACCAATCCTATCTTCTTATAGATTTCAACAAAGCGCCTCAATTAGTAAAAGAGTGGTTTGACCTATATCTGGAAGACTTGGACACGCTTTTTCTCTATCTGACCAATCACTACAAGGTAAAGCTCTACCCTCGTAAGTCGTTGATTATCTTCGACGAAGTCCAACTTTGTCCAAGGGCGCGGGCTGCCATCAAATTTCTGGTTGCCGATGGGCGTTATGACTACATCGAAACCGGTTCGCTTATGAGCATCAAGAAAAACACGCAAGGTATCGTGATTCCTTCAGAGGAACGGACACTAAAGATGCGTCCTATGGATTTTGAGGAGTTTCTTTGGGCCACAGGCAACGAGATGCTTATGGATTTCATAAAAAAGATGTATGATGAAAAACGGCCTATGGGCCAAGCTTTTCACAGGCAAGCCATGGATGCTTTTCGGCTTTACATGATTGTGGGTGGAATGCCCCAAGCGGTCAAGAAATATGTTGAGACCAAAGACTTCGATGAAGTGGATGTCGTCAAACGCGACATTTTGGGCATCTATCGCAACGACATCTTCAACTATGCAAGCGAGCAAGCAGACAAGGTGGTAAACATCTTCGATCAGATTCCTGCCCAACTTTCGAAGCACGAGAAGAAATTCCGTCTTTCGGCCTTGAAACCTGGTGCAAAGTACCGAGATTGGGACAGTGCCTTTTTTTGGCTCAAAGATGCAAGGGTAGCCAACATCTGCTACAACTCCACCGAGCCAAACGTAGGCTTGAAGATGAATGAGAGTCGTACCACACTCAAATGTTACCTCAACGACACTGGGCTACTCATCAGCCAGACCTTCGATGAACGCGGCATTATGACTTCCGACATCTACCGCAAACTACTGTTCGGAAAGTTAGAGGCTAATGTCGGGATGTTGGTTGAAAACGTTGTGGCACAGATGCTTGTCGCTTCGGGGCACAACCTCTATTTTTTCAGCAAGTCGTCAGAAAAGAAAGAAGAGCGGATGGAGATTGATTTCCTGTTGTTGAAAAGCAAGGTAACGAGTCGCCACAACATCATTCCTATAGAGGTGAAAAGCGGAAAAAACTACACCCTCTCCTCACTCAACAAGTGCGTGACGACCTATTCCGAAAGCATTGCCACGCCGATGGTGCTCCACGCCGCCGACTTCAAGCAGGAAGCGGGCATCACCTATTTGCCGCTTTACATGACACCGTTACTATAGCGTTGTTCCCTATTCCTTCATCCACTTCCCCGTTTCCACCAAAGTCCCTGAGCCATCAACTGTTATGTTTTTGATAATCAGCGTATCATACTATCGTTCCTATTGCAACAACAATAACCGTTTGACCGTCCTCCCTCTCGTCGTGGCGATTTCCACCGAATAAACGCCTTTCGGCAACGAACCGATTTCTAAAACAACAAGGCTTTCCGATTCGCAAACATGCTCCAAAACCACTTGTCCAAGGCTATTTATCATTCGGATGTGGTTGATTTGTGTGCCTTCAATACTTACCTGCGTATGGGCTGGATTGGGGAAGAGTTGTATCTCGGTCGCTTTGTTCTCTTCCACATCAAACCCTGATGCATTGACGGTAATGCTGAAAAGGGAGTCACATTCCACGCCTGTTCGGGCGGTCAGGACGCCTTGCCCAAGGGTAGTTGCCTCAAGGTCACAATGATAGCCGTCGTTGGAAGGCGTGATTTGCCATTCGGGGCGGCTGCACGTCCAAGTCAAGGTGCCGGGCGCGATGGTCAGGGAATCGGGGACGGCATAGCTATAGGTGCCTTCCGCGACTACCCATTCAGGACCTTGCAAGGCTGAAACGTAATTGTGTTTGATGATAAGGTTCAAAATGGCCGTGCTGTCGCAACCGTGGATGCTTTGTCCGAGGTATTCGTAAACTCCTGACTCCATGTAGGTTTGGCCGTTCCAATCAAACTTTTCGCAGTGTGTTTCATCGATTTCTGTTGTATAATTCTCATAGACAACAAGATGCAATGTAACAATGCTGTCGCAACCTGAAATGGACGGCAGGGTGTCTGTGTAAACACCCGTTTGCTCCAAAAGTTGCCCATGCCAAAGGTAAAGCTCGCTTTGGCAAGTGGCAGCCTCCTCCGATGAGGAAAACGACCTTGTTTCGATGGTGGTGGTCAAGAAGAGCGAATCTTGGGCGCGATGGGGATTGCGCAACACATTCACGACCTCGTAAACGCCATCTTCAGCATAAGTATGCAAGACATTGGCACCATGAGCCGAAGTGCCGTCGCCAAAATACCAAACTACATCGTCGTAATTCCACTCGGTAACGGTACTGAAGTCGATGCTATGGTTGGTGCAAAAATATTGGTTTTCAGGGATTTCCTGATAGGGTGTCTTGTCGATGGTCATGTCGTAGGTGAAATTCGACATGAAACTGTGCGCCTCAAGGAAAACGCCCGAGTCCCAGTCGGGGTCGCCCACGTCGCAAATGCCCATTTTGATATGGTATTCCGTGAAGGGTTCCACCCTGAAACTTACGGTCAACACTGTCGTAAAACCATCAAACTGAATGGTTTGTCCGCCTGCATTGTTCACGAAATACTCCGAATTGTGCTGGGTATAGACGCTGTTGATGCTCACTGTTTCGTCAGTGCCTGGGATTAGGGCCATGTTCTGGTTTTCGTAGTAGCCGCCAAGGGGGTTGATACCTGTGACGAAAAAGCCAAAAACATCGTTGTAATACGAGCCAACCCACTCCAAATATTCCTCCGAGGCAAACACATAGTTGAACGAAACCTCTTTGTCCCAAGGCACGAAGTCGAACTCAAGCACGGCCATGTCGAAAACCGAATCTGGAGCATAAGAAATGGCTTCGAGGGTTTCGTCGATGTATTCTCCACAAGTGGTTCGCACGATTTTGTCATCGCGATCATTCGGCCCGACCGCCACCGAAACGCCACCCGTGGCAAGGATAAGTCCCGCTTCGATGCCCAAGTTGGTCGGGTTGTTGCCTGTATCAAAATAGCCGATGCTGTTGCAGTCAATGATGTCCGGCAAGCCGTTGAAGCGGACGTTGGAAACCGTCACGCCGCTTTCGAGCAGCACGTTACGCACCAACCATTCAGGGGTGCATTGCTGGATGGAGTCAGCCGAGGTGACGATGAGTTGCGCTTGCGCTGTTGTTGCGCATAGGGCGATGAGGATGGTGATTAGTCTCTTCATGGTGCTTTGGGTTTTATTCTCAATTATCTACTTATAACTAATTGTTTTATAGTACGATAGCTCGATGCGACGACTTCAATAATATAAATACCTGTCGGCAATTCCGTCAAATCAAGAGCCATAAAGTCAACAGACTCGCAAGTTTGTTCCATGACCACTTGCCCGTAGCAGTTCGTCAGGCGGATAGAAGTGATGTTTTGGCCCTCGATGCTCACTTTCGAGTTGGCTGGATTGGGAAACAGGTTACATTCTTTGGTATAGTCGTGGCTTTCCACACTTTCATAACCCGCGTGAATTATGGTGCTCACATAGCCAGCCAAGACGCGCCGCCCTTGTGCGTCGGTTCTGAACACCTCGCAAGTCACGGGATAGTTGCCTTGTGTGGAATAGGTATGACAAGCCTCCGTGTCGGTGAGGATTTCGGTCATGCCGTCGCCGTAAGTCCAATGAGCCTCGGTCATCTCATAATTCAAGTGTAAATCGAGGTTCAAAGGTTCATTCAGGTCAAAATAGAAGCCATCGGGGTGAAGCCATTCGCTTGTGTCGTTCACCGTCAGCGCGGTTGTGAGCATCGCCGCGTCAAGGAAATAGGAATAGGCTTCGGCACCACCCATGCCATAAACATGAGCCACAAAGCAGCCTTCCGTATTCTCCAAGAGGTGTGTCGTATCGGCAATTTGGAATCTCGCGTAGGCATATTCGGGCTTACTTGCCACCACTTCAAAAAGGTCGTCAATAGGCTCTCCATCAAGTTGCATCCCTGATACTGAAGCGGTTTCGGTCACTATGTTGAGATAATGCCATTTTGAAATGAGGGTATTGTGGGCGCAAAACAGGGCGCGATTTGTTTGCTGCTCCATCGGGAGTATGGTGGCCATGGCGGGGTCGCCTATAGCACCTGGAATATCGTCGTGGCCATAAAAGAACTTGCCGACGATGGCGGGTTCAGAGGTTTCGAGATAGATGGCGGGATAGTCGTCGGTAAGTTCAAAAACGAAGGACTGCCCTGCGTTGAGGGTACGCACCAAAGTGCCGTCCCTGCGCACCTCGCAATGGTCTTTCATGGCTGTAACGCGCACATAGTCGGCAGGGCGGTGAAGGGATTGTATCACCACAAAATGGCGGCCCAAAGTGGATGCAGGCAGCATCACCTCTTCAGCATGGTCAATGTAGGGTGTGTTGAAATAAGGTACGCCCAAGCCTCGATTGCCGGCAAACACGGCGATGGGTTTCCCGTCTCGGGAGGTCACGCGCGTTCCTGAAAAATCGCACAGATGCTCCGATTGCAACTGATAGATCTGCCCTGAATTTAATGTCACCGAAAGAGGCTGGTTGGCCTGATGGTGGTTCATCGTTTCGCAACTCAACTGAAAATCTACGGTGGTGTTGTCCTCGGTGGCAACGACGGACAAAACCGAGCGCACAAAATCATACATTCCAAAATTCTCGTAGGTCTGCACCAGATATTCGCCGCCCAATGTATTGGATGGCAAGGCTTTAGATGTATCAAAACAGGCCTCTTTGTAATTGGCCACGACTACGGAAACAGGCTGTTTGGCCGTCACATGCAGGCCGATGTTGAGCGTCGTATCCGAAAGGTGCATCTCAAAAGCCTGTTCTAATGGAATGGAAATGTAGACGCTACATCCGGCCTCCACTGAAAAGTCTTCCTGCCAGCCCGTGTTGGGGTTTGTCACGCTTCCCGTAGTGGACTCGTTGGCACTAATCCACAGGGCAGGCTCTGGGATTTCGCCATCTCTGCTATTGGGCAACAGTGTCACCCAAAAATCGCGCCCCGTAGTGACTTGGGCAAACGCAGACGCCGCTTCCAATAACAGGAGCGCAAGCAGGGTGTAAATTCTAAGTCTTGCTTTTTCCATAGTGATAAGAATTGGTATTTGCGTCCAAAATTATAGCAAAAAACAACGCCATTTGCAAAAATCACACACACATTTCACACACATTTTGCGCGTTTTTGCCGCACAAAAGACACTTTTTCCCGAAAATTGGGCGTTTTTGACAAAAAAGAGAAAGGAAAACCTCTCGTCAATCATTCAAACAATTGATCCATTTCCACCTCGTTTTGGACGATGCTCGCGTATTTGGTGCGCTTCAATCCGTATGTGGTCACCATGGTCAGATACAAGGTTTTCTTGGTGTGGGTCATGTCGGCGAAAAAGCCCATCCTTTCGCGCAGGTGTTCCGCATAATCCTTCGTGATTTCGAAAGAGTGTGTGCTGAACTTCATCTCACACAAGTTCATTATTCCGTCGGCGCGGTCAATAATCAAATCGATTTGGGCGGTCTGTTCTTCCATGCGGCCATACCATGAGCAAACATCGTTGGAGATGGCCGAGATGCCCAAGGCTTTCCTGAGTTGCGGAAGATGGCAAAGACACACTTGCTCAAAAGCATAACCTAACCATGCCTTTTTAGCTCCGCTTTCCATTCGGCTCCAAGCGTTAGGGTTGGCACCTTGATAGCCGCTGACGAAGCGCAGATAAAACAAGGTGTACAAATCCGTCAGTTGGTAGAGCATCCCTTTCTGTTTTTTCCCGTAGGGGCTATATTTCCTCAAGAAGTCGCAATGGCAAAGGTTGTCCAATATGACAGTGAGGCGTCCGTTGTCCGTGATTTTCAGGTCGTCGACCAACTCTTGCCGCGTCATGCCTTTCATTTTCTTGGCCAGCGTTTCAACAACCCGCTTGTAGCCCAACGCATCATTGAACAGGGAACGGAAAAGGAAGTCGTATTCCATCTTCAACTCGGCATCTTCCGAAAAGAACAGTCGGTCAATGTTTTGGTCAACACTTTGGTCGGGACGCAACATGCTGAGATAAAACGGAGTGCCGCCCATGGCCATATAGCATTGCAAGATGAGGAACCTGTCCCATTGGAACCCTTGCCGTTTCAGATAGGATTCGGTTTCTTCAAGCGTAAACGGATGAAGTTTGATGCGTCTTGTCACACGGTTGTGCAAACCGCCTTTGTCACCCAACAGTTTGTTGGTCATCCATGTGGTCGACGACCCGCATACGATAAGTTTCAGTCCTTTTTGGTCAGCTGCCCACATGTTCCAAAACGACTCCAAGGCGCGGATGAAATTGGAGTGTGGAGCGTCGTGCCAAGGCAACTCGTCGATGAACACAATCCGCTTTCCCCTTTTCTTTTCGAGCAACCTCCTGAGCATGGCAAACGCCTCAAACCAGTTTTTCAGCCTTGGCACCTCCGTGGCTCCGCCTGCCAACAATTGTTCGCGGAAATTTTCCAATTGATCTTCGTTGCTGAGATTGTAGATGCCGGAAGTATAGAAATCAAACTGGTTTTTGAAATACTGCTTGATCAAGTATGTCTTTCCAACGCGGCGGCGGCCATAAACAGCGATAAACTCCGCTTTGTCTGAGGCCACACAGGTTCTCAAAATATCTTGTTCTTCATGCCGTCCAATAATGGTTTTCGTATAGGCCATATTATTGTGTTTTAATTGGATGCAAAATTACAAAATATCTTCAACCCTTGCGAAATCTCGAAAAAAAAACCACTTTTCGCAACCCATTAGCCCTCTTTCAGCATGTTTTTCAGGCAAGCCGAAAGGCTCTCTTCGGTGCCAAGGGTTTTCTTGATTTTCGTGATGCGGTTGGTGAACGAGTTGTATTTCACGCCTTGCAGCACGGCCATCTCAGCATGGCTTAAGCCCGTCAGGGCAAGGCAGCAGGCGTTGAGGTCGGCGGGGCTGAGGTCGGGGTAGCGTGCCGCCAAACGGGTGGCAAAGCCTCCAAACGCCGCATCCACGGCATCCTTCAAGGCCGCAAAGTCGGCTTGGCTCAAGGCCAAATGGGAAAAATCCTCCACATTCTTCGAGGAAATCTTGGGGGCATCGGCGGCCAAGCGCTCACGGATACGCACGAAAATGTCCGACTGCTCAAACTGGGCCCAACCCACCGCGAAAGAAGCATTGCGCCTTTTTCTCCGCTTGACGATAGTCGCAACAAGTACCGCCGACATCACCAAAGCCAAACCCATCCAAAGCAAAGTGACAATCCATTTCCGTGTTGCTTTTTGCTCCCGCAGAGCCTGCAATCGTGCGTCACGTTCCGCCTTAAATTGCTCGTATTGCTTCATGGCCAGCATCCCGTCGCTCACACGCTCCGATTCAGCTTCCACGTATGTAGGGTTAAAACTATGGAACAATGCCGCACTGTCGGGGTGGTTTTCCTCTTCATAAATCTGCCCCAACAGTGACATGACGGCTCCACGTTTCACATCATCGAAATCGGCCTCCATCACCTTCAGTAGATAAGGCTTCGCCTCTGTGTGGAAATCAGCGAAAAACAGGTTGATTCCAATGCCTACCGAATCGTTTTTGGTGTCCATACCGCGCCGCGCCTTGAAGTCGATGATCTGCTTCTGCACCATCACACAAGAGTCGATTTCTCCTTTGTCGTAATATAGGCATGACAATAAGAATCGGGCACTGATATAATCCTCCAGATCGCCTGAAACGGTGTCTATCAACGGCATCACACGGTTGAGATAAAACAAGGCGGAATCGTTTTCTTGGATGACTTCCAAAGCATCAGCTAATTGCAGGCTCGAGCGGATAATCCAAGCGGTGTCGGGGATGGCGGTCTGATAACGCAAAGCTTGTCGCAGTGCGTCAATTTCGGCGTTATGTTCCATCTTGGGCGCGAAAACATTCGCCATCTGGAAATACGCCATTGAGGTGAGCAGCATCTCGTCCTCCGTCATGTCCTCAGGAAGATATTCAAGATTTCCAGCAACATGGACAAAATGCGGAAAAGCTTGCAACAAGCTGTCTTGCTGTAGACAAATGAAACCGCTGTCATAATAGGCTTGGGCCTCTTGCAGGTCATCGGGCGAGGCGTGTTGGTGCACATTCCCACATGCCACAACGAAAAGCAGAAGCATCAAAAACCCTATTGACAAGATGCGTTTCATTGGTGCAAAAATAGGAAAAATCACCGCACCTCAATCTCATCCACGAAAATCCAAGCAGGATTGCCGAATCCACTATGGTCTTCGGGCAGGTCGTAGCCTGAAATCACGACTTCGACAAACTTTGCCGTGACGGACTCAAAGTCCACTTCGTAGGCGAAGATGCCGTCTCTGTCTTCCCAAGTGGAGATCGGGATGTCCTTCTGCGCCACTTCGCGGAAATTCTCGCCATCATCGGAAACCAACACTTTGACTTGGCTCGGATTGTAAATCCATGCGCCTTTGTTCACCAAGGCATGGAAGCGGACATGCTTCATCTCAGCAGGTTGCTCCAAGTCGATAACGGCGTCAAGAGGATATCCGCAGAAGCCCAGCCAACGTCCTGAGTTGTAGGCTCCCCTACCCAAGTTGCCGTCGTTGAGCAACGATGCTCCTTCGTAGGTGTATTTCTCTGCAGGTTGCTGACGCAGCGTGATGGGTTTGTGGGTGGCCAGATTGGCTTCCACCGTGTCCGCCCAGACCTGCGGGTTGAAGATGTGGTCGGCGTAGGTATAATGATAGAGTTCATAGAGTTGCACCATGTGGCGGC
>JAFWRA010000086.1 GCA_017508895.1 Bacteroidales bacterium
GGGAACCACCCCAGCCGTAGCTCTTGCCAGTCAAAGCACCAGTCGAGTGCTCACGGGCCAGCTTCTTGTACATACCGTACATGTAGCCAATCTCACGGCCACCAACGCCAACGTCACCAGCGGGGCTGTCTTGGTCGGGACCAATGTTGCGCCACAGTTCGTAGACGAAAGCTTGGCAGAAACGCATGATTTCAGCGTCGCTCTTTCCTGTAGGATCGAAGTCGGCACCACCCTTACCACCGCCGAGAGGCAGGTTGGTCAAGCTGTTCTTGAAGATCTGTTCGAAGCCCAAGAACTTCAGCATTGACTCATTTACTTTGGGGTGGAAGCGGAGACCACCTTTGTAGGCGCCGAGGGCAGCATTGTACTGCACACGGTAACCGAGGTTGACCTGGGTCTGACCTTTATCGTCAACCCACACAACGCGGAACTTGAAGATACGATCGGGCTCAACAATGCGCTCGACAATCTTAGCAGCCTCGAACTCGGGGTGCTTGTTGTATTCTTCTTCGATGGTTTCCAGGACTTCGCGAACGGCCTGTAAGTACTCATTTTCGCCCGGATGCTTGGCTTCCAGAGCGGTCATAATTTCATTGACTTTCATTTGTTTGACTTTAATTAAAGGTTTATTTGTTGTGTTTGAAAGTTTGCTGCTTGTAGAAAGCGTTGCAAAGGTAGTGTTTTTATTTGAACAATTTCCATTTTCTACAAAATATTTTCGTTTTCCTTGCTCACTCTCCAACATTTTGCGGGTCATTGTTTTCATAGACTACCTCTCCACGCTCATATTCAACGATTTTTGTCACCCTACCGTCGGGGTTGTAATAGATTTCCTTTCCATGCTTGAGATTGTCGACGTATGGGACTTCAAGACATTTGTAGCCCGATTCCTCGTAACAGATTTGCTTTCCTGTACCCATTTTGTATTCGGCCTTGCTCGCTAATGCACCACTCGGATAGAAAATGAACCATGAACCATCCATCATGCCATCGACATATTGCCCTTCTTGAAAGACTTGGCCGTTATCATACCACTTTTTTGATTCTCCATTGAGTTTGCCACAAGAATAATAATCTTTAGAAGACAAGCTACCGGTTTCAGAATAGATCATGCAAACACTATCTTGCACTCCTTTCTTATACCAACGCTCCTCAGCCAATTGACCATTCTGATGCCACCGCATATACTGGCCTTCCAAAGTGTCATCAACATACGATGCCTGCGTCTGTTTTTGACCGTTTGAGTCATACCAAGTACAAATACCGTCGAGCCTACCGTCCACATAATGCAGCTCCGACTTCAGCTTGCCGTTATCCCAATAGGATTTCTGCGAGCCATCATGACAAGCAGCCACGACGACAATGACAAATACAATGAAACACCACTTTTTCATTCGGCTGGTTTCTTAAAAGGCGAAAGCGGCTTCAGCTCAATCAAATCCTTATCATACTGATAAACGCTCCAATACAAGTTTTCTTTGCCATCTTGCTGTTCCGCCTGCAAATAATTCTGATAATAGAAACGGTAGCTTGTGTGAAGCAAAGGAACATCATGGCAATGCAGGCAATCCAAAATGCCGTCGCCATAGCGCATCAGAGCCGTGAGGAAATAGGTGGCTATGTCATACCCTTCAAAGGCATATTTTTGAGGTTCGCAAAGATACCTGTTTCTGAAACGGAACACAAAACGCTTGGCTGCATTGCTTCGATAATCCACGAAGAAGTCATTGACATAAATTGCATTCATCTTCAACAGATTATCAACAAGCAATTTCTCGAATCTGGTCCAATCGGGGACACAAACCATAGTGATGGGGAAACGGTCGGCTTCTTTCGTCAAGGAGTTCAGCACCTGAGTGGCAAACACATTGTCGTCACCGTATGCGATAATCAGATTGTCACGCACGCCTGAAAGCTGGGCTTTTGCCTTGCCAATATCATCATAGGAATAACGTTTAACGGTATTGGTCATCACCACTTGATCCTTGTGGCCGTTTTGGAAATCAGAGGTTGAATACACTTGGCCTTCAACATCAACCGTAGGCACCATCTTGCTTCCCATTTCCATACGCTCGCTTTCATGTCGGGCAAACCGCAAAAACTCATCACCTGAGACGGTGACTTCTTCATTCACAGCCAAGTTCAGATGATGTTCTAATTGATTCAGAAAAGCAGTGTCAGCATCTTTCTCTCTACTAATAATGAACACATTAGCATCACTATAATAGTTCCTGATCAGATTCGAAATCGTAAGCACCTGCCCAACATCGCCAGGTTTCACCTTGACCACATTAGGATTATCCTCTATAACAGAGCTACGGTTTGAAAGAGGGTTCACCACAGGAATGCCATGAGCCTTCGCATATTCTTCCACGACGTTGAACGACTTTCCAAAGAAAGGTCCTACAATCAAGTCGAAGTCTTTGCCTTCAATCTGTGTAACAGCCTGATGTGCTGACGAGACATTATCCGTCACGTCAATAACCGTAAGATCAAGTTTCAGGCCTTCGTTGTCCCTCAGCGACTCAGCCGCCATCATAAAGCCTTCATAAAACTGCAAGAACGACAGGGAACGTCCTTTTGCCGATTTCGCAGCTTTACTCTTAGAGACCTCAATATTGTCAACATCATAAAGATAAAGCGGGATCATCAGCGCCACTTTGTAGCGCTTATAGGCGTTTTCCGGATCAATCCTGCACTCAGGCACATCATTCGGCAACTCACCTATCATAGGTTTTTGCGGCTTTTCTACAGCGGAAGGAGTTTCAATTTCTTCTTCCTCTTCTAGGACAACATCATTGGATTCCACAATTATCTGAACAGGATCTATTGGAATCAACACCACCTGATTTTCGAACACATGGGAGCCCACCGAAACATTCATCACCCTAAAATCGCTTTCCATCACCTTCCAACGCTTCAACAACGAACTCGTACGCTCGCTGTACTCCACTTTATGGACGATATAGTCATTCAGATTCTGAATATCGGGCAAAAGTATCTCTGTCCCTGCTGAAGGATAATTGGTCAGACCTGGATTAATCGCCTTAAAATCAGCTACGTCAATGCCAAACTTTTTGGCAATATCATACAAATCCTCTCCTTTCTGAACGACATAATGACTTCCGGCTTTCATCACAATGGAGGCTTTTGCAGGCGCTTGAGTCGGCTCCACAATGGATTCTTCCATTGAAGTAATCCCTGGTTCCTTTACGGATTCAGCTTCAGGTTCTTCTTCCTGCACTACTATAGGTTCAGCCTCGGGCTCTTCAATGGGTTCCTCCTCCTGCACAACCACAGGCTCCTCTAAAGGTTCAGCGACAGGTTCCTTATCCAGTTCTTCAATAGTTATTGCCACAGGAGTTGGTTCTTCTTTAAGTTCCACAACAGGCTCTTCTTTTTGCACCACTGCTGGTTTCTCCGAAGGTTCCTCTACTGGTTCCTTTACCGGATCCTCTACTGGTTCTGCAAAGGGCTCCACTACAGTTGCTATTTCAGGTTCAACCACAGGTTCTTGTATATCACGAACGGGAATGCCAATGACAAATCCGACCTTCAGGCCGTCTTTCACCTCCGGATTGAGCCTTTCAATTTCCTCAATAGTGACTTGATAAGCCTTTGAAATAGAATACAAGGTTTGTCCCGACTTCACGTAATGCAAATAGTATTGCTTGCCTCCTATCTTGGTGATTTCCTTTGAGCGCTCAATTTCCACATAGTCCTTGTCAATTTCAGACAACTCCTCTGATTTTGGAGATGGTTCATCTTTTTTTTCCACTTGAGGGGTGGGAACTATTACTTTAGACGACTCAACTTGCTCAGCTTGGGACTCATTATTCAAACGCACAGGAATACCGATAACATAGCCGACCTTCAAGCCTTCTTTCAATTCCGGATTCAAACGCTCAATCTCCTCAACTGAAACCTGGTAGACTTGTGAAATGCCCCACAAAGTTTGACCTGATTTCACATGGTGCATATAGTAATCCTTCCCTCCTACTCTAACGATCTCAGTAGAACGCTCTATCTGCACCTGAGCCTGAGCATTAGGCATGCCAAAAAAAAGTCCAAATAAGAAAAGGACAATAAAAATCCATTTGATTTTCATACTGTTATACATTTCTTATAAGTTTATTCCCATTCAATAGTCGCAGGTGGTTTTGACGAGATGTCGTAGCACACTCGATTCACGCCTTTCACCTTATTAATAATATCATTGGAAACCTTGGCCATGAAATCGTAAGGCAAATGTACCCAATCGGCAGTCATGCCATCAGTAGAGATGACCGCACGGAGGGCGATGGTGTATTCGTAGCTTCTCTCATCCCCCATCACGCCGACCGACTTCACAGGAAGCAGGATGGTCCCAGCTTGCCAAATGCTGTCGTATAGATTGTCAGCCATCTCGTTGGGATAGGATGCGCTTGGAAGGTCACAAGGCCAATTGCGCAACCCTTTGATGAAGATGTCGTCGGCCTCGCGAAGAATACTAAGCTTCTCTTCTGTGACTTCACCCAAAATACGAATCCCCAAACTCGGCCCAGGGAAAGGATGCCTTCCAATCAGCTCGCGCTTGATGCCCAAAGCACGACCCACACGGCGCACCTCGTCCTTAAACAAAGAACGCAGTGGTTCCACAATCTTCAAATTCATTTTCTCGGGCAAACCACCCACATTGTGGTGCGACTTGATCTTGCAGCTCGGCCCGTTCACGCTCACACTCTCAATCACATCAGGATAGATGGTACCCTGGGCCAGCCAGCGGGCGCCTTCAATCTTTTGAGCCTCTGCGTCAAACACTTCAATAAATGTGGAACCAATGGCCTTGCGTTTTGCCTCAGGGTCGGTGACACCTTTCAGTTTCTCGAGGAACAAATGTCCAGAATGAACGCCTATCACGTTCAGTCCCATCTCTTTATAGGAGTCAAGGACATCTTCAAACTCATTCTTGCGCAGCAAACCATTATCCACAAAAATACATGTCAGATGCTGACCTATAGCCTTGTTGAGAAGAACGGCTGCCACGGTGCTGTCGACACCACCCGAGAGGCCAAGAATGACCTTGTCGTCACCAAGCTTCTGTTTCAAACTCGCCACCGTGTTGTCGATGAACGAGTCAGGCGTCCAGTCGCCCTTGCAGCCACAGATGCCCAAAGCGAAATTGGACAATATCTTCGGACCTTCTTTTGTGTGGAACACTTCAGGATGGAACTGCACTGCATAGGTATCCTCACCCTCAATCTTGTAGGCGGCATTCTCCACGTCGTCGGTCGAAGCGATAATTCTCGCTCTTTCAGGGAGTTTGGCAATGGTATCGCCATGACTCATCCATACCTGAGAAGTCTTACTCACCCCTTTAAACAAAAGAGATTGCTCATCTACCACTGTCAGCATGGCACGTCCATATTCACGGGCGATGGAGCCGTTGACCTCACCGCCAAAATGATGCGAGATGAACTGCGCGCCATAGCAGATGCCCAACAATGGCAGCCTCCCCTTAATCCCTTCAAGATTAACATATGGTGCTTTCTCATCGCGCACCGAGAAAGGACTTCCGCTGAGAATCACGCCTTTAACATTAGGACCAATGTCGGGAATCTTGTTGTATGGATGGATTTCGCAATAAACATTCAGTTCACGGAGGCGACGTCCGATTAGTTGAGTCACCTGTGAGCCAAAGTCAAGAATGAGGATCATTTCTTGCATAAACAAAATTTTTGGCAAAAATAGGACTTTTTTGAGAAAAAGTCCTATTTTTGCCAAAAAGAATCCGACATATGTTATATTACTTACTCCTATTTGGCATTGCCATCCTTCCCGTCATTATATTAATGGTTTACATATACCATCAAGACAAGTATCAAAAAGAACCCATTAAAACACTTGCGAAAGCATTTATTGGCGGCATGCTTGCCATTGCCTTAGACATTCTCATTGTCACTGGGATACAGTACTTGGCGGGCGATAGTGCCATTACCAAAACCGTTTTTTTCAGTGCTTTCCTCGAAGCGGGCATACCAGAGGAGTTCTCCAAATTCCTCATTTTCATGTTGTTCATCTGGCGCGACAAGAACTTTGATGAATACTTCGACGGCATCGTCTATGCCACTTTCATCGGATTGGGATTTGCCTGTGTGGAAAACATCGAATACGTCTTCATGTTTGGCTTCGGTACTGGTGTGGTGAGAGCCTTGCTCTCCGTGCCTGGGCATTTCCTTTTTGGCGTAGTGATGGGTTACTTCCTCTCGATGGCGAAGTTCCATCCCGAAAAACGCGGCACCTACTTGATTTCGGGTCTCTTGTTGGCCATGATAGCCCACGGCCTGTTCGATTGGTTGTTGATGGTAAGTTCAGCCTTGGGAGCAGGTCTTGGAAGCATTCTGTATTTTGTGTTCCTTTGGGGTGACTTCAAGTTGTGGAAACTCGGGTTAAAGTACATCAACAAGCAGCAAGCAAATTCGCGGAGACAAGCCCAAGAAGCCGCTCTCCAAGATGTGGAAAAACAAATCCATTCTGGCTTGAACTACGACTCAGAATACAGAAAAATCGACTGGAACGCAGGCGACAAATGGTAAATTTCCATTCGTAATCTAACCAAAAAGTTTGTAATCAGAATCCGCATAAACCTGATTATCAATTTCATCTTTTCATAAAAGTTTGTAAAGCCTTGACAAAATGTTTGGGCAATAGGCAGAAGTCGTAATTTTGCACCATCAAACCAAATACGTTACGTCATGATAAAAAAGTTTTTCCTTTGGTCGTGCCTGCTTATGCTGACTGGCACGGCAACAATGGCTCAAGAAACTGAGCCGAAAGATGGTTGGCACCACAATCTGTATGTGGAATTGGGGCCTAAATTCACCGCGCATCTCTCGCCCAACCTCGAACCTTTCAGGCCAACAGGCGGCTATGGTGCTTTCATCAATGTGGACAGCCATATGAGAACTTGGCAAGGTTCATTCCGCTATGAAATCGTCAGTCCCAATTATCACTGGGCTTTACGAACAGGTGTGCAATACAGTTTCAACTACAAACGCATCGGCTACAAACAAGCCGAAGAGAAATTCCATCCTGCAGGCTATGTCGATTACCAATGGTATTATTTCGAAGTGGACAACGAGCAACAGCTGGAATACCTAAAAGTAAAAGGCATTGAGCAGCACTCCCACTACCTTGGCATCCCAATCGAACTCCGCTATTATTTCAACTCTGGCCTCGAAACCTTCAGGATGTACCTCGCCGCCGAAGCCGATGTTGACTTCCTTGTTGGCAACCGCAACAAGGTGAATTTCCTCAACAAGGACGGCATGGCACCTTTCGCGGGGCAGGTCACATCAAAGTACGCTAATCCCGACCCGATGAACGCCTCCACCTACTTTGGAGCGGGCTTCCAAGTGGGCGACAGAAGCGGCATCGGCGTGGGCTTCAATTGGCTCGTCCATCTCTTTGAAATCAACGGCTCTACCGGCATGTTGCCCACCAAACCGAAATTCGCCGGGAGCAAATTGCAAATCGAATTAGTCATCCCATTAAAATAACCAGCCATGAAAAAACTCATCATCATAGCAGCGGCGCTCCTCGCCATGACAGCCTGCTCAAAATCAGACTTTAAGCAAACCCAATACATCGACGATCCCGACTATCCCGGATTGCCCATCTATTCCGAAATGGGTTACAACACTTTCGGTGCTTACATCAACGAACAGGCGTTCAACGTTTCGTATGAGCACAGCCGGCCATTCTATCTTGTCGCCGACCGAGAAAAACTGACCATGACCCTTTACGGGCAGGACTATCGCAACAACCTGAATATGGTCTTCACCCTGCCGATTGATTCCACCTATCATTTGGAAGACTACCACAGCCTCCTTGCCTTAAACGGAAAGAGCTTCACAATCGACACGACTTCAACGAGTTGCAATATCAGATTCGAAGGCTATTATGCTCCTGAAATTGAGAGCATTTACAGTGGTTACATCAAATTCGAGAAGGTGCAGCAAGTCATTGTGGACAAGCAAGATGCCGAGGTGGTCGTCTCAGGCAAGTTCCAATTCCGCGCCTTCACCCAAGATGGCACTCGTATCGATGTGACCGGCGGTCGCTTCGACTTAGGCGTTGACAATGCCAATTTTGTGAATTTCAGAAGATAACGCTCACTCAACCTTTTTTTGAAGTTGTTTTTGAAATTGTTGCCGACAATTCAAAAACAACTTCTTTTTTGTATCTTTGCACCATCAAAATCATAACACTATGGCACTCAATTGTGGAATTATCGGTCTTTCAAGTGTTGGAAAGACAACTATATTCAATTGTATATCAAACACTAAGGCAGAAATCGGTTTTGCCTCGAAGTCGAACATCGGCATGTGCGAGGTGGTGGACGAACGTTTGAAGCTCATCGACAACATCTCCCATTCCAAGCGCATCGTGCCCGCCACGGTCGAAATCGTCGACTTGCCTGGCCTGAGCAAAGGCGGTCAAGGCGTGGGCAACAAACTCTTGGCCGAGGTGCAGACCATGGATGCCCTCATCCACGTGTTGCGCTGCTTCGACGACCCCAACATTCCCCACAGCGAAGGCAGCATTGACCCCTTGCGCGACATGGAACTCGTTGATTTGGAGCTTCAAGTCCGCGACTTGGATTTGGTCACCCGCAAGTTGGAACGCACCCAGAAAATGCTGAAAAACGGAGAGAAGGACTTCAAGAAAGCCTTCGATGTGCTCACGGTTTATAAAGAGACCTTGGAGAACTTCGGCAACGCCCGCGACGCGAAAGTGGCCGAGGAGGACAAGAAATATGTGCAAGACATCCAACTGCTGACCGCCAAGCCCATGATTTATGTCTGCAATGTGGACGATGCCTCAGCCACCACCGGAAACAAGTATTCCGATGCCGTGAAGGCCGCATTGAAAGAGGGTCAAGATATGCTTATCATCGCCGGTAAGCTGGAAGCTGAAATCTCGGAACTCGATGCCGACGACCGCCAACTCTTCATGGATGATGCTGGCCTGACCGAGCCTGGCGTGAACAAACTGGTGCGCACCGCTTACCATACACTTAATTTGCATTCCTTCTTCACCACAGGTCCCGACGAAACAAGAGCATGGACCATCCATGTGGGCGACACCGCTCCCATCGCCGCCGGAGCCATCCACAGCGACCTGCAACGTGGCTTCATCCGCGCCGAGGTGATGAGTACGGAGGACTTCCTGCAATATGGCTCTGAGGCCGCAGTGAAGGAAGCCGGTAAGTTCCGCGTGGAGGGCAAGACATATGTGGTTCAGGACGGTGACATTCTTAACATCAGATTCAACGTGTAATGGAAGAATACGTAATCTTAGTCGATGAGAACGACCAGCCTATTGGCCAAATGGAGAAGCAGGCCGCGCATGTGACTCCGCATCTTCATAGGGCATTCTCGATTTTCATCTTCAATTCAAAAGGCGAATTGTTGTTGCAGCAACGTGCCCTCTCGAAGTACCACTCCCCCGGCCTGTGGACCAACACCTGCTGCAGCCATCCCCGCGCAGGCGAGACCTTGGAAGAAGCCACTTCACGACGTCTCATGGAAGAGATGGGCATGGCTTGCCCGATGCATGAAGTCTACACCTTTATATATAAGGCATCCGTAGGCGAAGGACTCATCGAGCACGAATTTGACCACGTCTGGATTGGACAAAGCGACGACATCCCCAAAATCAACCGTGACGAAGTAGAATCATGGAAATACATGAGCCTCAATGACTTGAAAAACGACATCGAAGCTCATCCCGAGCATTACACCGAGTGGTTCAAAATCACTTTTGAGGAAATGACGCATCATGCCGTTGTGTTTCAATGAAAAAGCATGAGTCATCATGCTTTTTTTGTTGAAAATAAATAGTAAGTATACTTACTATAAGTATTTTTACTATTTTTGCCGCAATTTTGGAATTGAAAACGTATTAAATTATCTATTATGAAGCACAATTTTCGCTTTTTTGCTGGAATGCTTTTGTTAGCCATTCCGCTGTGTATCAATGCACAAAACGATGTTCAACAACAAGTCAACGAACTCAAGGGCAAGGTGGACCGCATGCCCAAGATTTCTGGTTTCGTTCAAGGTATGTACCAAGCCAACTTGAGCGACAAGGGTGAACTGCTCGACAACACTCTCAGAATGCGCCGCGTGCGTATGTCTGTCGAAGGCAACCTTTCGAAGACCGTGAGCTACAAGATCCAAGGCGACTTCAGCCGTAGTCCCATGCTGGTTGACGCTTTCATCAAGTACAAACCCTGCAGAGAGTTTGCCATCCAACTCGGTCAGTTCAAGACCCCGTTCACGATTGAAAGCCCCATCAATCCCGTCAACCTCGAAATCTTCGATTACGGCGAGAGCGTCAAAGGACTCACAGGCTACAGCGACGTTTGCGGAGTGGGTTCCTTGGGCCGCGACCTCGGTATCATGGCCACAGGTAGCCTCTTCCCCGTGGAAGGCGAAGAAGGTTACAAATACAGCATCGTTGACTACAGCCTCGGCGTGTTCAACGGTAATGGCGCCAACCAACTCGACAACAACAACCGCAAGGACCTTGTGGGCCGCCTCGAAGTGCATCCTGGCCTCAAGGCTTTGACGCTGAGCGGATCATACTATTATGGTATGTATAGAAACACGACCGTCGAAGACGAAATCGCGGCAAATGGTGTTGCCAGAGGAAAAACAGTTTTCCCCAATGGTGTTCGCAACCGCTGGGCAGCTGGCATTCAATACAACGATGACAAGCTCGTCCTCCGTGGTGAATACATCAGTGGCCAAACGGATTGCAAAATCGGAGGCTTGGACGAGCAGGGCGATGCGCTCATCTTAGACCAAATCCTCAACAGCAAAGGCTATTACGCTGTAGCCGGCTATAACTTCGCCATTGGCAAGGACAAGAGCCAAAGACTTATGCCCGTATTGCGCTATGAGCATTTCGACCAGGTAAACAGCGCCTTGTTGGAAAACACCAATTGGTACACCGTTGGCATCAACTACTGGCCTATCAAGTCACTCAACTTCAAACTCGACTACTCCCTTATCCAAAAGGAAAGCGGAAGCAACTCACACCGTGTCGTCGGTATTTTGAGCTATAAATTTTAAATCTTGAATCTTAAATTTTGAATCGTTATGGCAAACAATAACGCATCCAACCTTTGGAAAAAAGAAGACTGGCTGGCCGTGTGGATTGGCTTCATCGTCATCGCAGTGGCCTGCATCGCCGTCCTCACCGGCTCATTCGATTTCTCCGCCGCCAAGTTCGGCACATGGCACTGGTGGGAAAACGTGGAAGAAAAGAAATCACTGGCCGCCCAATTCAACGGCGAGTTTTGGATCAAACTGCTGCGCACTTTCTTGGTGACAAGCATCTTGTTCGGCATTGGCATCAAGCTCCAAGGCGAGAAGATTGGCAAGTTCATCCCTGCCTTCGTCGTGCTGTTCCTCATCTGTATCGTGGTGAGAATGATCAGTGCCGAATACACCCTTAAGATGTACCTTGAATGGGCTTTCTGGGCCTTGCTCATCGGTCTGCTCATCTCCAACACCGTCGGCACGCCTGAATGGCTGAAACCTGCCATCCGCACGGAGTTCTACATCAAGACGGGTTTGGTCATCATGGGTTTCTCGGTACTGTTCAGCAACATCGCCAAGTTCGGTCTCTACGGTCTCGGCATTGCATGGATTGTGACACCTATCGTCATCATCTTCATGTGGTGGCTCGGCACCAAGGTGCTGAAGATTGACAACAAGCCGTTGGTCATCACTTTGGCTTCGGCCACCTCGGTGTGCGGTACCAGTGCCGCCATCGCTACAGGTGCTGCCGCCAAGGCCAAGAAGGAAGACCTCTCGTTGGCCATCTCCATCTCCATTATCTTCACCATTTTAATGATGGTTTTCGAACCTATGATCATCCGCGCCTGCGGCATGAACCAACTCATGGGTGGTGCCCTCATCGGCGGTACCGTCGACTCAACGGGTGCCGTGGTACTGGCTGGTAACGCCCTCGGCGAGGAAGCCGAACAAGCTGCTGTGCTCGTGAAGTCCATCCAGAACATCCTTATCGGCTTCATCGCCTTCTTCGTGGCCATCTTTTTTGCCACCAAGGTCGACAAGACCAGCGACAGCAAAGTCGGTGCAGGTGAGATTTGGACCCGTTTCCCGAAGTTCATCATCGGTTTCTTCGTGGCATCGCTCGTGGCATCCTTCATCATCCAACCTATGGGTGGCGACGTAAAAGCCATCAACGGTGTCCTCGACCAATACAAGAACTGGGCCTTCGTGCTGGCCTTCACCAGCATCGGCCTCGACACCAACTTCAAGAGCCTCTTCAAACAGATGCAAGGTGGCAAGGTGCTCTGGCTCTATATTATCGGCCAGGTGTTCAACATCCTCCTCACGCTGTTTGCCGTGTGGTTCCTACTCTCAGGTGTGGTGTTTGACGTTCCTGTCCTCGACATGTTCAAATGATGAACAAAAACCACAAGATATTCAAAGTGATTACCATCATCGTGGTGGTAATCACTTTGTTTTTGGCTGGCTGGATCATGGCCAACAAATTCGGCCTCGTCGAAGGCTACGACTTTGGTGCGGGTGCTTATTACTACGCCGACATCCCTACCGAACAATACTCCGAAATCGACCACGAAGGTGCCTATCAAACTTCCGTGCCTAAATGGATTTTCTACGTTCTCTTCTTCGCCTGGGGCTGGCTGATGTGGCGGCTTTGGGTGTGGATTGAAACGAGGGGAAAGAAATAGACCATTAAATCAGTGCATTAGGCAAATACTTCCCAAAATCCACCGTTGGCAACTTACTCCCTTTTGCCACCACATCCTTGACAAACTGCTCGCATTCTTCAACCGACATTTTTCCTCGCTTCATTGCATAATACAGGAAATCAATCGTAGTCAGATAAGTGATTTGCTGTTTTTCACAATACTCCTTAATGTCTTTCAAGTTGCTGCTACCGATGACATTGTGTGTATAACGGCAATAGGCCATACAAGCGCTCTCCCCTTTGCCGAAAGTCTGCAAAAGCTTGCATACTCGACCATCATCTCCCCTGTCGGATTGAATTCCTCCTTTGAAATGTTCTTCAGAAAAAAGATTTGGTTGTCCAACTGGTTTTGAATGGATCCGATCTCATCATATACCATACTCAAAACGACATGTTCATATTCCGACAATATTTCCGGCAACATGTTAAGTCGACCCGCCTTGGCGAAATGAATCAACACGTCAGCATCCAGTATGATTTTGACCTTCTCCATAGCCGATTAGGTTGAGCAGTTCGAGATAATGCCCTTCGGAAATCCTTTCCTCGTCGAATAACTTACGAGCCTTGGAGCCAAAATCACCAATGACCAATCCCTCGTTTCCTTTTGAATAGAGTTCGACATCATATCCGCGCAAAGCTGCCTCCTGCGTAATCGAAACCGCCAACAGCGCGTCAGTGGACAAAGGACTGATAATGTGCAATTCTTTCAGCCTCACCACCAAAGTATGATGCGAAACCCCATAAAGATGCTCCATCCGAAGCAACGTGTCAATACTGACACTCTTGCTGACAATTTCATCGGATGGAATGTTTTTCAGCAAACCTTCCTTGGGCATCAGCAAAGCGGAAGCGAACAGGTTGGCCGACCTCTCAGCGGCATCGGTATAGATTGAGTTGTCGCAAAAATGCGGCTGGGGATTCTCGTCGTAATACAAATGGTACAACTCGTGCGCAATGGTGAAATGTTGCCGTCCCCGCCTCGAACTGCTGTTCACCAACATAAATCGATGCTTCTTGTCAAGAGTCAGAAGCGACAATCCAAATAGTTTATCGGACAATGGACGATAAAGCGTCATCACATTCAATTGGCGGAGGGCAGTTTTCATATTGAGCGGCTCCGTTGCGGAAACACGCAGCAACTCGCTCCGCATCTTTCCTGCAAGGATTTCCGCCGTTTCAAGGTTCAGCTTTTTCATTTTTCCAACAGCCTTTCCATTTTCAAATAATTCATCACAACGCTCTTGAACGAGGCCACTTCTCGCATATCATCAGCGCTAAGGTCATCAGCGCGGAAAGCGCAGACCAGCATATTGCGGACTGCCATTTCGTCTTCCTCGAAGAGAAGCGCCAATTCGCAGCCGAACAAATCCGCTGCCTTTTGCAGCACTTCCAAAGGCGTTTCGCGCTCGCCTGCCTCATAGTTGGCGTAAGCCGAACGCCCAACACCAAGATATTCAGCCGTTTTCTCTTGCGTATAGCCGTTGGCCTCACGCAATGCCTTCAGGTTTCTCCCTGTGATTGTGTTCATTTTGACCCTTTTTTAACTTCTTTTTGTGTGGCAAAAATACAAAATATTCTAAAACTTATATTATTTTGCCACATTATTTTGAATCACACACGTCATTTTTTCATTTTTCTTTGTAACTTTGCAACAATAGAAAACAATGGAATTCCATGCAAACCACTGATATTCAAAACATATTAGCAGAACTCACTCGTTCCATCGGGGAAACTCCCAAGGATATTCTGCCCATCGCGGAATCGGGATCGGCGAGGAAGTATTTCCGTGTCATCACTGACAGCAAGAGCCTTATTGGCACCTTTAGCAATAATAATGAGGAAAATGAGGCTTTTCTCACTTTCAGCAAGCATTTCCATGACCTTGGGTTGAATGTACCCGAGGTCTTTGCCGTCAATGCAGAGCGGACTTGCTACTTGCAAAGCGACTTCGGAGATGACAACTTATTTGCACATGTGCAGAAGGCTTTGATGGTTGGAGATTTTGGCGAGAATGTCATCCAACTCTACAAGCAAGCCTTATGCCATTTGGTCAAGCTGCAAGTGTTAGGCCAAAAAGGCCTGGACTACAGCAAGGCCTACCCCACCGAGCGTTTCGACCGGCAGGCCATCATAGATGATTTGAATTACTTCAAATATTACTTCGTGAAGCCTCACGAGGAAATCGACTTCAACGAGACACGCTTAGGCAAGGACTTCGAAGCCTTCGCCGACTTCGTCAGCCAAGCACCCTGCGACTTCTTCATGTATCGCGACTTCCAGTCGCGCAATATCATGGTCAAGGACGGCGAGCTATACTTCATCGACTTCCAAGGCGGCCGCAAAGGACCGCTGAATTATGATGTGGTTTCTCTGCTCTATCAAGTGAAAGCACAAATTCCGCAAGCAACGCGCAACGAACTGGTCGACTACTACAAGACCGAACTATCGAAATTCATGAGCCCCGAGGCCGTCAAATTCGACACCTACCAGCCTTATTTCGTCTACCTGAGGTTGATGCAAGTTTTGGGCGCCTACGGTTTCAGAGGACTCATCCAAAAGAAATCCCACTTCATCGAGAGCATCCCTTACGCCTTGCGCGAAATAGAGGCACTCTTGAAAGCAACACCTTTAACTGCCTATCCTGAGTTGCAAAGTGTCATCAGCCAACTCAACAAGCTGGACGCCAAATATGCTGCGCTTATTGCTCCACCTGCGGGCAAGCTGACCGTAACTATCAACAGCTTCTCATTCAAAAAGGGCTACCCAACTGACTTCAGCGGCAACGGCGGCGGCTTTGTGTTCGACTGCCGTGCCCTGCCCAACCCTGGGCGAGAACCAGAGTTCAAGACCAAGACTGGCCGCGACTGGGAAGTCATCGACTACCTTATGGCCAAACCGCCCGTCCACATCTTCCTTGACCATGTGAAAGGCATCGTAGGACAGAGCGTCGATAACTATCGTGAGCGTCATTTCAGCAACCTGATGGTCTCGTTTGGCTGCACAGGCGGACAACACCGCTCCGTCTTCTTTGCCCAGACCATCTACGAATGGCTGAAGACCACCTATCCCGACATCCACCTGAAACTGAATCACATCGAACGCAAAATCACGGAGGAACACAACGCATGACACACGACACCACCGCCATGATATTGGCTGCAGGCTTGGGCACCCGCCTCAAAGCCTTGACCCAAGACAAGCCCAAGGCCTTGGTTCCGCTCATCGGTAAGCCATTGTTGCAGCATTGCATCGAGAACTTGATAGCCAACGGCTTTAATCATATCGTTATCAACATTCACCATTTTGGCGAGCAAATCATCGATTTCGTGGAAAGCCATCATTTCGATGCCGACATCCAAATCTCCGACGAGCGCGACCTGCTGATGGACACGGGAGGTGGCATCATCAAGGCCACTCCCCTATTCAAGAATTCCAAAGCCGTTTTAGTGCATAACGTGGACATTATCAGCAATGTGAACCTGGGCGAGATGAACCAACAATTCCTTGAATCTGGAGATGATGCCTGGTTGCTCACCCAAGACCGTGAGACCAACCGAAAGCTTCTCTTTAGAGAGGACCATCAACTCATCGGTTGGCGCAACAAGGCTGAAGGCAACTTCAAATGGGTGTACGACAGCTTTGGCCAATACCAAGAAATGGCCTTCAGTGGATTACATTTTTTCCGCAACAACCTGTTTGCTGGATTTGAATGCAAACCTCAAAGCGTCATTGACTTATACCTTAAATTGGCCAAAAACAACCGCATCCTCTCCAAGCCTATCCAACCTGACTATTGGTTCGATTTGGGAAAACCTGAACAACTGGAAGCAGCCGAAAACTACCTATATACACTTTGAAATGAGCGAAAGTACCTTCCTATCTAAATTGGCAAGTCACATCCAAAGCCACTACGACCTCACAAAGCAGGAGCTGACCGTAGTTTTTCCAAACAAACGTGCCGCCTTTTATTTACGTAATGCCTTCAGAGAGAACTGCGACCATACCATTTGGCTGCCACAAATGATTTCCATTGAAGAGGCCGTCACCCAATGGAGCGGCATCACCCTTGCCGACAACATCGACCTGCTGTTTGAACTTATTGACATTGATGCGGAACTACATGTTGAGCAAGACAGCGACCTCAGCGTCTTCGGTAGCCAAGCTGCACAAATGATCAAGGACTTTGACGAAATTGACCAATATGGCATCGATGCCAAGCACGTGTTCAACTATGTTTTAGACAACAAGAAATTGGAGCTCTGGAACTTCGACGAAGAGAAAAGCAAGGAAAAGGAAGTCAAATACCTTCAATTCTTCCAGTCACTTTACGATTATTACCTTAGACTTCGCGATAGGCTTACCGAGCAAGGAAAAGGCTATTACGGCATGATTACCAGATACTTGTCCGAGCTACCCGAAAAAGAATTGATCAAAAAAAACAGTGAAAGGAGCGTCATCTTTGCTGGTTTCAACGCATTAACCACCACCGAAGAACGTATCATCGACACCTTAATAAAAAACGACAAGGCTGAAATCCTCTTTGACTACGATGACTACTATCTTGACGACATCAACAACGAAGCTGGTTTCTTTGGACGACGTTACCTAACCAAGCATCCCGAATGGCTGAGAAATGGTATTTCAAATAAACTGAAAACTGAAAATAAACACATACACATCATAAGCGCAAGCGGCAACACTCTACAATCCAAAGCTTTACAATCCAAATTACAAGAAAACCTTGACGAAAAACAAGCCGTCATCCTCGCAGACCAAAACCTGCTGATTCCAGTATTGAACGCCATCCCTGAAACTTATTTAAGTCTCAATGTTTCGATGGGTTATCCTTTGGCAAAAACACCTGTCAACCAACTGATTAAAGAATACTTTGCCTTATGCAGGCACGGGCACATCACCCGTAGAATCAGCGAAGGTGGCTCAGAACGCTTGGCCGAAGGTTGGTACATCTGGTCCATCCTTCACCTCATTGACCTTGAAATCGTGAAAATCATCTTCCCAAAAGAAGAGCTTGAATCATTTAACATCTGGAAATACGAAGCCGTGAAAAATGGGAAGTTCATTTTCGAAGACCGTGACCTCATAGAGTTACAGAAAATGCCTAAAACACAGGATTTTCTAAAGGTCATCCTTACCGAAAAGAACGAAAAGTCACCCGATACCATTTTGGAAAATGTCGGTCAAGTTTTGGCTATTATCACCAAGCTGATTCAAGAGACGGATAGCCAAAATGAAACTATTTCCCTCCTCAACCAAGTGAGCGAAATCGGCAAGATAATCAGCCGGCTGCAGCAAATAGTAGTACTCAACTCAAAATACATCAAAGACTTACATAGTATTGAAACACTTTATCGCTTGCTTTCATCAGGGTCAAGTCTGAGACTCAACAGCAATGACATCGATGGGCTACAAATCCTAGGTTTGCTTGAAACCCGCAATCTCGGTTTTGAGAGGTTACATCTACTCAGCGTCAATGAAAGCATTTTGCCTCCCGACAAATCGCAGGGAAGTTTCACACCCAACTTCATCCGTAAGGCCTGTGGATTGCCTAATTATGCCGAAAGCCAAGCTGTGGTAGCCTACCATTTCTATCGCCTGTTGCAAAACGGAAAAGACATTTATCTGTATTACAACAACTTAGGCGATACCTTAGGCGGAGAAGCCAGTCGATACATCCTGCAAATCAAGCATGAATTGGCCAAACACGCCAACATCAAAGTCGAGGAAGAGTCGTTTAGCAGCGAGGCTAAGTCTTCCATCGAGGCAAAGGAACTCAGCGCACAGAAAACCAACACCTTATACCGTATCCACTATCTCATCGAAGAGAAAGGACTCTCCCCTTCCGCTTTGTCAACCTATCTGAATTGTCCATTAAAGTATTATCTGAGGTATATCACCCAAATTGAAGATAACAGCGTTGACGAAGACACCGGAGTCAACGTCATAGGCACCATCATTCACGACACCCTGGAATTTCTGTTTTCCGACTATCTCCCGAAAGATGGAAAAACGCAACTCATTGACAAAGAACTTTTTGACAAAGTCATCAAGCCGCAATGGGAGCAGAAACTGGCCCAATCCATAGCGAAAAACCAGCCCAACGGCCTTCCTGATGTGGGCTTCAACTACCTGAATCGTGTAACCATTGAACAGCAACTGAAAAACTACCTCAATTACACTTCCAAACAATTGGAACACAACACCTTGATAATTTTGGAAACCGAAGGCGAATTGAGGACAAAGCTACAAACCGCCCATGGAGACTACGTATTCTACGGCCGCACTGACAGAATAGACCAATTCGACGGCCTCATTCGCGTCATCGACTATAAAACCGGTCATGTTGAAGGCGCAGACCTGAAGATTCCAGTTCGCCATCATCATGAGAGCGACCTCGAATATCTGAAACAAATCCCTGACAAGGCCTTGCAGTTGCTTCTTTATAAATACCTGTATCTCAAGGAAAACCCAAAGCTTTCACCCGATCAGGTAATCGGCGCCATCCACGGCTTGAAATACGCCCATGACATCGAGTTTGAACTATCTAAGGCTTCTCCTAAGAAAGACGATGCTGACGCCGACACCGCTTTCCTTGAAGACGACAACTTCATCTCTGATATGGAGGCCATGCTTGAGGCTGTAGTGAACGAAATGCTCGACACCGAGATTCCGTTTGTACAAGCAGAAGATGACAAGAAATGCAGGTATTGTGAGTTTAAGCTGATTTGCAAGCGGTAGGCTTCAATTCAGCACAATCTCGCTTAATAGTTCCTTCCCCACTATCTCATTCAAGTTCTTCAACAACAAGGATTTGGAATAGCTCAATTCATTACGCAAAGCATCGGAATCCACACGAACGAAAAGCACATGGTTTTTGACGGAAAGGTCGATGGTGTGCGAGGCGATAAAAGGTCCGACCACCTTGGGCCATGAGTTGACGGCTTTGACTTCGTCTATATAGTCCAAGCCACGGTGTTGTACGTAGAACTCCTTGATGAGCTCACCAAGCGGCTTCACGTCAAAGTAAACCATCGCCGCCTCCTATCTCTTTGACCTCACCTTTCGCCACCTCAAAAATCTTGTGGTCAATGTTGGTGTTTTCGAACAATTTTTCCACCCTACCCTGTTGTGTGTCAGTGATAAACACCTGACCAAAATGTTCATCACCGACCAAGCGAACCAATTTCATCACACGCTGGTCGTCGAGCTTGTCGAAAATGTCGTCCAACAGCAAAATGGGCTTGTAGCCTATCTTTTGGTAGTTGAACTCGAACTGCGCCAGACGAATAGACACAACAAACGACTTCTGTTGCCCTTGCGATCCGAAACGCTTCAGCGGATGGCCGTCCAAGGCGAACTCCAGGTCGTCCTTGTGGATGCCCACATTGGTATAGCCCGAATAACGGTCTTGCTGCAAGCTTTCCTCCAACAATTCATTCAATGGCTTCTCGTCCAACCGTGACTGATAAACCACATTCACCTTTTCCGTACCACCCGAGACGATTTCGTAGTAATGCTGAAAAATCGGCAAAAACTCCTCCAAAAAACGATGGCGTTTGGCATGGATGTCGTAAGCGTGCTGCACCAACTGGCCTTCCCAAAGGCGGAGCAGTTCACGGTCAAAAGTATGTCTTTCAGCAAACTGTTTCAGCTGCATATTGCGTTGCAGCAAGGCGCGGTTATATTTCAGCAATGCGTTGAGATACAAAGGATCGAACTGCGAAATCACGCCATCAATAAACTTGCGGCGGAGGTCGCTGCCCTCGTTGATAAGGTCGCGGTCGTAAGGCGAAATCATCACCAAAGGAAACTTGCCGATGTGGTCGCTGAGGCGGTCATATTCCTTCTTGTTGAAACGGAACGATTTCTTTTGGTCGCGCTTCTGCACACACGACACCAACTCATCGTCCTTGCCGTCGTGTGAATACACACCATGAATAGCAAAGAAATCCTGATTGTGGCGGATGTTTTGCTTGTCGGTCGCGCCAAAGAAGCTCTTGCAAAACGAAAGGTAATAAATGGAATCGAGGATGTTAGTCTTACCAGCGCCATTGAGACCTACGAAACAATTGACATTCTCAGAAAACTGCAAATCCGCTGACTCGCAATTCTTGAAGTTGGTCAGTTTGAGTTCGTGGAGATACATATTGTTGAATTATGAAATCGAAGATTCAACGAAGTTAATTATGAATGATGAATGGGATTATTCAGCATTCCACATTCCACATTCAGCATTTTCATAGTTTACTTAGGTCCACCCTGAGCGTCAGGAAGTTAGGCGAGCCTACGATATTGTTTCTTGAGCGGGCATAATCGAGTTGGAACGCCTTGATTTTCACCCCGAAACCAACAGAGAAGCCCACCAAACTACGCTTTTCAGGCACACCCATATTGCGGAACGTCTCGTAGTTGTAGGATGCTCTCAAAAACAAGTTCTTGCCCAAAGCCAATTCGCCGCCAACGACCAAATGACAACCTAGATTGGTGAAAAACTTACTGGCTTTCGAAGGTTCTTGATATTGACCTGTGATGGGATCATAATAGCCAGAGAGATCAAGAGGATCCTTATACAATTTGTTCCAATGCTGTATGTCCTTATAGCCCAAAATGATAGTCAGAGGCAGATGGTTAAGCTTCTTGGAAGCCATAAAGTCGACGGAAAAAGGTAACCATTTGTTGGTCACATTCAACTCTCGAGAATATATTTGTCTTCCAATGTTGCGTGCGGTAAGTGTGAAGGCCCAGTTAGAATACGACCAATAGGTGGCAGCGACATCAACACCCAAAGCTCCAGCCTGACCACTCTCATACTGGACTCCTGCATACTTCAAGTTTGCGCCGATGCTCCATTTATCGGTTAGTTCTCGTCCCCAACCCAAAGTAACAGCATAGTCTGACACATTGAATGTGCTCCCATCAACATTGCCACTTTCAGAGACATATTGCATACTGCCATAATTGTAGTATTGCACTGATGCAGCAAAGCTACCCAATTTCTCGAAAGTATGACTATATTGGGCCGTCGCGAAATTTGTTCCAATATTGAAATCGCCAACATACGACAAAACCATCTGATTGTTCATCTCCGGTGAGATGGCCGAAGGATTGAAAACAACGGTCTGCAAGTCACCGTCATGCATGGGCAAAGGCAGCCCACCCAATGCAACCACACGAGCTGAGTTGGCATCCGTCAAGGCACGATAAAGTCCGTTACTCACCTGTGCATTGACATGCAAAGTAATGAGTGACAACATTAAAGCCCAAATAGCGTAAATTATTCGCTTCATATTTCAACGTTTTATTGATAACGAAAACGTTCTTGTTATATTGTGTTTCAAATCAATTATTTGTCAATCAACCCCATACCAGTCTTGACAAGTTTACCATTTTCCTTAAGTACAGACGCTAATTTATCTAGCATTCCGTTGACAAAACGTCGGCTTTCAGGCGTACTGTAAAACTTGGAAATCTCGATATATTCGTTAATAGTGACCTTCACCGGAATAGAATGGAATTCGCAGAACTCAGTCAAGGCCATGAAAATAAGAATCTTGTCCATTAGCGCCAAACGATTGTAATCCCAATTGGAAATATTGGCCGACACCAACTCACGGTATTCTCCAGAATGAAGAATGGTCTTTTCAAACAATTTGATTACGAACTCTTTATCATCTTCTTCAGCTTTATAGATAGGAGGCAATTTTGATGAAGCATCAAAACTCGCAGATAGATCATTGATGAATTTCCAAAGCAAATAGATAGCCACCTGATAATCGCTATTGAACGACAAGTCACGGTCGGAATAATAATCGAACAGCAAGCCATTTTCAGGCATATAAGTATCTATCACTGTGTCCAAAAAGCGTTTGTCATCGCTGAAACTATCTTTCCCATTAGACATATACTCTTGGTATTCAGGAGTTTCTGTCAACTTAACGTACAACTTGCGAATGAAATCTTCCCTTGAGTCAGCCCAATTGATCTTATACTTCTCTTCCAAACTCATCAGATGTTTGTTGTCATCCAAAGCATTGAGAATCCGGTTATTGACAAACTTCAAATTCGGATTCAGATCTTCTTCGGTTGGAAAATGCTTTTGCTTGTTTTCTTCGATGCGACGTTCAGCAAACTTCTTCACTTCAACCCAAAAAGAAAGCTGATACACAAACAATTTGTATAAATCTTCAACCCCTTCAAGCAGATGACGCTCAGCCTGCGGGAGATTGGAACTTTCAGACTGATGATAGGCGTAAATCTCTTGCAACGCCTTGACTCTCAAAAACCTTCGATTCAACATATGGATGGATGTTTATCTTCAAAAATAAAATGCAAAGATAAGAAAAAATAATTGTACTGATACAAGAAAAATATCTATCTTTGCGTTCAACTAAACAACTAACTTAATAATTCAATTCTGAACAAACATGAAGAAAAAATTCATCTGCCCCATCTGTGGGTATGTACACGAAGGAGAGGAAGCCCCTGAGCGCTGCCCTCAATGCAAGCAAATTGTCGAGTGGAAAGTCGTTGACGAGACCGCTGCCCTGAATTTTGTCACCGAGCACGTCGTTGGCATCGCCAAAGGTACAGGCGAAGACATGATTAAAGACCTGAACGCACACTTCATGGGCGAAGCCACTGAAGTCGGCATGTATTTGGCCATGAGCCGCCAAGCCGATCGCGAAGGCTATCCCGAAATCGCCGAGGCTTTCAAGCGCTATGCCTTTGAAGAGGCCGACCATTGCGCCAGGTTCGCCGAACTGCTGGGCGATGTGGTTTGGGATACCAAGACCAACCTTTACAAGAGAATGATTGCCGAGGCTGGTGCCTGCGAAGACAAGATGCGCATCGCCCGCGTGGCCAAGGAACGCAATCTCGACGCCATCCATGACACTGTCCACGAGATGGCCAAAGACGAAGCCCGCCACGGCAAAGGCTTTGAGGGTTTGTATAAACGTTATTTCGAAAAATAATTTGGAATGATGAATGCGGAATGCTGAATGACCTCTGTCAGGAACATTCAGCATTCCTAATTCCATATTCCGCATTAAAATTTAATACTATGATTAGCAAAAAATTAGCTAAAGCCATCAACGACCAGATCAATGCTGAGATGTGGTCGGCTTATCTCTATCTGAGCATGTCGCAAGACATCTACTCCAAAGGCTACAAAGGTATCGCCCATTGGTACAAGGTGCAGTTCCTCGAGGAACAAGCCCATGCCGCCATCATGATCAACTACATGCATTCGCAAGATGCCAAAGTCGTCCTCGCCCCAATCGCCAAGGTACAGACCGAATGGAAGAGCGTCTTGGCCACTTTCGAAGACACCCTTGAACACGAGAAGAAAGTGACTGCCATGATTAACAACCTCTGCGACATCGCTGACGAAGACAAAGACCGCGCCGCCGCCAATTTCCTCGCTTGGTTCATCGACGAACAGGTGGAAGAAGAAGAGAATGCCCGCGACCTGGTACGTCAAGCCACGATGATCGGCGACCATATCGGTGGCATGATTATGCTCGACAAGGAGCTTGGAGCCCGCGAGTACCACACGCCAAGTCCGCTGAAATAACGCAACAATTGTAGAGATGTAGCGCGCTACGTCTCTACTAGCAAAACGAAAAACTCCGTTGCTCATCGAGCAACGGAGTTTTCATTTCTGCGCATTCTGCGTGATAAAAAATCAAAGCTCCCCTGCCTGTTTCTTCGCCCAATATTCCTTGAAGACCTCGTAGTTCTTTTCCAACAGCGTAGGCGTAACCAGGCCGTATGGGCATTTGCTGCTACATTGGTTGCAGTGCTTGCACTTCTCAATGAGCTTCATCTTCTCGGCCCATTCTTCAGTGAGATAAACACTGTAAGGTGCACGTTTCAGGAAGAGACTCATGCGAGCGCAGTCGTTGATTTGGATACCAACTGTGCAAGGCATACAATAACCGCAACCACGGCAAAACTCACCTGACAATTCAGCACGTTCCTTCTCAATCTTGCGCCACGACGCCGAAGAAAGCTCGGGTTCATGGTCTTGATACGAAAGGAACTCGTCCAACTCGCTTTCACGCTGAATGCCCCAAATCGGCAGGGCATGGTCAAACTGGTTAAGGAAAGCGTATGCCAAAGCTGAATCGTTGATGAGGCCACCAGCCATTGCCTTCATGCAGATGAAACCCATGTTGTGCTTGAAGCAAGCCTCCACAATCTTCTGATCCTCTTCAGAAGAAAGATATGAGAACGGATATTGCAGTGTGTCATAACAATCGCGCTCAATGGCCTCCATCGCCACATTCTGACGGTGGTTGCTGATGCCAATAAAACGCACTTTCCCCTGACGTTTGGCCACTTTCATGGCATCATACAAGCCCTGCTTGTCGCCTGGTCGTGGACAATAATCAGGATTGTGGAACTGGTACAAATCAAGATAATCAGTTCTCAAGTTTTTCAGGGTCGTATGAAGGTCTTTCCAAAAATCCTCCACATTGGTAGCAGCCGTTTTTGAAGCAATGAGTACCTTGTTACGTCTATCGCCAAAGGCAACGCCAATCTTCTCTTCACTATCGGTATAAAAACGTGCCGTGTCATAGAAATTGATCCCATTATCATATGCCTTGTGCAACAAATAGACGGCTTCCTTTTCGCCGATTCTTTGAATGGGGAGGGCTCCAAAACCGTTTTTGTTCACCTTCAAATTGGTTTTGCCTAAAGTAATGATCTTCATGACTGCGTGATTTTACGACACAAAAATATAAAAAGAATTGATACACACCAACTTTTCAGCAAAAAAACTCTCCAAAGTGTCCAAAAATACTATTTTTGCAAAAATTTTCATAATGAAAATACTTATCCTCAATGGCCCAAACCTCAATCTTCTCGGCAGGCGTGAGCCCGAAATCTACGGCTCTGTTTCATTCGAAACTTATCTTGAACAACTCAAATCACAATTCCCACAGCATCAAATAGTTTACTACCAGTCCAACCATGAAGGCTGTCTTATCGATAAACTTCAGGAAGCCGATGGAGACTATGATGCCGTGGTGATGAACCCTGGAGGCTACGCCCACACTTCCATTGCCCTAGCCGACTGCATTCGCGCCATTAGCATTCCCGTTGTTGAAGTTCACATTTCCGACATCACGAGACGGGAGCCCTACCGCAAGCATTCTTTCACTGCAGAGGCCTGCATGAAATGCATCTCCGGTTTGGGTTTGGAAGGCTATGCTAAAGCGATTGAAATACTTATGTAAAACTACTTTCCTTCAACTCGCTGAACTTCTTCTTGCCTCGAACGATGCTCTCGAAAACAATATTCTTCCGATAAATGCAACTCACCAACTTATGTTCACTGCATCTGCGTTTTTCGCGAAGTTCTTTCAGCCTTTTGTAGAAATCCCAATGAGCCTTGAAGACCATCCTAAAGTCTTTAGGGCAACCCTCAATGAGGAACTTGAACGCCGCCACCCAGTCTAAGAAGATGCGGTAGAGTATGATGCGATGCACACGATGTTTGGGCAGGTTTTTCACCAAAAGCGAAAGATTGTTGCGAAAATTCAAGTAAGTCTTACGTGGTGAATTTTTCGGCAAAGTACCACCTCCAATATGGAAAACCCACGACTGCGGACAACAATACACTTTGAAGCCGGCATTCTTTAGCCGCCAGCAAAGGTCGATCTCCTCCATGTGGGCAAAGAAACTATCGTCCAAGCCGCCCAACTGATGGTACAAATCTGCGCGGACGAACATGCAAGCCCCAGTTGCCCAAAAGACTTCCATTGGGGTATCGTACTGATGCTCGTCCTTCTCAAGGTTTTGGAACACACGTCCGCGACAGAAGGGATAGCCGTACTTGTCGATGAAACCGCCACTGGCCCCGGCATATTCAAATTGTTCTTTATGATAATAGGATAGAATTTTCGGTTGGCATGCAGCTATCTGAGGGTCATTATCCATCATCTCAATGACAGGCTCTATCCAATGCGGCGCCACTTCGATATCAGAATTGAGCAGCACATAATACTGTGCTTCTATCTGTCGCAAAGCCAAGTTGTATCCCGTGGCGAAGCCTCCATTGCTGCCGTTTTCAATCAGTCTAATCTCAGGGAAACGTTCCCGCATAAATGCCACAGACTCGTCAGTTGAGGCATTATCGGCCACGACAATCTCCGCCAAGTTCGGGTCACAGTTGGCTATGACATTGGGAAGGAACTGTTCGAGGAACTTCTTTCCATTATAGTTCAATATGACGACAGCCACTTTCATGCCTCAGCCTGTTTTTTTTGGTGTTTCCATCGACGATGCGACCACAGCCAATTGTCGGGTTGCCCTTCTATGAATCGTTCCACACAACGCGCATAACGTTCCATGATATAACCCTTTTCCGTCTCCTTAGGATTGTCAGTAATCAACTCAAATGTCACCTCATAACGTCCTCTACCTGTCCGTTTCATGGCCACGAAGACCACAGCATAATCAAGCTTCTTTGCGATACGTTCCAATCCAGTGAACCAACAGGTCTCCTGATGCAGAAACTCGTTCCAATAATCAGAATCCAAGCCATGTGAGGTCTGGTCAGCTACCATCAGAACGGCATTTTGACTCTCGCGCAATTGCATCAGCCTACGCAAAGCCGAGTTGGACTCCACCATCTCCAAACTGCAGTCTTTTGTACGCAAATAGAGCATAAGACGCTCAAAAACAGGATTCTCCACCTTTTTATAGACAGCCAGGCAATTATGATTCGAGAGGTCGGGCATCATTTTACCAAACCATTCCCAGTTGCCAGAATGCGGAATGGCGTAAAACACATTCTTATGCTGTTCGTATAATTGTTTTATCAGCTCCAGATTGGTGTACGTGAGACGGTTTTTATAACCATCCGATTCCATGCACAACATTTTGGGAGCTTCCACAAACAAATCACAGAGATTACGATAAAAGTGTTTCTCAACCAACTTTACATCCCGAGCATTTTTCTCAGGAAAAGAACGCATAAGATTCTGCCTGACCACTTTACGTCGATAACGCAACACATGGTAAAACAAAAGGTAGTATATGTCAGACTTAAGATAAAGAAGCCAATAAGGATGGTAGGAGAGAAAATCCATCCACAACTTCACAATATGAAACCCAATTTTAGACATAGGTTATCTGGGATTATCATAGTAATCACCTGCATGCGAGCCCCAGCCCTTTTCGTACTCAGTTTGGTCAACGCCTTGGTCCGAACCATAGATGCGCCTATAAACCTCAAGCTGCCAGCGAGGGTTGTTAATTTCACCAATCATATCGGAATGAATCAAATGATAATCATTGGTGGAACGATCTTTCGACATGAAAACAAAACGCTTGTTGCGTTGGTGAGCCACCTCATAATAATGCCAAATTTGGTATGGATAAGCACCTGGCTCATCTACGCTTTCCACAATTTGGTCAGGCTGACCATATTTCAGGAACACATACCCGCGGTCGGTGCGATAACCAGGAAATGAAGTTGTATTAAACGACATATTCACACGTTTGACAGCTGCCAAATAATCATCAAAACCTTGTTTGGGATTCATCGGCGAACGAGAGCTCCAAAAGTTGAACAGGAATTGCTGCATGGTTTTCACATCGCTTGTTTTCAAAAGATTGGAAGAATAATCGCGTTCAATTTCCGTGCAAATCGGATCCAAATAGCGTATGTATTTGCGCAAGGTATCAAGGTTTTCAATTGTACTGACAAAGGTATTGGCGATGCTCACCCCTGCAAGGTCGCCCATATCATAGCTCGCATTAGGATTGCTTCTTTGAAAGAAAGCACTGTTAGAGCAAATCAAGCTATTGCTGCGGTCACGCACTTCGACGACAAGATAATAATTGCCAGAGGGCAAATCTTTGATGTCGATACTATGGAGTAACACATTCACTTTGCTCACATCATAACGCTTGGCAAAGAAATAATTCTGCATCCGGTTCGACGATTCAACAGTCTCAATGTAATAATTGACCAAAAACTTGCCTTCGTCATACAATTTGTTGCTATTGTAAATCTCAGAATAGAAATTCAGTTTTTCCTCATTTGAGCCGTAGAAAGGATAAACTCTAGGCAAGAAGTCATACCCGCTCTTGGTGCAAGATGAGGGCTTGAGAGCTTTAGTATAAGAGTCAAAAAGCAGGATATCGGAAACCGAAGGCACATTTTCAGGATAGTTGACTTCAACAGTAACCGTCTCTTTTGGCAAGGCATCACCACTGTTCAAATCCGTAATGCTGATTTCCATCTGATATTCACCGTTTTCCAGCGAGAAACGCTGTTGATCGATAAAAGCGCCATCAATATTAGCTGTGTCGGTCACCACAGGGCTATCCAATGCCACCTTAGAGAAAGTGGATTCCTCTCCTTTTCTGAAAATGGTCACAATCTCCACTGACGCCTTGAACTTGCCTGGTTCAAACTCCTTGTAGACCGCCGAACGGCAATCAAAGGCAAGTGCGTTCTCTACAAAAGGCGTCACTCCTGGAGCACAGTATGTAGTTGTGGAAAGATAAGATTTCAGTCGCTTCGGTTTCATTTGGGCTGTACCCGAAAAGACCAAAAGGACAAGTGATAGAATTACAAATATACGTTTCATAGCTCTAAAATTTTCGACAAAAGTATTACTTATTTGATGGCATGGCAACATTTTTCGCATCTCATTTCTCAACAATTCTCAACATTTTCAATATAAACAATTGATCTATAATAATTTATAAAATATCTTTCAAATAACCGATAACAGCCTGTTCTAGATTATCTCCCCGGTTCATAGCCGACAAAATCTTGTTTGTCCTTCGATTGGCCCCACTATAGGAAATGCCTTCCAGCACTGCGATTTCAGCATCGTTCATGCCTAACATGCCCAAACAGCAATGACGCAAGTCAGCAACGTTTAGGTCAGAATAGTCTTTCAAAAAACGCGAAGAGAAGTCGGGAAAACAATGGTTTGCCTCGTGTACAAGACTTATGTAATCCATCTCCTTCAGTTTCAGTTTGGGATATACGCCCACATTCTTTATCATAATGTCCTTACCCTCCACTGATTGTCGAATTTTTGACACGATGTGGCTGTTTGAGAAAGTGTTCCAGGCTTCATTGAAATCAACGCGCTGATTATCAAGCAACTCTTTGGTATCGTTCAACACCTGTGACATTTGCTCTATCTCATGGTCCTTGTCTGCACTTTCCTGCTCATGTTTTTGTACTATAGTGGTAATTTTATTCTCTATATGATTGATACGCTTACGGTTTCGGACAATGATATATGCCATAAAGACAATGACCAGCAACAAAAACAGCGAAACTATCAAAGAGGAGGTACTTGTGTCTTCTTTTGAAGAGGCGGGATCCGTTTTTGGATGATTATATTCATCAAAAAGGTATTCTATTTCCATCTTTTTCGAAGCCATACGGGTCTCCATCATAGCGTTCTCGACATAATAACGTGTATAGGACAACTCTTCCTCTGACATACCTTTTTCGCGGAAAACCTCTGCAAGCTTAACTGCAGCATCAACACGAGCATAACGGTCGCCCTTCAGAAACGCTTGCTCCAAATGGGGAACCGCAGAATCAAATTGTTGAATCTCATAGTATTTTACGCCAATAACCAATTGAAACAAGTCATCACTAACCGTACCTAATTTTTCGGCCTCCTGCAAGCATGCCAAAGCTTTGTCATACTGCTTTTGGGACTGATAAATAGCCGCTTCAAAGCGTTTCATTGCCGCAAGATCAGGTCCAGATTCATAAAACGACGATGCTTTTTGGCAAGTCTCAAAAGCGGACTCCTGCAAGCCATAACGATATAAGATTTCCGACAAACGTGTGTAAATCAAAGCAATAAAACGCGATTCTTGGGAACTAACAGCCTCTTGCGACTTCATCATACTCAAGGCATACAAATAATACGAGAAGGCTTTCACATCATCTTGAACGAAGGAATATTCCACACCTTTATAATAATAGGCATTGGCACGAAGAAACTGTAACTCGGAATCCTCAGGATATTGCCCGGCCACGCTATCATAAAAGGCGATCACAGGCAACAGGTCTGGACTCTGCTCCGAAAGACTACGGTTTTTGTATTGAGCCTGTACCTCACGTAACAGCAATTCGTTAGCGTCAAAAGTAGTGAAAGGGTTGGTTGAAGCCATTTTTCGAAGTGCCAAAAGACTATCGGCTGCTGACGAAGGATCCGTTTCCAGCAAAGCTTCCACCGTTTTCAATTCTTTGAAATGATGAGGGGCATTTTGCTGCGTAAACACCGATTTTTGCCTTGAGCAAGCATAAAGCAGTGCCGCACAGAGCAAAAACAAGATAAACGAAGCGCCCTTTACCTTCATAAAACATAGTTCTTTCAGTGTTGCAAAGATACGGGTTTTCGGCGGAAAAAAGTTTTTTTTCGTGATTTTTCTTGACCTATCGAAAAATGTTGTACTTTTGCAGCGGAGATATGGCTGAGTGGTCGATAGCGGCGGTCTTGAAAACCGTTAAGCCGAAAGGCTTCGGGGGTTCGAATCCCTCTGTCTCCGCAAGGGCGACTGATAGTCGCCTTCGTTTTGTCAGACCATCTGACGTAGAGGTCAGGAGAGATGCCGGAGTGGTCGATCGGGGCGGTCTCGAAAACCGTTGAACGCTTTGCGTTCCAAGGGTTCGAATCCCTTTCTCTCCGCAAAGATTAAGCAGCTAAGAGGAAGCTTAATCAAACAAAAAATAAAGCAATTACCTCCATGTTTATTGTTACAAAGATTGTAAACTTTTTGAACCATAATGCCGAAGAGAAATATTGGCATAGTGAGGATGTTGAACTATCAAAACAAGTAACTCTCCCTGAGCTTACTTCAGAAGAACTATTGGCCTTACGGAAAACATGGCCGTGTTTTAAATTCGGGGAAAAAGATATTATTTTAGCAAGGCTTTTTAAAAAAGAAAATGGTTTTGATCCCTTCTATCTTGTCGGAAGTTATCATTGGGTATTGATGATAAAGCAAATAAACCCTCACAGTCAAATCTGTTCTTTGGTAAATAAAACATTATCAGATATTTATTTTCCAGGAATACCATTTCCTAAATCATATATTAGATGCATAAATAATGTCTTGTATGATAAAGGAATGAATATGATCTCATTTGAAAAGGCAGTTCATTTTTTGATGGAGAAAAAAAGATTTGTCATTAAACCAGGGCTAAATTCCAAACAAGGACATGGCGTTAAAATAATAGATTTACAACAAGTTGAAAATCCTTCAAAAGAATGGTTTAAAGAATTATTTAATAATTCTACCAATAATTTCATTATTCAAGAGATAGCCGAACATCATGCTGATATAGCACGCCTCAATTCGACATCATTGAATTGCTGTCGTATTACTTCAATCTATATCAATGGAAAATACGCCTATGGGGCCATGCTTAAAATTGGGAAAAATGGTTCTGTTTTGGATAATTGGAACAGTGGATATTTAGTTGGTATTAATAAGGAAGGTAGATTAAATGATGTCGGATGGGATGATTCATTCCACATGGTAACCAAAACAGACAATGGGATACAATTTGGCGGTCTTAAATACCCATGTTTTGATACTCTTGTTTCTTCCGTAGAGCAATATCATAAGAAGTATTTTCCCCAATGTGGTCTTATTGGTTGGGATGTTTTTATTGACAATAACAATAGACCTATTGTTATTGAAGCGAACATGATTCTCCCAGGAATCATAGCTGAGCAATTATGTTCAGGACCCTTTTTTAAAGATGTCCATGACGAGTTGGTCAAACGTTTAATGTAAAAAAAGTACACCTATGTTTATCGTAAGCAAAATAGTAGGTCGTTTAAACCGGAATGCCGAAGAGAAATATTGGCATAGTGATGATGTCAATAAAACAAAGCACCTTGACCTTCCGGAACTCACTTCGGAAGAATTTTTGTTGTTGCAGAAGACATGGCCATGTTTTAGGTTTGGGAAAAAAGACGTCATATGGGCCAAATTATATAAAAAAGAATATGGCTTTGATCCATATTTTATTAGTAGCGGATATCATAGTATAGTGATAAAAGATAGGATAAACCCATACGAACAAATTTGTTCTCTAGAGAACAAAGCATTGGTAGATTCATATTTTTTTGAGATACCCTATCCTGAAACATATATTAGATGTATTAACAACATCCTATATGACAAGAAAATGAATAGGATTTCGTTTGAGAAAGCTGTTCGTTTATTAATGGAGAAAATAAAGTTTGTTATCAAGCCTGCTTTGTACTCTATGCAAGGACTAGGAGTAAAGATAATAGATTTGCAAAAAGTGGACAATGTTTCGGAAAAATGGTTTAAAGAACTGTTCTCTAATGCCTCCTACAATTTCATCATTCAAGAGATTGTTATCCAACATCCAGATATCGCATGCCTCAATCCCACATCGTTGAACTGCTGCCGAATTACTTCTGTCTATGTCGGAGGGAAATACACATACGCAGCCATGCTTAAAATCGGGAAAAAAGGTTCTATAATAGATAATTGGAACAGTAGCTATTTGGTGGGAATTAATAAGGATGGGGTATTAAATGAAGTTGGATGGGATCATTCATTTCAAAAAGTAACCAAAACAGACAATGGAATTTCATTCGGTGGCATTAAATACCCTTGTTTCGACAATTTGGTTTCTTCTGTAGAATACTATCATAAGAAATGCTTCCCACAATGTGCGATTGTTGGATGGGATGCTTTAATTGATAATAATAACAAGCCAATTGTGATTGAAGCAAATTTATCATCACCTGGCATCACTGCAGAGCAATTATGTTCAGGACCGTTTTTTAAAGATGTCCATGACGAAGTAGTCAAGCGTTTAATGTAAAAAAATTACATCTATGTATATTGTAAACAAGATTGTAAATTTCTTAAACCGGAATGCCGAAGAGAATTATTGGCATAGTGATGATGTCGATAAGACAAAGCACCTTAATCTTCCTGAACTCACCTCGGAAGAATTTGCGTTGTTACAGGTAACATGGCCTTGTTTTAAGTTTGAAAAGAAAGACGTTTTGTTGGCAAGGCTATATAAAATGAAGAATGGTTTCGACCCTTATTATATTAGTGTTGGCTATCATAGTATTATTATTAACAAGCAACTAAACCCTCGCAATCAAATCTGTTCTTTTGAAAACAAAGCATTGATTGACATTTATTTACAAGAGATACCATTCCCACTTACATACATTAGGTGCATAAACAACAACCTTTACGACAAGGAAATGAATAAGATTTCATTTAAAGACTCTGTTCGGTTGTTAAAGGAGAAAAAACAGTTTGTTATAAAGCCTGCGTTAAACACCGTTCAAGGACGTGGTGTTAAAAAAATAGATTTACAACAAGTTGATAATGCTTCAAAAGAATGGTTTAAAGATTTATATACTAATGCAACAGCTAATTTCATTATTCAAGAAATTGCCACACAACACCCAGATATAGCTCGTCTCAATCCTACATCGTTGAATTGCTGCCGTGTTACGTCGATTTATATTGGTGGAAAATACACAAGCGCAACTATGCTAAAAATCGGCAAACAAGGTTCAACCGTGGATAATTGGAGGAACAGTTATGTCGTAGGAATAAATAAGGAAGGTTTATTAAATGATATTGGATGGGATAATTCATTCAATCAAGTGACAAAAACGGATAACGGAATACAATTTAGCAGGATTAAATATCCTTGCTTTGGCGACATGGTTTCTTCCGTTGAATACTATCATAAGAAGTACTTTCCTCAATGTGCTGTTATCGGATGGGATGTTTTTGTTGACGCGAATAACAAGCCACGTGTTATTGAAGCGAATCTGACTATTCCTGGAATCACCGCTGCACAATTATGCTCAGGGCCATTTTTCAAAGATGTTCATGATGAAATAGTCAAGAGGATTCATTGACAACAAGTTAAATGGGATTTGCATTTAGGAGTTCGAATTCTGTTCTCTCCAAATACAGTTAGACCTCGGCATCTAAGATGCCGAGGTCTAACTGGTTAATAGCTTTATTCAGTATTAATGTACTGCTTTCAAGAAACTATATTCCTTGCCATATTTCAAATGCTGCGCCACGAAATCGGAAGGATACTCGACCTTGTAGTCAACCACCTGACCGTTTTCCACTACAGGGACAATCTCAGGATTGATGAAGCCACCGTAGGGCTTCAAACCTAAGGCATTGTATCGCTCCTTGACTTCCTTGTGCAGCTCAGGGTCGACCTTCACGGCATATTTTTCCACGATGGCCTTACCTGCGGCATAGTCGCCTTCACTCTTGATGCGCTGGATTTCGGCCAACAATTCGCCAAACAATCCTCGCAATGCCTCAAAGTCGTTGATAACGAAATAGGTCTTACCATTCTCCACCTTCTTTTCGATGACATTGGCCTCCTTGCCGTGTTCGTAGCACCACTCTGAAACGAGCTTGCGGTTCTGCATGTGTGCCTCGGTGACATCCTTGCCCAGCTCAACGCGGGCAAGCTGCGACATCATGCCGTTGCGGATATAGGAACAATACTCGGCCTTGAAAGCCTCTGCATCAGGCATGATGCCCAACTCGACCATCTTTGAGTCGGCTATATAATACAAACCAAACAAATCGGCACGAGCTTCCTCCAATGTCGAACTGTATTCCTTCAAGGCTCCAGGTGGAGTGTCAGGGAGCAGTTTTCCCGAACCATGGCCCAAACACTCATGCAAGTTGGTGTGAACCACAGACGCATCGGGACCGTATTTCTTGCAAAAAGCGACCTCCTCCTCTGAATAGGCAAACTCCTTTAACCCACTCTTTGGGTTCTCATCTGCTGCCTTGTCGTAGGCTTCCATCAGGTTGGTGATGGTCACCGACTTGGAGCCGTATTCCTTGCGAATCCAGTCGGCATTGGGCAGGTTGATGCCAATCGGAGGGGATGGGAAACAGTCGCCACCCAGCGTAGTGACGATGATACTCTTGGCCGAGACGCCTTTACATTCCTCTTTCTTGAAACGCGGGTCAACAGGCGAGTGATCCTCAAACCATTGCGCATTCTCACTGATGGTGTTGGAACGTACTGTAGCCTCTAGGTCTTTGTAATCGACGATAGCTTCCCAAGTGGCCTTCATACCCATCGGGTCGCTATAGTCTTCAATGAAGCCGTTCACAAAATCGATGTGCGAAACAGAATCCTGCACCCACGCGATATTGTATTCGTCCCAGGTCTTCAGGTCGCCCGTGGTGTAATAGTCGATGAGCTTCTGTGTATAGTTACGTTGGTTGTCATTCTCCGCCACCTCATTGGCCTTCTTCAGCCAGCCGATGATAGCCTTGATGGCTTCACCGTATAGACCGTCTGCTTTGTACATCTCTTCATAAATCTTGCCATCTTTTTTCACTAGCTTGGAATTCAATCCATAGCTGATTGGCGTGGCGTCATTAGGCTTGCGCATCTTGTTGTAGAAGGCTTCCACATCCGCCTTCTTGATATCACCCTCATAGAAGTTCACCGCCGAGTTGACGATGATGTCGTCCTCGCTGCTGCGGCGCACCTTGTAAAGTTCTTTGTCGAAGACCACAGGTGTCAGGAATACGATGAAGTCTTCCACCGTTTCGCCTTCGTTAAGCGGCAGCAAGTTGGCGTCGCAACCCTTAATCAAGTCTGCAAAATAAGCTTCGCTGACCTCGGGGAAGAACTTATCCTCAGCATAGTGATGATGGATGCCATTGCTAAAGAAAATGCGTTTGGCATACACCAAGAAATTCTGGAAATCAGCACATTCGCGGTCGCCTTGATACGAATTCAACACGGCCTCAATGGTCTTACGGATCACCAAGTTATACTTGAAGTTCTGGTCGAAAAGGATGTCGCGACCGCATTTGGCCGCCTCGCCAAGATAATAAAGGTAACGCTTCTTCTGCAGCGTCAACTGGTCCCATTCCGGCACCTGATAACGCATGATCCTCAAATCGGCGAACTCGTCCACCAAATACTTGAATTCCACTTTTGGCTGGGAAGGTTCGGCGACTTCTTCCTGTTTTGGAGCACAGTCCACCAAATCGGCAGCCATTCCAATGCCAATCATAAGCTATTCTTTAATTTGATTTTTCTATTCAAAAACGGTTAATACTTATACCTGACCGAGACCTCAGATAAGAAATCGTGTTTCTTGTAGTTTTCGGCAGGGACTCGGCTGCGGTACTCATAGGAGAATGCAACGTCGAGAAAGAGCTTTCGGGTGATTTGGGTTTGCAGCTTGATGTTGCTGTTGATGATGTAATCGTCGAAATCGAGCACCGAAGGCTGATAGAAGAAAGTGTATAACAATGTGAGATTCTCAGCTAGTTTTTGCTTGACTTTGGGGCGGATTGAGATGCGGTAGTTGTTGTTGGGTAGATGGGTATCATCAGTAAAGTCGGCCCAATCGTAAACGAAGGCGGCGCTGATGGAATAGTCGCACAATCTAGGGATGGTATAGATACGGTATTTCATTCCAACAAGACCACTCAGCCTAAGGTCGTAGCCTTTGTATTTGTTGGTGAGCATCTCGCAAGCTAAGAACGGAGAGTATTTGTCGTGCTGGAACAAGTCAATCTTCACACCACCATTGACCTCAAAATTGGTCTCTTTCCAATGCTTGTCTCCGCCACTCTTGTCGATAAGCGAACTATAAAGCAACTTGTAATGGGCGTCGAAGGCAATCAGGCTATCGTTTCGTTCGACGGCACCATCGTTGCTGATGTTGCAGTTGTTGACGTTGCCTGCATTCAATGAGGCGCCGAGACCAAAATTGTAATGCCATTTGTTCTGGGCATTTGCGCATACTACGCAAAAAACCAATAGTGTAAGAAGACAAAACCGCAATTTATTCATTTCTATGTGATTAAATAAAAAATGGTTTATTTGTACAAATCCTTTGGCGAATAAAAGTCGTAGGGCGGCATCGTTGTAGGGTCAAGGTTCGTGTAAGTGCCGTCCACTTGGAGTTTCTCCTTTCCATAGATATAATGGCGACAGAACCACACTAGGTCATCAACTGTCAGTGGACCACCCGCAGCCACACTGTGGCCATAGCCCTCGAAACGACGGGCAAAATAAGGATAGTCATACTTCTCGAAGCGCTTCACCAAAGCATCAGTCCCGAAAAAGCCCACATTGAAGAAGCTTATCCCCTTGTATGACACCAAGTTATCCATCGTTCCGTGGAACATCATGGTCGGGGCTGGCTCACGGTTGCGATATTGCACCTTACCTTCATGCGAGAATATGGCACCTGCATACGAGACCACACCTGCCAAGCGGAAGTCTTCAGGAAGGATGTCCGAATTGAGAAATCCGTTGCACATCGCGTAGTCCACCTGCAAAGAGGTGATGGCACCCGCACTTGAACCAATCATCACGATGTAATCCTTGTTGACTTTCAGCTCTTTGGCATGTTCAAGCAGATAATGCAAAGCCGAAATGGCATCTTCCGTAGCCATGTAAACCGCTTTCTCCACAGGATCAGTGTTGAGGACGCCAATGTTTTTGGCTCTAATGAGGCCTAGTCGATAATCAATTGAGGCCACCATGAAGCCTTTTTCGACAAGCTGCTTGAAATAGGCTTTTTCCCATTTACCATCACGATGTCCCCCGATGAAACCGCCTCCAAAGACATAGACCAAACAGATGGTGCTGTCGTTGACATGTTCCGGAGTATAGAAATCAAGATAAAGCTGGAGCGTGTCGCGCTCAGCGTATTGATAGGTTTTCATGTCCTGGCCAAAGGCCGTCATGCCCGCTAGGAAAATTGCTAAGAGTAAGATTATTCTTTTCATGGTTGTGTTTTTGACTATGGCCAATGGCTTATGACTTTGGCCTGCTTTAACTGGGAGGCAGGCCATAGGCCATAGGCTATCGTTATGATTGATGCGTTTTATAGTATTCTTTCAAGAACTCAGGCAATTGGCGCAGGGCAGCCTGTTCGCGCCATTGCTTCCGCACCTCCTGGGCAGGTACACCGAAGACGGCCTTGCCCGGCTCAATATTCTTGTCGACAGCGGAAGTGGCCAACACCACCGCGCCTGTTCCGATGACCAAATCCTTGTTGATGCACACACGGCCCCAAAGGATGACATCGTCTTCGATGCGGGTCACACCGGCAATGGCGGCATGGGCACCAATGAGGCAGTTGTGGCCAATGTAGCTGTCGTGACCGATTTGGCAGTGGTTGTCGAGTTTGGTACCGATCTCGATGATGGTGTCCGAAGTAACGCCTCGGTCGATGCTGCACAAGGCGCCAATTTCCACGTCATCGGCGATGACCACACGACCGAAAGACTCAAACTTCTTGAAGCCCTCATTACGGCGTTGGAAGTAATAGCCGTCGGCCCCAATGACGCTGCCCGAGTGGATGATGACGTTGTCGCCAATCACACAGTGGTCATAGATGGTCACGTTGGGATGGATGAGGCAGTTTTTGCCAATAACGGTATGATGTCCGACGAATGATCCTGGCATGATGAGAGTCCCCTCGCCTATCTGTGCCGATTCGCTGATAGGCTGCGTTTGTGGCTCGAAGGGACGGAAATGCCGCATGATACGGATGAAGGCATCGAACGGGTCGTCATGGAGCAACAAGGCTTTGCCTTCGGGACACTCCACTTCCTTATTAATAAGCACCACCGTAGCGGCCGAGTTGAGGGCCTTGGCATAATATTTCGGGTGGTCGACGAAGGTGATGTCGCCCGCTTCCACCTTATGGATTTCGTTCAAGCCCGTAATGGGAAAATTGGCTGGGCCAACATATTTAGCGTCAATAAGTTCCGCGATAGTTTTCAGGGTAGTTTTCTTTATTTTCATCGAAAGAAGTTTATAGAATGAAGCGCAAAGATACAAAAAAAGCGCAAAGTCAATGACTCTGCGCTTAATTTATGCCATGCTTTTTATCAGGCCTTCACACGCTCGCAATACTCACCCGTGCGGGTGTCGACACGAATCATATCGTCGGTGTTGATGAATAGTGGCACGCGGACCATAGCGCCCGTCTCGACGGTGGCTTCCTTCAAGGCGTTGGTGGCGGTGTTACCCTTCTCACCAGGCTCGGTATAAGTCACTTGCAACACAGTCTTCACCGGCATTTCGGCGAAGAGGATAGTCTCTGTGCTGGCATCGACGACGACGTCAACGATATCATTCTCTTTCATGAACTTCACGCCCGTGATGTTGTCGCCAGCGATCGGAATCTGGTCGTAGGTCTCGGTGTGCATGAAGATATAGTCTTCACCTTCCTTGTAGAGATACTGATAAGGACGATGTTCAACGCGGACATCCTCAAGCTTCACGCCAATGTCGAAACGCTTTTCCAAAACGTTGCCGGTCAGCACGTCCTTCAGTTTGATACGCATGATAGTGTTGCCCTTGCCAGGCTTAACGTGTTGGAAGTCAATGCAGAAATAAATCTTTCCATCCAAACGGACAGCGCTTCCAATCTTAACATCTTGACTTAACATAGTATTCTGTGATTTAATGATTTAAAATTCAAAGATTTAAGATTCAAAATTCCTTCCACATTATAGGAATGAAGCTGCAAAGATACACTTTTTCAAGGGACTTTTGCAAGTATTTTGACACTTTTTCAAGGGACTTTTTGAAAACCCGACATTTTTTCAAGGGACTTTTTGGCAATCCTGAACACTTTTTCAAGGGAGTTTTGCAAAAGTCAGAACATTTACTCCTTCAATTTGCTTTGACAGCCCTGATTGGCCGGCCCCAATCGCGGGAATTGAAGTGGCTCGTGTTGGAACCAGCCGAGTTGAAATCGAAATACCATGCCATATCCGAGTAAAACACATAGAGCGAGCTCGACCAATACTCGCCATCGGTGCCAACGAAGACAAGGTCGTTCCCCGACCACCAACCAGCAGCCGGAAGGAAGAGCGTGTTGCCATTGCTACCGATGAAAAGTCTTCCATTCACGCCGTATTGGGTCGTCCAAACTGACGTACAATTGTTGTTCAGTTCCTGCCATTCCTCTAACGTGGGCATACGCGCGCCGTCGCCCAAACTGGCCGTGGCTGCGTCGTCGACGTGTTGCAGGATGGTAAGGGTATCGGTTAAGCCGTCGCATCCGTAATTTGGGTGGCGACAATATTTTGTAAATGAATGATTATCGCCGTTGCAGCTATACGTGTAAGTGCTCCAATCGTAAACACTCTTAGGTTGCGTTTCGGCCCAAGCAAAATAGTCGCCATTGTCTCCAAGGTGGTTGGCGCCCACATTGCGCGTGGCCCACAACAAGCCGCTCGGCAGGCCGAGGTCAACCCAATCGGCTGTGTCGATGGCCCTGACGACACTAACCGTGTCCATATCAGCCAGCGGTGTCCATTCCGTTCCCTCGCTGTGAATCAAGGTCTGGCCCGAGGCATCAATGTGGATGTTGACGACAGATTGTGTGTCGAAGCAAACGGTTCCGTTCGGAGTATTGAACATAATGACATAACCCCTATGACTTTGACCATAGCCGAACACACACACCATAAGACATAATACGAACAAAACACTCTTTTTCATTTCCGAATGAATTTGATAGTTTGGTTGTTGACTTTGATGACATACAATGTGTTAGGTGCAAGGGCGGACAGGTCGATGACACATTCCTTACAGTTCGGATTGCTGAACACCACATGCCCCAACAAATCGGAAACGATGATGTTTCCCATGCCAGAACCATTCACAAACAGCTTGTCGCCGATAACATAACTGCCATTGCCGCCCTCATTGTTATTAACTCCGCTAACATCCTCTTCCGAGAAATAATATCTGACCATTTCATCCATAAAAAAGCTCA
>JAFWRA010000087.1 GCA_017508895.1 Bacteroidales bacterium
CCCTTGGGTGCAACCAATGGACTGTTTACAGTCGGCGAGGGACATCAAGTGTGGTTTTCGGTGAGTAATTTACAGTATCTGGCTTCAGAGCATCTGTGGGGCTTTGCCGAGAATGCTTTCGACTACATAGGCATGGACAATGCCAATATCGCAGAAGACTATGACGGATGGATCGACCTTTTCGGTTGGGGCACGAGTGGCTACAACCACGGGGCGGTGGCATACCAGCCATGGAGCATGGATGGCAATGCCGACCATTACTTTGCTTATGGTGAAGAAGAAGCCCAACTGTATGACAATACGGGGCAGGCCGACTGGGGCTACAACGACCTCTTCGGCGAAGGCGAGGAAGGGAAGTGGCGCACACCGACAAGCAGTGAATGGGACTATGTCCTCAATGAGCGTTGCACACCTTCGGGCATCCGCTTTGCCAAGGCACAGGTGTATGGCGTCAATGGTCTCATCATACTCCCTGACAATTGGAGCAGTTCGGCGTATTATTTGAATAATGTCAACCAAGCTAATGCGAGTTTCACCAGCAATGTCATCAACGACGGTTGGGAAACACTCTTGTTTTTCAATGGCGCTGTGTTTTTGCCTGCAGGCGGGTATCGTGACGAGGACAGGGTAGAGTATGCCGGGTCCCAGGGCCTGTATTACACCTCGGAAAACAATGTCAGGAGGGCCAAGGCTTTCAGTTTCGACCATAATGAACTTGGAGAAATTACGACATTTCGCAACTGGGGTCTCTCGGTGCGCTTGGTGCGTGATGTGGAGAGACGCTGAGTACAAATAAAAGCCATCCTTTTAGACTAATTTTCCTTTCTTGTCCCCTCTATTGATTCGTATATACGAATCGCTATGACGGACAAGAGAGAAAGCCTCAATAACGAGGAATTTCATATCGGTAAAAAGATTAAGGACGAGCTGGCGCGACAGGGGAGGAACGCCCCGTGGCTTGCCGGGCAGGTGCATTGCACTCCTGAGAACATCTATAAGATTTTCGAGCAGCAATGGGTCGGTATGCCCATGCTTTTCAAGATTTGTCGGGTCATGGACTTCGACTTTTTCGCGGTTTGTTCCGAACACCTCAAAGCGGAGAAAAGCAAACAAAAAGTAACAGAAAACCGATAAAATAATTACACTTTTTTAATAAAACAAGTTAGTACGGAAGCGCCTAAGGCGAAAAGGATTGTCCCTAAATTTGCATGGTTACTTATGGGCAAGAAAACGGACACAGACAATGGTTTCCACATGGGTAGGCTCATCAAGGCTGAGCTGGTACGCCAAGGACGTTCAGCCACATGGCTGGCCAAGCAAGTGCACTGCACTCCCGAGAACATCTATAAAGTGTGCAGACAGCAATGGGTCACCATGCACCTGCTTTTCGAAATCAGTTTGGCCTTGGACCACGATTTTTTTGAGGCGTGTTCTAAACATCTTAAAAACCAAAAACAGAAAGCTTCAAATTAAAGAAAGAAATAATTTAAATACTTAACAAAATGAGAATTAAAACTTTACAAATGAAGAAGACGGCCTTTGCCGTGCTTGTCGGCCTGCTGCTGAGTGTGGCGGGTGTGACTAATGCCTTTGCCCAAACTTTCACGGTGGGCAATCTTAACTACTCCGTGAACGACGACGGTGTCTCTGTAACCGTGACCGGACACGTGGATGGCCAAAACGCCACTGGCGAACTAGTGATTCCGGAGAATGTTGAGTATTATGGCAACTCCTATCCTGTAACCAAAATTAGAGAATCTGCTTTTAGTTATTGTCCTGGATTGACAGGCTCTCTTGTGATTCCCAATTCGGTGATTACTATTGAGCAGTACGCCTTTGAATATGATAGTGGTTTGACAGGTTCATTGACCATTGGTAATTCTGTTCAATATATTGGTAATTGTTCTTTTAGAGGATGTGGTTTTACTGGCTCATTAACCATTTCAGGAAGCGTAACCACTATTGGCAGTGATGCTTTTCAGTGTGGTTTTACAGGTGTAATTACTATCCCAGAAAATATACAGAATATAGGCAGCTCGGTATTCTATGGATGTAATTTTACTACGTTGAATTACAATGCTATTAATTGTTATGTTGCAGAAGAAGAATGCTGTCATTGGTTGGTGGGTTGCTCTTCTTTGACCACCGTGAATATTGGTGAAAACGTGCATGTTATCCCCAACAATTTTCTATATGGTTGTTCAAATCTTACCGGGGAGCTTGTTATTCCTGAAACAGTTACTTATATCGGCGAAAACGCTTTCAATGGTTGCTCTGGTTTTAGTGGCTCGCTCACCGTTCCAAATTCAGTGACCAGCATCGGTGCCAATGCTTTTTCTGGATGCGGCAGCCTCTCGGGTATCTTAACACTTGGTTCGTCTTTAACTGAAATAGGCAATAATGCCTTTTTCGGTGCATGTGAGGATTTCACTTCGCTGAATGTGCTGACAGAAACGCCTCCAACCCTTGGGGCAAATGTTTTCTCGTCCGTTGAATATGGCATTCCTGTTACCGTGCCTTGCGGTAAATTGGAAGCCTACCAAAATGCTTTAGGCTGGAGCGATTTCACTAATCTTCAAGAACCGAGCGTCTGCATGTGGGAAATTGCTGCTAATGCTAATCCATATTTAGGTGGTACCATTAGTGGTGCTGGCACTTACGAAGGAGGGCAGACTTGCACATTGACAGCCACGCCCAACGATGATTATGCTTTTGTGAATTGGATGGAAAATGGGGAGGTGGTTTCCTCCGAAGCATCCTATTTTTTCACGGTTTCTGGCGATAGGAACTTGGTGGCCAACTTCAGATTTATTAGGTATTATGTGAGGGCTATAGTCCAACCAGAAGTAGCAGGTACGGTGAATGGTAACGAACCTGGTATTTCAGAGGTGTTCTATTATAATTTTGATGATGGAATGCAAGGTTGGACAACCATTGACGCTAACGCAGACGGATATGACTGGGTTCTTGGTTCTCAAACTTCTGGTGTTTATACAGTCGAATCTGTAAATTATTCTGGCCAAGGTCATAATTCTTCGGCTAACATGATGTGCTCTGGCTCATATAGTAACATTACTTCGCTGCCCATTACTCCTGACAACTATCTTGTTTCACCTCAGGTGGAATTGGGTGGCATCCTCACTTTCTACGCCTGCGCCCAAGATAACTTGTATGCTGCTGAGCACTTCGGCGTTGCTGTTTCGATGAATGGTAACACTGATCCTAATTATTTCCAAATGGTTCAAGAATGGACGATGGTGGCGAAAGGTGTCGGAGCACCTAATGGGGTTACTCGTGGTGACAATCGCAATCAGGGTAATTGGTATCAGTATACAGTTGATCTTGGTGCATATTCTGGTTTGGGTTATGTAGCTATTCGTCACTTCAATTGTTACAACCAGTTTATTCTTTGTGTAGATGACATTAGTGTTATCACAGATGAAGGATGTGTAGGGAGCTATTTGGAAGGTGAGTCCTGTACCCTTATCGCATCGCCCAAAGAAGACTGGACGTTCTACAGATGGGAAGAAAACGGCGAGATATTATCCACAGAAGAGGAATATTGTTTTACGGTTAGTTCTAACAGACATTTGATCGCAAAATTCAAGGGCATCAATACGATTGTTTTTACCGACCCGAATGTGGAAGCCATTTGCGTGGCCAATTGGGATACGGATGGCGATGGATTATTGAGCTATGCAGAGGCTGCGGCTGTGACGGATTTGGGCAATGCCTTCCAAGGCCATACCGCTATCACATCGTTTGCTGAATTGCGGTATTTCACGGGGTTAACTTCCATCGGAAATGCCGCTTTTCAAAATTGTTATAACTTGACGGGTGAATTGACCATTCCGGAATCTGTTACCTATATTGGAGGAAGAGCTTTTGAAAACACAGGTTTCTCAACGGTGAATTTCAATGCTACAAACTGCAATCAAATAGGTAGTGAAGGCTATGATGATTATTGGAATTGGATATGGTTTCCAGCTTTTTACAATTGTTCAATCACTACATTGAACATCGGAGAAAATGTGCAAACCATTCCGTATAGGGCGTTTGAGGGTCTTTCTACTTTGAGTGGGACATTGACGCTACCTGTCTCATTGACTTCAATTGGCGATAATGCCTTTTATAATTGCAGTGGTTTGACGGGTGAACTTATTATCCCCAACTCGGTCACATCTATAGGTTTGGGCGCTTTTGCCAATTGTGTTGGATTTACTTCTTTAACTATAGGAACTGGTGTGGAAAACATTGGTGGTTACGATTGTTGGACTCTAAATCAAGATCAGAATCCCTTTTACAACTGTTCTGGCATCACTACGCTGAATTACAACGCAGTTGACTGTTACTATATCCCGATTGAATGGTATGGAGATTCACATTCTCCTTTCGCTTATCTTTCCTCTTTGACTACTTTGAATATTGGAATAGCAGTACAAAAAATACCTGATTTTGCTTTTGACGGTTGCGAAAGTCTCACTGGGACATTGAACATACCTAATTCTGTAACTTCTATTGGTGCTGAGGCATTCAGAAATTGTAGTGGTCTTACTGGAACCATCACAATACCTGAATCTGTTACCTCTATTGGAGGTGGTGCTTTCGATGGATGCACGGGTTTAGGGGGTACACTAACCATCAACCCCTCAATAATTTACATCGGACCACGTGCGTTTGCCTATACTGGAATAGAAATAGTGAATTTCAACGCAACAAATTGTAATGATATAGGAGATTATTATCAAATCAATCCAACCCCAACTTATCATAGCTCAATTTCTAGATTCGGCTTTGCTTTTGAAGGGTGTGAAAACTTTACAACACTTAATATAGGGAATGGCGTGGAACGTATTCCAGAGAGCGCATTTTCAAATTGCTCATCATTATCTGGCGAATTGACCATTCCAAATAGCGTAACTTATATTGGAAGTTGGGCTTTTTATGATTGTAATAGCTTGACAGGGTCTTTGATAATACCTAATTCGGTAATCACAATTCTTTATGGCTCGTTTGGAAATTGTTCGGGGCTTAATGGTACTTTGACATTGGGCGAGGGTCTGCAAAGCGTATGTGGAAATGCTTTTGAAAACACGGGATTTACGGCTATGAATTATAATGCAGTTAATTGTTTTGTTGGTTCCGTATGGACTGATGATTATTCGAACGAAACATATTATGAAGTTCAAACTTTTGTTTTGCCGCCATCCTTTAATTCACTTAGTTTTGGTAGTAATGTTGAAAGCATTTCGCAAATGGCTTTCAAAGATTGTACCACCCTCACCAGCACCCTGACCCTCCCCAACAGCCTGAAATCCATCGGTGACCAGGCCTTCTACAACTGCTATGGCATAGAAGGCATTGAGATGGGCAATGGTGTGGAGACCATCGGCACAGAGGCCTTCCGCAATTGCGGCGGTCTGCGCGGCGAACTCACGCTACCCGAAACGTTGCAGTCGGTGGGCAACTATGCCTTCGCCTCGTGCGACGAACTCACCACTATCAACTATAACGCCATCAACTGCACTGCAATGGGCAACGCCCAGTCGCCTGTGTTTTACGACTGCGCCTCTATGGCTCATATCAAGATAGGTGAAAACGTTGAAAGCATCCCTAATTATGCCTTCAAGCGTTGCTCGACGGTCACCGACATGACTGTGGCCGCCACAGTGCCGCCTACCGTAGGCTCCAGCACCTTCGGCACCCTGCAACGCTCCATCCCCGTCACCGTGCAGTGCGAAGCAACAGCTGCCTATCAGGCTGCACAGTACTGGAATGAGTTCACCAATTACAACGAAGGCTTCAACTATGTGCTTGAAGTCACTTGCGATCCTGAAAGAGGTACAGTTGTCGTCAACAAGATGGCTGACTGCTACGACCCCACGGCCCGTGTGACCGCCTATCCCGAGATGGGCTATGCCTTCTTGGGCTGGAGCGAAAACGGCACGCTGGTGTCGGAAGCCAACCCCTATACTTTTAACATGGAGTCGAGCCGTGAGCTCCAAGCCGAGTTCATTCCCGGCGTAAGCTATAGCGTGACGGTTACCGTCGTCCCCGCTGCGGCCGGAACCGTGACGGGACAAGGCAACTACAACGATGGCAGCGCGGTCACCCTTACTGCGACGACAAACCATGGCTATGCTTTTGTCAACTGGACGGAGAACGGCAGCGTGGTCTCAACCGATGAGGAATACACTTTCACCATCCATGCCAACCGCAACTTGGTTGCTAACTTCACGCCATACGCCTACCACTGGGATGTCAACATCCACCAATATCCTGGTAACATGACAGCCATTGGCGTCATTCAAATTGATGGCGTCGAGCAGACCACGCCTACCTTGGAAATCGGCGCCTTCTGCAACGACGAGTGCCGTGGCCGCCAGCTGTTGACCTATTATCCTCAGGTGGACCGCTATATGGTGTTCCTCATGCTCTACGGTGAGGACGGTGATGAGATGAGTTTCAAGCTCTACGACCATATCCTTGAACAGGAGCTGACGCTGTCGTGCACCTCGCTGGTCACCTTTGCCGCCAACACTGCCTTGGGCAACCCCGTCAGCCCCTATGTGTTCAACTTCATCAATAGCCAGCAGACTCCGTTGGCCGAAGGCTGGACTTGGTATTCGACCTACATCGAGCAGGAAGACGTCGAAGGCCTGCAGATGATGACGGAGGCACTCAACGAAAGCGGCGTGATGATCAAGTCGCAAACGGGCTTCATCGCCAACTCAGGCGGACAATGGATGGGTAACCTCGATGAGATCACCAACGAGAGTATGTATATGGTGAACACTACGGCAGCCACGTTGCTCGACATTGTGGGCAACAGCGCTATCGCCTCGCAACACCCCATCACGATGAACCCGGGCTGGAACTGGATCGGCTATCCCATGGCCACGGCCAATAGCGTCAGCGTTGCTTTGAGCGATCTCGAGGCCCAACCCAACGATGTGCTGAAGTCGCAGGAGAGCTTCGCCACCTATTATGAAGGCATGGGTTGGTTCGGCTCACTCAACACCATCACGCCTGGTATGGGTCTGATGTACGACTCGAAGAACGATGCCCCGGTGACCTTCACCTACACTGAAGGCAGGTCGGGCGAGCTGAAGAGAAACGTGACTGCTGAGAGCAACCATTGGGTGCCCGACATGCACAAGTACACCAACAACATGAACGTGATGGCCGTCGTTGAGTTAGACGACGTAGAACTGCGTGACAGCCGTTACGAATTGGCTGTGTTTGCAGGCAATGAATGCCGTGGCAGCGTGCGTCTGGTTTATGTCGAACCCATCGATCGCTATGTTGCCTTCCTGACCGTCGCTGGTCGTGAGGCAACCGACTTGCAGTTTGTCCTCTTCGATGCCGATGAGAATAGGGAATATGGTAATGCCAAGGAAAGCCTCGTCTTCGAGTCGGATGCCGTTGTGGGCAACACCAAGAGCATGATGACCGTCCACTTCGCCAGCTGTGAACAGGAGAACGATTGGAGCAAGATTGCCGTTTATCCCAATCCTGCCGATTGTGGTGAGCATTTCAGCATCGTGCTGCCTGCCGCCTCCGATCAGAAGGTACGTGTTGAAATCATCAACGAGTTGGGTGCAGTGGTTTCCGTGGCCCAGTCGAGCAGCCTGCCGATGGAGATGAAAGCCCCGGCCACGCCAGGCCTCTACACCTTGAAGATCGTTGCCGAAGGCAACGCGGTCTGCTTCCGTAAACTTGTCGTAAAATAAGGATTACCTATAGATAAATGAAAAAGTTATTGTTATTTATTATGCTGGCCTCCATCGTGCCCCAAGTGGGCGCGATGGAGCCGGAAGGGTCAAGGGTGCAGAAGCACTGGACCTACGATATCCATCAATTCTCCGACAACATGACCGTCATCGGCGTGCTCAACATCAACGGGGCGGAGATGCGTAGAACAGACATGGAAATCGGCGCCTTCTGTGGCGACCAATGCCGAGGGAGTGAACTGCTCACTTATTACCCCGCCGTTGACAAATACATGGTCTTCTTGATGGTGTATGGCCAAAACAATAATGCCATAACTTTCAGGCTTTATGACCACAAGACGGGTGTGGAGCTTGATGCTACCACAACAGGTCTGACATTTGAGGTGAATGCCATACACGGTCTGCCGGCCAATCCGTATCAATTTGAATTCCAGACCGAAGAGACAGTGACTGTTGTCGCTGAGGCTGACCCTGCCGAAGGCGGTGTGCTGACGGGCGCAGCGCCATACGTGTACGGGGTGACCTGTCAGCTCGAAGCCGTTGCAGGCAGCCAATATGCTTTTGTCAATTGGACCGTGGACGGCGAGGTGGTCTCGACGCAGCGCACTTATTCTTTCGTCGTGATGGAGCCGGTCAGTCTGGTGGCCCATTTTGAGGCGGGTCAGACCGCTGTGCTCACCGAGGGCTGGAACTGGTGGACCACGGCGATCCCTGTGGCATTAGAAGACCTCGAGGCCGCCTTGGGTGACCATGCCCTCGCCATCGTCTCGCAGGATGGGGGAGAGGCCTATTATGTGAACAGCCAATGGAGTGGCACGATCGATGCCATCGTCCCTGGTGCGATGTACAGGATACAGACCGTTGAGCCGTGCACTTTGAGTGTGATGGGCGAACCTGTGGAAACCATTGAGGTGACCATCGAGTTTGGCAGCAACGGCTTCGGTTATGCAGGAAGCCAACCATTGGAAATAGAGAATCTCAACATCTCACCTTTCGAAGGCGACAAAGTAATCTCGCAGGAAGACGGTTTCGCCATTTATGAGAACGGTGCTTGGGTCGGCACGCTCGGCACTTTGCAGCCTGGCAAGGGGTATGTGTATGTGTCGAGAGACAATGAAGAAAAAACTTTGACATATTGAACTAATTAACACTATATTATGAGAACGAATCGGTTACATAGAACCTTCAGATGGAATACCCTTTTTCTGACGGGCTTGATGATGGTGGCGTTTGGTTTGCCTTTGCGTGCTGCATGGTTGGACGACGTACCTATTACCGTCGTGCAGCCTAATGGCGACACATTGCACATCTTTGCAACTGGTGATGAATTCTATCATTATATGCATGATGCAGATGGTTACACCATCGTACAAGATCCTGTGACGGGTTGTTATGTCTATGCTGACAAGGTTGGTGATAGTCTTGTCCCGACCCAATTGGTAGTGGGACGTTCCACTCCAATGAGGGCTATCCGACAACCTAGACTGACCATATCCAATGAAGAATATCGCCGAAGGAGGTTGGAGATGGAGGGGCCAGATGCATATAGAGTGGATCCCAATAGGAGTCGTGATACAAATCATGGTCATATAAACCATATTATGATTTTTATATCGTTTGCGGATGAGCCCGACATTGATTATGATTTAACGGATTTGGATTTTATGTTTAATGCCACGGGTTCTGACAAAAAGTCGGTTTTCAATTATTTTAAGAGCATTTCTTATGATAAGTTGGAGATTACAACGGATTTCTATCCTAGCCCAGATCCTCTGGGTCAAATCCAATGTTATATTGATCCTCATGAAATAAACTATTATAAGCCATATAATGCAATCACTAATCCCAACGGTTATCATGATAATGATAAAAGAGAAAGAGAAATAACATTGTTGACTAATGCAATAAATTATATCAATAATAATTATCCTATTTCTAATGATTTAAACTTGGATTACAATGATGATGGTTGTGTGGATGTGATTTCTTTTGCTGTTAATTGTAATAAGGGTAGTTGGAGCGATTTATTATGGCCTCATAAGTCTATATTTCCTGATAATACTACGGTTACTATCAATGGAAAAAAGCCTTGTCTTTATACTTTAGAATTAATACAATCGAACAGCTTTTATTTGAACACTTTTTGCCATGAGCTTATACATGTTTTTGGCGCTCCTGATTTTTATCATGCAGACCAATCTAACGACAACCCGACTCCTATGGGGAAATGGGATATAATGTGCGATAATCATGATTTATTACATTCTGAAATAGCTAATCCATGCGCTTATATTAAATGGAAATACTTGAATTGGATTGATGAGATTCCGCTTATTTCAGAATCTGGTGATTATACAATTAATTCTTTGGGAGCACACGATACCCAGACCGCATATAGGATTGCCTCTAGTGTACCTCATCAGTATTACATTCTGGAGTACAGAAATCAAAACGATTGTTTTGATGAAAACATATATGGATCGGGTATGTTAATTTATAGAATCAATGAAGCCGTAACTGGAAGGGGTAATATTAATGCATATCCAAAATATGGGATATATGATGAGGCATACATTTTTAGACCAACACTATTAGGCATTAGTCATGCTGCATATGGTGAGGGGGATAAATTTAATCCAAGTAGAAATCCTTTTCCATGCCTTTCAGATGGCACTTTGGACGATCTTGATATTGAGGTATTGTCTGAAACCGACGGGGAGATTACTTTTCGGTATTTGGAGAGCTGTCCTGCTCCAACACGTTTCACAATTAATGTTGATGGGCGTTCTTTATCTATGTCATGGACGGGGTGTTACGGCGCTTCTTCCTATACTGTCTACAAAGACGAAACGGAATTGGCTACGGTTACTGGAACAACATATTTGTGTGAGGATGCCGCATATGGTACCCATGATTATTATGCAAAGGCGAATTATTCATCTGGACAATCACACACTTCCAATGTGGAGAAAACCTCAATAGAATTTCAAGGTCCTGAGCTGACGGGTTTCAATGCTATGACTGAAGGTGCGGATGTGGTAATGACATGGAACGCCTTGCCTAGCAATGTTTATTTTTTCCAGCATTTTTCCGATAACAATCCTACTGGATATAAGAAATGCGAAGAATCTAGTTCTACAAAATGTATTTGGATAGAACGATTCCCATCAAACGAAATATGCGATAAACCAGGAACGGCAATTTATAGTGTTAATTTATATGTAGCACCCCATGCAGTAAATAAAAAACACACTTTGGAATTTTATTACTCTCATTCAATTAACACAATAGAGTATATTGGTGCTGTTTCTTTTATACCTGAAAGTGATGGCTGGAGAAATGTAATGATTAATGACGGCAATCCAATTGATTATTATCATGATATACTTGTTTTTGTTGTAATTGATGATAATGATAATAAATATGCTTCATATAGTACAGATAATGCAAATACAACAGAATCGTATTTGTATGAAAACAATCTAGATGCAAAATATAGAAAAATTGACTCGGACGAACATTGGCTAATTAATCTCGGAGTACACGAACCTAATTATTCATACAATGTTTATCGTGAGAATTTACAAACAGGAACTTTGGATGTCTTAGCCAGGGATATAACGGAACCCAATTATTTGGATACTGCCGTTCCAGAAGGTGTATACAATTATTACATTACGGCTAATCTTTTTGAAGGCGAGTCGGCGCCGTCAGAGATGATAATGGTTGTTGTCGGCGATCCCCCCACCGGCGCCACGGCGGGCATCTTCTCCGTGGGCTATAACAAATACGCATATTTCTCTCAGGGCAACCTGCAATACCGTGCTTCCAACAACACCTGGCGCTTTGCCGAACACCAATGGGACTTTGTGGGCGGTACTATTGATGGATATGATTTTGGCAATGTTTATGAAAACGGGGTGAAATGCGACAATACATGGATATCCGAGACTTACGATGGCTGGATTGACCTCTTTGGTTGGGGTACGAATGGTTACAATAATCCGCCTTGGTCTGCAAGCATCCTACCAGATAACTATTATGCCTATGGTCAAGAGGGCCATGCCCTTTATGAGATGGGCGGGATGGCTGATTGGGGATACAATGCCATCAGTAACGGAGGCAATGCGGTGAATAGTGGATGGCGCACGCCAACAGCCGCCGAGTGGGACTACTTGATGAACACACGCCACACCGCCTCGGGCATACGCTATGTCTTTGCCGTGGTCAACGAGGTTAGTGGTATGATCCTGCTGCCCGACGACTGGGACGCCTCTGTGTATGCATTGAACGATCCCAATCCAACCCGATGGAATATGTCAATTGGAAGTGATTATGAGTCAGGTTCTTCATGGTTGGAAGCAATACATAATTCCAATGTTATGAATGCCGCAACATGGATGGATGTTTTTGAGCCCGCAGGAGCTGTGTTTCTCCCATGCACTGGGTCGCGACGAGGATATGATTATCCACATTTCATTGATATCGGTTATTGGTCTTCTTCTAATTTGACAACGAATACTCCGTCATACACGAGGTCGTATCAAAGTCCGTTTTTCTTATGGTGTCTGAATGGAATGCTTTTACCCAGCGATATGTCTTTTCTGGACGAGAATCATTTGGTTAGTGCCGATGGAATGTGCGTGCGTTTGATACAAGATATCCCGGACATGTTTGTGGTTAACACCTCATTGCGTCAGGGCATCGGTGGTACGGTGAGCGGTGAGGGTAGCTATGAATTCGGCGATATGTGTACGCTGGATGCCGAAGCGGAAGAGGGCTATGAATTTGTCCATTGGACCGAGAACGGCGTGGTTGTGTCAACCGAACCGTCATACACTTTCAGTGTCTATACAAACCATCAGATAGAAGCCCACTTCAGAAACCTGGAGGAAGAGGACCCCGGCCTGCTTGATGGCCGGTTCTCGGTAAGCGAGGATCGTGTGGCCCGTTTTGCCAAAGGTAATTTGAACCTTGACTTTCAGTTCCATGAGAGTGGCACGCCCGATGTGCAATGGAGCTTTGCGGCGCATCAATGGGATTGCCAGGACTTCGACGTCAATTCATTCCTGAATGATCCTGAAGGCTATATGGATACTCATAGCATGGATCTCATTTATCAGCGTTATCTGAACGATGTCAACAATAAGGATATCAAGCTTGATCTTGGATGCTGGCGCAATCTTTCTATTGAGGAATGGCAGTATCTATTATACGAACGCGTTACAGCCAGTGGAATGCACTATTACTTAGGAAGTATCAATAACAAGAAGGGGTTGGTGCTGTTCCCAGACGATTGGGATGCATCGTATTATCCGCTTTCTTATGGCACCGTTGATGTTGAGTTGCCAGGGATAATAACTGAAGATGTCGTGTTTAATGAAATCTCTATCGACGACTGGGTGGAGTACTTTGAACCTAATAAAGCCGTTTTTTTGCCTTTGTCTTTTATTGACTTGACTTCTTCAAGTTTCAATACTGGCTTTTATCACGGCCATGTCGCAAATGGTATTACTTATTCATTTTTATGTGGTGGTTTGAATTATTCTATGTTTTATTGTTTTAGTGATACTAGTAGTGAGTATGATGAGTTACTACAGTGGCTTTTGTATTATCAAAACCAAATGTCAGGTGACGGTTATGCTTTAAAAAGACTAAAGTATGGTTACGAGCGCCCCGTGCAGGTTGAATCGAGAAACTATGAGATCATCGGAGCCCAACCCAATCCGCTTTGGGCGGGCGAGGTGAACGGCGGTGGCATGTTTGAGACCCAAATGCGTGATGGCGAGGGCTGCACACTTACTGCGACCGCCAAGAGTGGCCACACGTTTTTGGGATGGTATGAGAATGGGGGGCTCATTTCAACTGACCCCATTCTTTCCTTTGTTGTGGAAGGCTCAAGGTTCATTGAAGCTCGGTATTCGGCTGATGTTTATTTCCAAGTTTACGCCGAAGCATCTCCGTGGGAGGGAGGCTATGTGGACGACGGTTGTGTCCAGTCAACTGGCCAGTATGAGGAATGGCAGGAATGCCAACTGGATGCCGAGCCGAAGGAGCATTACCATTTCATCGGATGGATGGAAAACGACAGCATCATCTCCACCTCTGCCCAATACACTTTCGTTGTTATCTCCGACCGCAACTTACAAGCTTGTTTCGCCGAGAACCAATCCTATATTCTGACGGCCAATGCTGTTCCTGAAATGGGCGGTACGGTGTTCCCTGCTTTCTCGTCCATATCGACGGGGCACGAATCTTATTTTTCTGGTGAATTTGAGGAGACCGTTGAAGTGTCGTTGATGGCAAACGCTGAGGATGGGTATCATTTTGTGGGCTGGATGGTTGGCGACTCGTTAGTCTCGATGGACAATATCTATAACTTCACGTTCCCGTCAAACGACATCGCCTTGGAGGCACATTTCGAGCTGTGCGAGGTGGAGACGGAGCCCGACCCAGACCTTCTGAGCGGAAGGTTCTCCATCAGTCCATGCACCGTGGTGGGATTTGCAAAGGGTAATGTGATTTGTAAGGTTGAAATGGATGAAAATAGCGTGTCTTCGTCATGGGAGTTTGCACCCATGCAGGCTTATCGACAAAACCATAGTGAAGGGGAATTGCAGGCTGAAGAGGTGAAGTCAAAGTTTGGAAATGGAATGGACCTTGTGCCTCTTACCATGGAACATGAGGGAATGCTAGATTTCTCATGTTGGCATCAGCTTTCCTGTGGTGAATGGGATTATTTGCTCAAAGAGCGCGACATACCGATTCGGTATGCCTTTGCCAAAGTGAACAATGTGGATGGGTTGCTCGTGATGCCCGACGATTGGAATCCCGAGACCTATCAAATCATCTCTCCCAACGAAACTGGGCCCTATGAAACCAACACGATATCGCGTTATGACTGGAATACGCTGCTGGAACCGGCAGGAGTACTGTTTCTCCCTGCCAATGGATTTATTGAAGAAGTAACTCAAAACAATAATATTCACTATGCTTATGTTCGACAACTAAATGGGAATGCAATAGGCTTTTACAGTAACTTGGTGTTTGCCCAAGGGTTAGGTGGTGTGTTAACAGAAGAATTGGCAATGATGATGCCCATGTCTTATGCTTCGATAAGATTGGCTCAAGTGGTGGAGACGTCATCGTCAAGTTTCTCGCTCACTGTTGAGGCGTCACAACCTGAATATGGGACAGTGAGCGGGGAGGGAAACTTCACATGCGGCTCCAGTTGCACCGTGAGCGCTATCCCTAATAATGGTTATGTATTCCGTTATTGGCTCGATGAGGGTGTGGCGGTTTCAACAGAGGCCGAATACACCTTCCCGTTAATAGATAACCGAAATCTCATCGCTGAGTTTGCCGCTGAGAACGAAGTATGTGAAGTGGAGGCCCAGTTGTCATACGACAAACAAAACTTCCAGGTTGGATGGTATCATAATGTAATTGTCATGAGCACTGGCAATGGGCAGCCCGAATTGCGCCTTACCCTTCCGGCCCCTCAAATTGATTGGTACGAAAGGTATATTACCTTAGGAATGGATATGACGAACTTTAGCAGTCATGGTCTTCCTGATTTTGTTTCTTATTCAGTTTATGTCGGCAAAGGAGATACTATTACGGTTTCATACGAACAGAACGAGATGCTCAATGCGTTTGGCGGTGTGATGACTTGTGATTTTGTTCTTGCTTTTGCTGGCATCGACACCATCGTTACGGGAAATGCACAAGAAGTGTTGCCGTTTGTGTTTTCGGGCAATTGTGATTTGTATGCCTCTCATAAGCAACCCTTGACCAATGGATGGAACTGGTGGTCGACCTATGTGGAGCAAGAAGGTTTTGATGGTTTGACCATGCTTGAAAACAGTCTGGGTTATGATGGTTTGATGATTAAGTCGAGGTCCGACGGCTATGTGGAGTCATATGAATACGAAGGTACGATAGGATGGTTTGGGCCTTTGACATCCATCAAAAACGAACAAATGTACAAGATTGACATGAATGCCGATGGCAGGGCGGTAATGAGAGGCTTGCGGACGGAAACTACGAGCCACCCCATCACGATCAATTATGGGTGGAACTGGATTGGTTTCCCGATGAGTCAGTCCGTCGCTGTGAGCCAAGCCATGAGCGGGTTTAGCCCTGAACCCAATGATGTCCTCAAGGGTCGCAACGGCTTCACCACCTACTATTCTAATAATGGAGAACTAGGGTGGTATGGCACGCTTAACACCTTGGAGCCTGGCAGCGGTTATATGTATCAATCGCAGAGCAACGGCATCAAGACACTGGTGTTCCAGGAAGGACGTGGCCATGCCACGGTAGCCAATATTACTCCTGAAGGTAATGTTTACCATCCCAATGGCGGACGTTATGCCGATAACATGACGGTGACCGCCGTGGTGGAGGTGAATGGCGAAGAGCTACGTTCTGATACCTATGAGTTGGCGGCCTTTAGCGGTGATGAATGCCGAGGTAGTGTGCAACTGATGTATGTGGAGCCTGTCGATCGTTACGTGGCCTTCCTTACTGTGTTTGGTGAACAAGGCGATGACATCGGCTTCCGCCTTACCGATGGGACCAAGACCTTACAGTCGCCCGACAGAATTGTGTTCGTCGCGGATGGCATTTCGGGAACTTTGGGTGAACCGATGCTACTCCGTTTTGGAGACACGGGGGTCGGAGAGCAATCGACCATGGTGCGTATCCATCCCAATCCTGTCGACCGTGATGCACGATTCACTATCTCCTTGCCTTTGGATGAAGACATCGAAGAGGTGATCGTCACCAATGCCCTCGGTGCCGTAGTGCGGCATGAAACGGGTGCCTTGAAAGCCGTAATGGAAGGCCTTTCGACTTCGGGTGTTTATATGGTCAAGGCAACATGTCGGTCAGGTAATGTTTATGTCGGAAGATTGGTTGTCAAGTAAAAACTCCTAATGTTTAGAATGATGGAAGACAAGAGAATATCAAATAAGATCGTTAGTTCGTTGCTGCTGTTAATGTTGGCATGGCTGATGCCGTTGACGACCTTGGCGCAAAACCATTGGGTGCCACAGAGTGCGACTTATGAGGATAATATGACGTTGACTGGCGTCATCATGATCAATGGTGAGGAGCAACATTCCACGGCTTTGGAGGTAGGCGCTTTCTGTGGAGAGGAGTGCCGTGGCTCTATGAGGCCGGTGCTGTTTCCGCCGACGCAACAGTATGTGGTCCAGATGACCATTTATGGCGTGGCGGGTGACCAAATCACTTTCAAGCTGTATGACCATGATCTGGGTGAGGAACTCAACCTGCAGTCACCTGATGCCATCACGTTCGGTTCGACGGGTTTGGGGTCATTGATGAATCCCTATGTACTGGGTTTCATGCCTATTGTGACCATCTCTGTCACAGCTAATCCAGAAGAAGGTGGTACCCTGAGTGGGATGGGCTTTTATGCTTTAGGAAGCACATGTACTTTAGTGGCCACACCCAATGTGGGCTATTCCTTCATGTATTGGACGGAGGATGGAAATGAGGTTTCAACTGATGCTAATTATTCTTTTATAGTCACTACTGACCGCAACTTGGTAGCGCATTTTACGCTTCCATTGACCATAACCGCCATTTCCAACCCAGTTGAAGGTGGAATGGTAGCAGGCATGGGCGAGTACGACTACAACACCTCCTGTACCTTGACAGCCACCGCCAATGAGGGCTTCACTTTCTCCAACTGGACCAAGGACGGCACGGTGGTCTCAGCCGCAGCCACTTTTAGCTTTATTGTTACTGAGAGTTCCACCTATGTGGCTAATTTCACTGATGCCAATGGTACGGGTGTGCTGAATGGCGTGTTTTCCATTGGGGAAAACTCACATTACAATTTCTCGCAAGGTAACCTTCAATACCAAGCTAGCACAAACACTTGGCGCTTCGCAACCAACCAATGGGATTGTATGGGCAACGACAATACCAATATTTCACAAACTTATAGTGGATGGGTCGATCTGTTCGGTTGGGGGACAAGTGGCTACAATCACGGCGCTGTGTGTTACCAACCATGGAGTATTAGTAACTCCTATAGCGATTACTATGCATATGGTGTTGCTACCTATAATTTGTATGATCAAACAGGACAAGCTGATTGGGGCTACAATGCCATTGCCAACGGCGGTAACACCGAGAATGGTGGTTGGCGTACTTTGACGCAATCTGAATGGAACTATGTGTTTAACACGCGCAATACCGAGAGTGGCATTCGTTACGCGAAAGCGCAAGTCAACAATGTGAACGGCATAATTCTTCTGCCCGATGACTGGAGTGCAAACACCTTCACCTTGAACAACACAAATACAAGCAATGCTTCCTTCAGTAGCAACAACATTTCCGCCTCTCAGTGGGCTACATTGGAGAACGCTGGTGCGGTCTTTTTGCCTGCTGCAGGCTACCGCGATGGGACTTCGGTCTACCATGCGGGCTTCTACGGCAACTACTGGTCGGCTTCGTACAGTGGCTTTTATGGTGCGCGTTACATGCGCTTCGGAGGTAGTCTCAATCCCGATGACAGCACAGACCGTAACAATGGGTTCTCTGTACGTTTAGTTCGCCATGCTGAAAACTACTCATACGAAATCAATGCCATTCCTAATCCTATCGATTGTGGTGTGGTAACCGGAAGTGGCACTTACGAAGAGGGTGTGACTTGTACCTTGGTGGCTACAGCCAATGAGGGATATACATTTACCAACTGGACTGAGAATGGCGAGGTGGTTTCCACCGAGGCAACCTATAGTTTCATTGTAAGCGGTGACAGGACCCTGGTTGCCAATTTCTCTTTGCTGCAATTTGACATTACTGTATCGGCTCTTCCCGATGAGGGTGGTTCTGTCACAGGTGGCGGCACCTACCAATATGGGCAAAGTTGCACTTTGACGGCCATGGCCAATGAGGGATATACATTTATCAACTGGACGGAGAACGGCAATGTGGTGTCATCTAACGCCAGCTATACCTTCAATGTGGAGGCCAACCGCAGCCTTGTGGCCAACTTCAGCCTTAACTCCTATACCATCATTGCCACGGCCAATCCAAGCAATGGCGGAACAGTGAGTGGCGCTGGCAACCACAACTACGGAGCTTCATGCACCTTGACCGCTACGGCTGCCTCGGGTTTCACCTTCGCCAACTGGACTGAGAACGGCAATGTGGTTTCCACCGAGGCAACCTATAGTTTCATTGTAAGCGGTGACAGGACCCTGGTTGCCAATTTCTCTTTGCTGCAATTTGACATTACTGTATCGGCTCTTCCCGATGAGGGTGGTTC
>JAFWRA010000088.1 GCA_017508895.1 Bacteroidales bacterium
AAATCAAGTCCTAATTTACTTTCCATATTTTTCGTTTATGTTGTTTAAATAATTGATTTATTGTTCATTAATTCTTGATAATCTGTTTTGTAACGACTCCCGAAGGGGTAATCACCTTTAATATATATGTGCCGGCCTCTTGTGCCGACAGGTCAATCACATTCTCTTTTGTCTCTTTCAACAACTGGCCAAGGATGTTGTAAACCTTCACTTCGGCAACTTCCAAACCGTCTATCGTTACCGTTCCATTTGTAGGATTGGGATAAACCTTTATCGCTTCTTGCGGCAATTCTTTTACTTCGGCAGGAATGGGATTGAAATCCTCGCGCCGCATCTTGATGAGTTTGCCTTGAGTTTTGTTATTGCCAACAGCATAGGATGTGACAATGATACATCCTCCATCATTTTGAGGCAAGGTGAAATAAACAGGATGATTGGTGTATTCTTCATCAAGAAACACCTTGTTACCAAGAATTTCCATATCTTTGTCTAACAAGCAGACGCTTGGAAAATAAGGACCATACAAGTTTTCAGAGGAATAATAAGAACAATAGATGGTCGTGTCATTGATAAAGGTCGCACAATTGAATTTTCCAGACGCGACTCGGTATGGGAGTTGGGGTTCGGCATGAATGGTATCCAGTCGTGGAACACCTCCACTCAATTTCACATCAAGTAGGCCTATAGTGCGCGATTGCTCATTATAAGGACGCAATGTCCCAAAAACCAGCAGGTCATCGTCCGAAAGCCAACAGCATGCACTATATGAGGTGAAAAGCAACATGTGGTCGTTTTCCATCCAAATGTTGTCAATGTAATTGAAATCGCGGTCATAACAAATCAGGGATGGGAGACCGTTTTTCCCTACCCCCATTAAAATCAAACCGTCATTCTGTGGATTCTTCAAAATCTGATGACAATAAAATTGATCCAAGAAGTATTCGGGATCCGGCATTTCTGCCATAACATAGCGGCAACGCAGGGTGTCGGCATTTTCATCAAACCTATATAAAAATGGACAGGTTCGATAACCTCCGTATGATGATGTGTATCTGGCACTCCCGCACATAACCACCGTACCATCTTCGTCAAGAAGAAGTCGCCCTTCTGTAAGTAATAGAGCATTTTCTGGCTTTTCGTAACGTTTATCCTCCATGATTTCCAAATTGGAATCAAGCACCAGCACTTCTACTGCTTCTTCGGAGATGAGACCTGCTGCAAAGTAATTGCCGTTTGGCAGTTGCACAATATGGGACAACATCAACCCATCAAAGCCATCATATTCATGTTCGAAATGTGTTCCGTCCGGTTCAACACGCATAACAATTGGGTGGTAATCAGGATAGGCAGGACCGCATCCACCCACCAAAATGCCATTTCCTTCTAAATCAAGAATACCATGTTTAAATTGAATGAGACTGTCACCATTGGCATAGTCAAATTCCCATTGTTGGGCTTTCATTGTGCCACTCATCATCAGCAGCGCAAGCAGTGTGTAAAATCTAAAGTTCTTCATTTCAGCATCCTCCTTTCTTCCACGCCTTCCAGCACCTTCATTTGTTGGATGGCGATTTTGTTCAGTTCAATCAGTCTATCGTGCTGCGGCATACCTTTATTAATAAAGACCGCATTCAGGTTTTCCATATTCGAGAGGCAAATCAGTTGGTTGATGTTCGCATAGTCGCGGATGTTGCCCTTCAAGTCGGGGTTGGCATCGCGCCATTCCTTCGCCGTCACACCAAACAAGGCCACATTCAGCACATCGGCTTCGTTGGCGTAAATCAAAGAGGCATGATAACGGTCAATCTCTTCAGGAACAAGATTCTCTTTTATGGCATCCGTGTGGATATGGTAGTTTATCTTCGCCAACTCACGTTTTACAGACCAGCCGAGTTGCTTTTGCTCTTCCTCTTTTAGGCGTTGGAATTCTTTCACCAAATAGAGTTCAAACTCCACTGAAACCCAACTGGCGAATTTGAAAGCAATGTCTCGTTGCGCATAAGTACCTGCCAAAGAACCTGTTTTGCTAACCAAACCGATTGCATTGGTCAATTCAATCCATCTTGAAGGGCTCATTGTGAATGCATTACTGCCTGCCTGCTTAAGCAGGGGGTCGAATTCGACCCCCTTAAAGTTCGGGTTGTTCAACATTTCCCAAAGCCCAAGGTATTCAATGGTATTTTTAGAGCGCAACCAGTTCTTAACCACATCTTTAGGTTCGATAGGATTTCTTTGCTTGGCAATATCGGTAATGCAAATGTAATCCATCCCATTGACCTTGATGGTCTTAATTTTCGTATCTTTTACAAGTATCTGCGTCATACCGATCCTCCTTTCTCTATTTCGGAGGGGGTCGAATTCGACCCCCTGCACAAAGTGGTCGAATTTGACCACTTTGGGTCTAACCCCCTCGAATTCGAGGGGGTTTTTAATTGTGGCGAATTCGCCATAATTAAAAACTCTCTCGCAGTCTCAATCCATTCCTTGTCAATCCCCAAACTCTCGGCGATGTTCAGCGCCTCGTGCGGCACTTCGCCGTCTTGTACTTCAACGAGTTCGTAGTTCATCGTACCGTTCTCAAAGCCCTTCACCCGCAGGCAATGGGCGTCGGTCGGCTCTATATCGTAATGCGTGGTCATGACGAGGCTCAAATGCTTGTCGGCCAGCACCTTCACCAAGGCGGAGACCAGCGCCGTCCCCTCGGTAGGATTGGTGGTGCGCGCTGGCTCGTCAATCAACGCTACTAT
>JAFWRA010000007.1 GCA_017508895.1 Bacteroidales bacterium
ATCCGCATCTGCACTTGGGGGAAGTTCTGCCACATCAACCAACCTCCACAACCACGCCACGGTTTGTTTGGAAAAAGGAAACCAAAACGTGATGACTTTTATTTCTTCAACCTCCACATGGACCATGTGGGTGTGGTGGCGCGGCGTGAGGCAGCCAAACTCATCGTCCAAAAAATACGCGAAATAGCCAATGGTTATCCCGTCATCGTCACGGGTGACTTCAATGTGGACCAAACCAACGAAATCTATACTATTTTCACGAAATCAGGCTTGCTGAAGGATTCTTACGATGCCGCTCGCATCCGCTTTGCGGAAAATGGAACATTTAATGCGTTCAAAACCAATTACTTTACTGAAAGCCGTATTGACCATGTATTTGTATCGCCCATTATGAATGTGGAGGCATACGGCGTATTCACCAACAGTTATTGGACACCCGATGATGATCCCGACAATACCATCAAGGGCTCTGACGCGCCGCAGGAAATTTCATTTGACACCTACATTCGAAGGAATCCTTCGGACCATTATCCGGTGTTTGTTAGGCTGAAGTTTGAGCCTGTGAAATGAAATCGTTTGCTTGTTTCGGAGAAAAATGTTAACTTTGCAGCATCTAATTCTTTGACTTGGATAAAAATGAGTGCGCAAACCCAGAAATTGATTTTGCTCATTGCCAATTATTTCAAGACGCAACCCGTGTTGAAGGCATGGCTTTTTGGGTCGTATGCAAGAGGCGAGGAAAAACCGTGGAGCGATATGGATATTCTCGTTCAGTATGACCGTAACCAACCTATTGGCTTGCTCAAAATAGCAAGTATGCAGATTGACCTTGAAGATTTGCTGGGTCGCGAAGTTGATTTGGTTGAAGACGGGACACTTCGTCCATGGGCTGTTGAAAGTGTGAACAATGACAAAAAGTTGATTTATGAGAGAGCATAAAAGGGACAAAGGCCGTTTGGAGGACATCAGGCATTATGCCCTGAACGTTGAATCTATTATTGATGGCATTACATTCAACGATTTTGTTCATGATATTCGCATTTAATATTCGGTGATGAAAAATGTAGAGGTTATTGGCGAGGCTGCCAATATGCTGACGCGAGATTTCAAGGAAAAACATCCTGAATTGCCATGGCGACTGATTGTCAAGATGCGTAATGTGCTAGTTCATGGCTATGCTCAAGTCTCCGACACGGATTTGTGGCAGACTGCCTCAAATGACATCAAACCGTTAAGGGAACAAGTTGACAGGTATTTGTCTGAAATAGATTGGGATGAATGGGAAAGAGAAGCGACTGAGTTTGTTGAGATGGAAAATGCCCAATACTCAAATGCAATCCAGACTGCTCGAAAGATGAAATCAAAAGGGTTTGCTGTTGATGATATTGCTGAGATTACTGGTCTATCGTTGATGGAAATCAACAAATTATAATATACTTTTGAGTTCAGGCGTTACGCTTTTTGATTTCATAATAGGTTTGTAGTAAAACAGATAATATGATCAGCGCAATGCCAATGCAAAACGAGAAATTCAGTTCCTTGTATTCGCTGAAAATGAACATCGAGAGGATGATGCTATAGACAGGTTCCAAATTGTAGGTCAGATTGACGGTGAAGGCTGGAATCTTCTGCAAGACAATGATTTGCAGCAGGCAAAGCCCAATGGTGCAAATTACGACCATAAAGGCGAGATAGGCGTAATCCATTCCGACGGGATAGAGCCGTCCGATGGGGATGAACATATTATATAAAGGAATGAGGCAGGTCAGTCCGATGAGGCCGCCGACCATTTCCCAAAGCAGCATGTTCTTGGCTTCGTAATGCTTCCCAACCCTTTGATTTGCAATGGCAAACAGCGCGTACAAGGCTGATGAAACCACGCCCAAAACAATGCCCAACCGATACCGAGCATCGAATTGGAAAATGAGATAGATGCCGAGAATGGTGAGCAGGCTGAACAAAAATTCGCGCCCTGAAAAACGGTGTTTGTTGATGATAGGCTCGAACAAGGCCGTGAAAAACCCGACCAATGAAAAACACACCACGCCAATGCTGACGTTGCTGGCCTTGATTGAGGCATAGAAAAACACCCAATGCAGACAAAGCAACATTCCCACGCCGCCCATCTGCAATATGTCCCTAAATTTGTATCGTTGTAGAGACGCACGACCGTGCGTCTCTACGATTCGTAAATAAACGAACATTATCACCGCCGCAGCAGCCATACGCCACCATACCAAAATGGCCGAATCCAAGGTGATGAGGCGGCCCAAACGCCCGTGAAACCCGCGATGAAAACGGAAAGATGCAGCAGAAAATAGTCCTTTTTCATGATTTTCTACGTTGTCTGATGGCCTCGAAAGTGACGATGGCAGTGGTCACCGACACGTTGAGCGAGTCGGCGATGCCGTTCATTGGGATGATGATGTTTTGGTCGGCGGCCTCTACCCAAGCCTCGGAAATGCCTGTGGCCTCGGTGCCCATGACGAGGGCGGAGGCTTTGCGGAAGTCGGCATCAAGGTAGTCGATGGAGGCTTTGAGGTAGGTGCAATAAATGGTTATCCCGTTCTTTTTCAGCCATTTGATGCACTCTTTGGTGGAGCAGGCATAGACCGGAACACTGAAAATGCAGCCGATGCTTGCCCGTATCGCATTGGGGTTGAAAAGGTCGGTGGCGGGGTCGGCCACGATGACGGCATCCACGCCAGCGGCATCGGCGGTGCGCATCACTGCACCGAGGTTGCCGGGCTTCTCGACCGTTTCCAACACGATAACCAAAGCGTCTTTCTTGGGTTGAAACTCGCTGAGGCTCTTGTATTTGGGTATGGCCACTGCCAAAAGCCCGTCGCTGCCTTCGCGGTAGGCGATTTTGTCGAAAACCTCTTCGGTGACAGTCTCAGTAAAGTCGGCCTTGATGTTCAAAGGTGTCCTCAAAAGCGGCTCACACACGTAGAGCTGCTCGATTTGAAAACCACATTTCTGTGCGCGGTCAATCTCGCGCTGGCCTTCAATGAGGATACGATTTTGCTCGCGGCGTTCTGAAACCTTTTGTAACTTGACGAGGTTCTTTATCTTAGGATTTGCCTTACTTGTGATCATTGCTTTTTCCCTTTCATCTGCGACAACACCAATCCCACCACAACCACCAAAATACCAATAATCTTATTCACCGTCAGGGCTTCAATGGCAAGGAGATAACTGAAAATGGCGGTGAAGACGGGAATCAGGTTGGAATAAACATTGGCTCGCGAAGCACCGAGTTTGCTGAAAGCGAAAGCCCATAAGGCGTAGGCACCAGCGCTGCAGAAGATTCCCAAACAGACCAAAGGGACGATATAGGCACCGACATTGGCGAAGTTGGACGGCTCGAAATGCTCCATGATGAAGACCATGGGAATG
>JAFWRA010000008.1 GCA_017508895.1 Bacteroidales bacterium
CAGTATGTGAGTAGCTCAAAAGCCATCCAATAGGGGATGAGAATGAAGTTGCCCCAAGGGTTGTTGCACAGTTTTTTCTTCGTGAGGTGAAACATGGAGAACACGATGGCCATGAATATTGCATTGAGTATCCATGCTAATGTTGCGGCAGGTGTGGCGTTCCAAACCCACCATGTTGTGGCTACGTTCCAGATGAAGAAGGCGAGAAATGAAAGCCAAAACACTCTTCCCCGTTCGCCTTGCGCGATGCGACCTTCGATCAATAGAAGTGGGACAAAGCCGATGAATACTAAAGGCGCAATGCCCCATGTGGGCCATGCCGCCGTGAGCAAACCGCCTGCAAGAACTGCCAAAATGGTGCGCAACCCTTTTCCGCTCTGTGTCTCATGCCCTCTTCCCCCTTTTAAGGAGGGCTGGTGGGATTCTTTTTTATTCTTTCTTTTCATATCAAATCTCAAAAATTTGGGCAAAGGTACGATTTTTTGTTTGTAACGCTCATGAGCTCGCTTTTTTTCTCCAAAACAACCTTTTATATCAAAAAAACACCTATTTTTGCACAAATTTTTGTAAGATGAAAAAAGTTTATAAAGTTGCGGGCCATTATTTCGCCATCACTATGCCTGATGGCGATAGGGCTTGGGAGGGGATGCAGCAATATGAGCCGTTTCTTTCCGAAGATGCTGGCAATTATGTTTTTACATTGGAGCTGATTGATGAAATGCCAGACACAAATAGTAAGCAAAAAGTTACGACAAACTGTGGAGATCCTAGGGCGGCACGCTTTGATTTATACGAATGGGAAGGCCAATGGCTGTTTGAGGGAGCACCTGCTTTCGAGGCTCCAGTACGCTTTTTTTTGATTACGGACAAGGGTTTCACTACGGCGAGGTTTCGCATGCTTGGTTGTATGAGGTTCTCGCTCAATACAGCGATGATGCTGATGTTTTCTTTTGCAACGGAAAATAAAAATACGCTTTTGATACATTCTTCGGTTACGGTGAAAGATGGGAAAGGCTATCTTTTCTTGGGCAGGAGCGGTACGGGCAAAAGTACGCACAGCCAATTGTGGATTAATAATTTGGAAGGATGTGAATTGCTGAATGATGATAATCCGGTGCTTCGGGTAGAAGAAAATGGAGAGACCCGTGTTTATGGTTCCCCATGGAGTGGCAAGACACCTTGCTATCGCAATTTGGATTATCCCGTAGGCGCCATTGTCGACCTTCATCAGGCCAAAGTGAACAAGATTCGCAGACTGTCCATTGCCGAGGCTTACGCCACGATGTTTACGTCTTCCTCTGGCATTAGGTTCCTCAAGGAATTGGCGGATGGGATGCATACCACAACAGAGAAAATAGTCTGCTCTGTTCCGTGCTATTCGTTGGATTGTTTGCCTAATGCTGAGGCAGCTTTCTTGTGTTATAAAACAGTGACACAATAATAATATGGATAGGATTGTCCTACCGAACGATGTGCTTCTGAACGAAGTCGCCCAATTGCTTGGTGAAGGTCGCGAAGTGGTAATGATGACAAAAGGTAGGAGTATGCTTCCTTTCATTCGTGGTGAGGAAGATCACGTCAAATTATGCAAGCCTGATAGCTTGAGGGTGGGCGACATCGTGCTGGCTTATTTTGAAAACCGCTATGTCTTGCATCGTATTGTTGCCATCAATGGGAACGAGATTACTTTGATGGGCGATGGCATCTTGAAGGGTACTGAGCGGGGAGACCGATTGGATGTGGTTGGTAAGGTGGTTGAAATCATAACGCCTGATCATCGAAAGCACAAACCTGGGAAAGCTTGGCTTTGGCGACATACCTTATTCCTCAGGAAATATCAGTTGAAGGTTTACAGAAAATGGAATAAATTGAAAAACAAACAACTAAATACAATAAAAAAATGAAAATAAAAAAAGGTTATACGCTTCGTTCTTTAGGCAAAGAGTTTATACTCATTGTTGAAGGTTTGGAAGCAGAGGTAGATTTTAGTCGCATGATTTCGTTGAACGAGAGCGCGGCTTTCCTATGGAAGGAAGTAGTGGACAAGGATTTTGATGCCGAAATGATGACAAGTCTTTTGGTAGACAACTATGACATCGACCGTGAAACAGCCCAAAACGATGTGACTGCCTTGTTGAAGTCGTGGTCGGATGCGGGTATCATAGAGGAATGATTATTTATTAATAAGGTATAAGTGTCATGTCGACTGTCGAACAACAGTATTTTGCATTGCTCCGTGTCGCCCTTTGGGACATGCCGGTATCCCTCGATGGTGAAATCGATTGGGAAGCCGTCATGCAGTTGGCTGGGTTCCACAGCAACAATGTGTTGATTGCCGATGTGGCTTCTCGGATGTCTGACGGTAACAAACCTTCGCCCGCCATGCTAACTAAGATGCAGTTGGTCATGCGTAACAATCTGATCCATCAGATGCAATTGAGGCAGATTTTATTGCGGGCGGTAAAGCTGTTGCGTGATCATGGCATCGAGCCGGTAGTGCTGAAGGGTTTCGGTTTGGCCTTGCTTTATCCTAATCCCACCTTGCGTCAGATTGGCGACATCGACCTTTTTATAGGAGTTGCTGATTTCCACGAGTCATGCACCTTACTGCGTTCACTGCCTGGCGGCTACAATTGGGGTGAGGAGATTGATGAGGGCAAGCACTACAATATTGAGTTTGGGCACATCCCTTTGGAGGTGCATCGTGTGAGTGCCGATATCGAGGATGCCCAACTGCAGCTTATTTATTCCACTATGGAGCAGGATGGTCTACTTGACCATTCACAGCGTGTTAAATACGAAGGCTTTGAAATATCCATTCCTTCAAAGGAGTTTGCGGTATTTTTCACCTTCTTCCATGCGTGGCACCATTACTTGAAATCAGGTGTGGGCTGGCGCCAACTCACCGATGTCGCCATGACTCTTCATGCCTATTACGGGCAACTCGACATTGACAAGTTGGGCCGATGGCTCACCTCAATGTATGTAATGAAACCATGGCAAACCTTTGGCTATTTGTTAGTCGATTGTCTCGGATTGCCTCAAGAGGAGTTGCCTTTCTATGATGTCAGTTGCAAAAGTCGGGCGCAACGGCTCTACCGCCAAATCATGAAGGATGGTAATTTCAAGCGTACAAATACTTTCAAGCGCAAAAAGCCCAAGAATCGTTTATGGCACAAAGTACATGCTTTTATTGGCATATTCGTCGATTTTTTCCATTGTGTTGGCGTGTTTCCCTCGGAGGCTTTTCGCGAATGGTGCAACGAGATTCAAGTTGGCTTTGGAAAAAATTTTCAAAAAAAATGATTTTTTTGCGCGTCGTATGAATTAATTGTCTATTTTTGCAGCGTCAAACAGTGTGAAAAGAAACACAAACTAATAACTAATCAACAAAAGTCTAACAAA
>JAFWRA010000089.1 GCA_017508895.1 Bacteroidales bacterium
ATTGGCCATCGTAAAAAAGAAAATCAAACAAAAAGACAAAAAATCTTCCCCTGTGTAAAATAATATCGGAAAGGTTGCGTTTAATGGTAAAGTCTAACCTAACAAACGCCTATGACAAATAGTTACACCTCTTACCCCTCATCCGTTGAAGACGCAGTGTTGATATCACAAATCAGGGAGGTTTTCCGTAGGGAGAGCGAGCAACAGCAACCCAGCCGCAACGTATTGCGCTACCTGTTTGGCTACGCCGCCGCATACGAATCAATGAACACAACGCTGATGGGTCAAGTTTCCTACATGAACAACTGACCGAAACGGAACGCAGAACCTGAAAAGTCGCTGAGTGATTGGCGGCTTTTTTGTTTTTTCTTCAAAATGCTTGCGGGTATGGAAAAAGTTCGTATTTTTGCAGCGACCAATCTCACCACGCGAGCTGAAAGGCAGCGTACCAGGGTGAGACTTTTTTGTATATACGCCTATGGAACAATATAACAAGCTTGCTCTTGATACGCCTGATTTGCTTGCCATGTTGAAGCAGCGCGGACTTGTTATTAACAACGAACAAGCGGCTCTCAAAACGTTGTCAGTCATCAGTTATTTTCGATTGGCCTGTTATTTCCGTCCTATGGAATCCGACAAGCAGACACATGAATTCCGTCAAGGCACTACATTGGAACAGGTACTGGCCATTTATAACTTCGATACGGCTTTGCGTGATATGGTGTTTTGTGCTACGCGACTGATTGAGATTGCATTGCGAACCCGCATCAACCATCATTTCTCACGCAATCATACGCCGTTTTGGTTTACACAAGTGGATAAGGCCTCTGATGGGCACTTATTTGTCGAGAACTTGAGCGGTGTCGATCGTGAACTACGCCGAAGTAAGGAGGATTTCATCAAGGAGCATTTCGAACGCTACAACAAGCCGACCTTTCCACCTGCATGGAAGACCTTGGAAACAGTGTCGTTTGGAACATTATCGAAACTTTATGGGAATTTTGCCGAAAAAGCCGACAAGAAGGCCGTGGCCGAGGATTTCGGTTTACCTCAACACGAGTTTCTGATTAGTTGGATGGAGAGTTTGACATCGCTTCGCAACTTTTGTGCCCATCATTCTCGCATCTGGAACCGCCGCTATGCACTGAAACCCCGGATGCCGAGGACTTTGGCAGGCCATAACTGGCTGACGGACTTTTCATTCCCGCCCGACAAGATTTATCCGCAACTTTGCTGCATCGCCTATCTGATCAATGCCATTGATCCGCATAGCACTTTTGTGACCGACTTCAAGGCGTTGTTGCAGAAATATCCTTCCGTCGATGCCGCTGCCATGGGCTTCCCGAAAGGCTGGCGGCAGGAACCGCTTTGGCAGTGAATTGGAATAATAAAACTGCAAATCAGAGTTTTTTTTTGTGCTTCTTTGTAACTTTTTCGTCCTTTCTCCGTATTACTATAAATCATTCAAACATTAACGATATGAAAAAGAGTTTTTACTATGTGGTTTTAACGCTTGTTCTTTGTGTTTCAAGCACTTAATGTTCGCAATCCAATTCCAATCCGATGGAGAAAGCCGCTCCAAGTTTCGAGAATCTGAAAAAGGTTTCCGATTTGGATAACGGCAAATTATGGGGCAAAACACTATACGGCCCAACGATGTTTGTCGATGTTCAAACACGGAATCTCGTTGCCAATCAGCAAAACAAGGAAAACACTCTCGTCCAAAAAGGAAACCTTTATTTCGGACAACTTCCTGAAGACATCATTATCGCCAACACATCCATAACTTATTGTGGCGAGGATTGGACTTGCGTAATATGGGACGGCAGCCGAGATTTGCTGACCAACACACATCTTCTGATTCATGAGAGTCTGCACCGCATCCAAGACGAAATCGGATTGCCTTCATGCGGGTCTTCGAACCAACACCTTGACGAAACGGAAGGTGAACTGCTGCTGAAACTTGAATTGGGCATCTTGAAGGACTTGCTGCAAAACGATTCCAAAGACCTAACGGAAGGCCTGCGCGATGCGATGACGGTGCGCAAATATCGCCAAACGTTGTTCCCAAACGGCAACGAAAACCTGTTTGAGTGTCACGAAGGAATGGCGGAATATACTGCTTTCAAACTGCTGCCTCTGGACAATGATAATGAGGCAATTAGAAAGGGATTGGTCGCTGCTGCCATTACGAAAGGAATGGACGGTAGCGGCTTCGGCAACTCGTTCGCCTATCTCACAGGCCCCGCCTACGGACTCCTGATAGATGAAATGATTCCCGATTGGAGAAACAGCATCCGTTCAGGTAAAACCATCCCCGAGGTGATTTCAACGGAGGTTGCCATTCCAGATACAATTGACAATACCGAAATAGAAAGAATATCAGCGTGTTATGGTCTGACAGAATATCTCAACAAAGAAAGAAATCGCCTTGAAGCCCGCGACAAGGAAGATGCCGAATTGAGGGCGCGTTTTTCTGAATCCAAATGGTTAGTGATTCCCAACGATAACATCAATTTCGGTTTCAATCCATCCGAGAGGCTTGTTGCGTACGACACTATCGGCGTAATCTGTAATACGATGCAATTACGAGGCTCTTTCGGCACCCTCGAGGTAGGAAACGGCATCATGCGCACCCATAATTGGTCATGCTTCATCATCCCTTATTCCGAGGACTATTGCGATGCCAAAATCTCATTGAATCCGGGCTATGCCATTGAGCCAGTGGATGAAAAGAGCTTTACAATTGTGAAAAAGTGATTGACTTCTTGGTGGGTTCTATAATTCACTATGAAACACAATACTTGAAAAGTCGCTGATTGTATCGGCGGCTTTTCTTTTTGCGCAAAATGCTGTAATCTTTGTCATTACACACCTCTTTATAAAATAAATATTAATTTGTTTGGAAAGTGCTGGAAATCTCAGTAAATTTGCAGACTTTTATACGAGTTACAAATTCAAATTTAAAATCATAACACATTATGAACAAGCAGATTACATTAGAGCAGGCCGTCGAGAAGGTTCACGACGGCATGACGATTATGTTTGGCGGCTTCCTCGGCGTGGGAAGTGCCACTCAAATCATTGACGCCATCGTTGCAAAAGGCGTTAAAGACCTTACCATCATTGCCAACGACACGGCCTACGACGAAGTGGCCCATGGCAAGTTGGTCAGCAACCACCAAGTGAAGAAGGCCATCGTGTCGCACACAGGCACCAACAAGCAGACGGCCATCCAGAAGAACGAAGGCACCCTCATCGTGGAATATGTTCCGCAAGGCACCCTCGCAGAGCGCATCCGCGCCTACGGTGCAGGTCTCGGCGGTGTGCTGACCCCCACAGGTCTTGGCACCATCATGGCCGACGGCAAGCAGATCGTCAACGTGGATGGTAAGGACTACCTGTTGGAGAAGCCCTTGAAGGCCGACATCGCCTTCCTGCGCGCCAACATCGTCGATGAGTTCGGCAACATGGTGTTCCTCGGCACGACCAACAACTTCAACCCGCTGATGGCCACCGCCGCCGATTATGTCGTCGTCGAAGCCGAGAAGCTGGTGAAGGTCGGCGAGATTAAGCCTGAATGTGTGCACGCTTCGGGTATTTATGTCGATGCGATTTATGTTGAGAAATGACACGAGACTACGAGACGCGAGACACGAGACGAGGAAAAGTCCCGTGTCCCGAAGTCCCGCGTCCCGAGTCAATAACTGATAACTGAATAACTATTAACTGAACAACTGGTAATATGGAATACAGAACAAAATTGAGACTTCGCATGAGTGCGAAGGACGCCCACTACGGTGGCAATTTGGTTGACGGTGCCCACATGGTTCACCTCTTCGGTGACGTGGCGACCGAACTTTTGATTATGCGTGACGGCGACGAAGGCCTGTTCCGCGCTTACGACAACATCGACTTCCTCGCTCCCGTCTATGCCGGCGACTACATCGAGGCTGAAGGCTGGATCGACAAGGAAGGCAACACCTCGCGCCACATGCAGTTTGAGGCCCGCAAGGTGGCCATCGCCCGTCCTGACATTTCTCCCTCGGCTGCCGATGAACTCGATGAGCCTATCGTGGTTTGTCGTGCTTCGGGTACTTGCGTGACACCTAAAGACTGCCAGCGTAAATAACTGATGGTCTGGATTGCCACGCTTCGCTCGCAATGACGCAAAGCGCGTCTTCGTCATTGCGAGGAGGAACGACGAAGCAATCCAGAAAATCTTGAATTTTGAATTTTAAATCTTAAATCTGAAATCAACGAAATGGATAAACTGATCATCACTGCCGCCATCTGCGGCGCGGAAGTCACCAAGGAACAGAATCCCAACGTGCCTTATACCGTGGAGGA
>JAFWRA010000009.1 GCA_017508895.1 Bacteroidales bacterium
AAAAAAAGGTTCTTTTTGCGGAACCTTTCGTGTGAACTAGGCGGGAGTCGAACCCACAACCGCCTGATCCGTAGTCAGGGACTCTATCCAATTGAGCTACTAGTCCAGTCGTTTTTGACACTGCAAAAGTACAGCTTTTTTTATTCATGCAAGCAAAAATTCATGAAAATTTTTGTTGTTTATTACAAATATTTGATAATCAAATTGATAATTTTGTTACAAGGAATGTGATTTCGATGTTTTATTGTAAAGGCAATCACTTTTTTGCTATCTTTGCGCCATCGTTAACCAACATTTTACACCATGAAATTATTACTAATTAGCAATTCGACCAACTTCGGTGAGAATTATCTGGCTTGGGCTTCGACCCAAATCGAGTTGTTCTGCTTGCAGAACCATATTAATAAGGAGAGCCGTATCATCTTTATTCCTTTTGCCGGCGTCAATATTGGAGGTATGGCCTATCCTCAGAGCTACGATGCCTATGAGTCAAAAGTGAGGAATGTCTTCCGCACCAAGTTTGGTCTCGAGAACTTCACTTCCGTTCATCATTTCGACGACAAGGTGAAGGCCGTCAACGAGGCTGACTGCATCGTTGTGGGTGGTGGCAACACCTTCCATCTTGTTGCCGAGATGCATCGCTACGGACTCATGGAAGCTATCCGCAACCATGCTTTGGCAGGCGTGCCTTACATGGGCTGGAGTGCTGGCTCAAACGTGGCTTGCCCCATGCTTTGCACCACCAACGACATGCCTATTGTGGAGCCGGCATCGTTCAAGTGCCTCAACCTCGTTCCTTTCCAAATCAACCCGCACTATCTTGACCCACATCCAGAAATCGACAAGATGATCAAACATGGTGGTGAGACGCGTCAGGACCGTATCAACGAGTATCTTGCAGTTAACCAGGACATGACCGTTGTAGGTCTACGTGAAGCCTCGGCGCTTTGGGTGACCGATGGCCAGATGCAGCTTAAAGGTGGCAAGAAGATGGTCATTATGCGCTATGGTAAAGAGGCGGTTGAAATCGACCCGAACTCAGATGTGAGCTTCCTCTTGGAAAAACGGATGGCTTAAACCTTATGCCATTCGAAAGCCTTGCGGTCTTCAAACAAGACAAGGTCGCGATTAAGGTGAATGATTTTTCGTCCGCCTTTTTCGCCTTTAATGAGGTAGGGTGAGGCATCGTCGCCCAACACATCGCGGAAGGCTTTACGGATTCGCGAAAGGTTGGTGTTCATGGTGGAGCCTATGAAATCAGTCAGGTTGTCGATGGCTTTGGTCAGCAGTTTTTCGTCGCCATAGGTGGAAATGCCTTTGTAGATGGAATAAAGTTCTGATTTGTGGTCGTTTAGGTAGTTCAGCGAGATGCCATCCTCGTGGAAAAGGAAAAAGATATATAAAGCCTTGCATAGCGCTGGCATCTTCACTTCGGTGTTGTTACGGTCGGTGAGGAAGAGGCTCCCATGCTTGGTAATGTATAGACGGCTGATTTGGTGGGAGGCATTGTATTTCAATACAGTGTCGATGATGATTTTGTGGAGCCCGCTGTATTGCAACTCGTCGTGGATTGCGTCACCGTAGTGAGCTTTGAATTTTGCGATGAGACGCGTTTCTCTGTCGTTTTCCACAGGTGGGTCGATGGTGAGGATATGATTGTTGAGCCAAATGACGCTTTTTAGTGTTTCCAAGGGGCTTCCGTTAATCTCGATGATGAGGAAATCTTGTCCACGTCCAGTTATCGGCGTGCTGATTTTCAGGAATAACGCGGGCTTGTCGATGTTTAATCCGTTGGCGTTTAGGTGGTTGAGGAAGATTTCTTTGGAAAAGAAGACACTGCTGAGTTGCGCCAAATTACGGTTGATATGGTCGAGTTGTTCTTCAGATAGGGTGGGCTCGAGGTAACTAAGCGTATTGCGGAAGGTGTCTTTTTTGTTTTCCAGGTCGCGGATGACATGGGGTAAGTAAAAGAACTCGCGTCCCAAAGTTCTGATGGCTTTACAGATGGCATCGTAATCGCGTTCGATACTGGCGTTGACGTCTTGATCATAATAAGGTTCAACATAAAGGACGGCATTACTCGTGTCGAAACTCAGGTTGGGGATGGACACAAATTCGGCTTTGATGCTTTCGATTTCAGGTATTCTAATCCCTATGGAGAGTAGAAGCGCTGTGATGAACTGCGATTCGTTTCCGGCCAGGTCGTCATCCGACATGGAAAGCATCTGGAGTACCCTGAGGAGGGCGCTTTTCTCTTCATCGCCAAGGGTCTTTAGTGTTCTGACTGCCTCCGAAAGGCTGATGTTGGTGGATTTTTTACGGCTAGTGGGCGTGATGCTAAAGACGGAATAGGCGCGCTGAAGGAAGTCTATCTCGCCTTGGTTGACAATCCCGTCGCACTGCACGAGGTCAGAGAGTACCTTAGCTAAGGCGGTTTTATGTTGTTCCTTGAATTTCATCGTTTTATCTTCTCGGATTTTGGGTTGTAACCTTACAACCTTTTTTCAGTTTTGCAGGAGATTGTATTTTTGCGCCGTTTTTTACAATGCAAAAATAGTAAAAATTGAATCATGGCAAGAGATTATAGAAGCGGTTTGACACAAGACGAGGTTAAAAGAAGCCGGCTTAAATATGGCGACAATGTGTTGACGCCGCCCGTAAAAGACCCGCTTTGGAAGCAGTTTTTGGAGAAGTTTGAGGATCCAATTATCCGTATCTTGTTGATTGCCTTGTTGCTATCGGTAGCTGTTTCTTTGTATCAATTGTTTACTGGAGCCGAAGGCATGCACGTTTTGCTTGAGCCTTTGGGCATTTTTGTCGCGGTGATGTTGGCCACAACCGTGGGTTTTGTCTTTGAACTTAGTGCCAACAAGAAATTCGACATTTTGAATCAGACGGAAGATGAGCAGTTGGTAACGGTCTTCCGCGATGGAATGATACAGCGAATTGAGAGGAAAGACGTCGTCGTGGGTGACTCGGTGGTGGTGGAGACGGGTGATGAAGTGCCCGCAGATGGGACCTTGATGGAAGCTATTTCCCTGAGAGTGAATGAATCCGATTTGACAGGCGAGCCTTCGTGCAGTAAGACAACAGAAGCATCGGAGTTTAATGAAGAGGCTACCTATCCCTCCAACTATATCTGTCGCGGCAGCTCGGTAATGGAAGGTCACGGTTTGTTCGTGGTTGAAAAAGTGGGCGATTCCACCGAATGGGGAAAGGTGTATCGCGGTGCGCAGATCGAAAACAAGGTGAAAACTCCGTTGAATGAACAGCTCGACCGTCTCGGTAATGGCATCACCATAGCTAGCTATGTCATCGCAGGGCTCATCGTGGTTTTGCGTCTGTTGATGTATTTCATCTACCAAAATGACACCCCTTTCAATTGGATGGACTTTGCACGCTATCTGCTTAACACACTGATGATTGCCGTGACATTGGTCGTGGTGGCTGTGCCAGAAGGTTTACCCATGAGCGTTACATTGAGTTTGGCTTTAAGCATGAAGAGGATGTTGGAAACCAATAACTTGGTTCGTAAAATGCATGCTTGTGAAACGATGGGAGCAGCCACGGTGATTTGTTCCGACAAAACAGGGACACTTACCAAAAACCGTATGAGCCTCGGCGACAGCCTCTTTTATGGCCTGAAAAGAGGAACGCTTGATGATTCTGAAGTGGGAAATCTCGTGGCGGAGGGAATTGCAGTTAATTCTACGGCTTTCTTGGATTATTCCGACAAGCAGAAAGTGAAAGTGGTCGGCAACCCTACGGAGGGTGCCTTGCTGCTATGGCTTTTCGACCATAATGTGGACTTTGTCAGGATTCGTGACAATGCCGTGATTGTCAAACAATTGCCATTTACTACCAAGTACAAATACATGGCAACGGTGGTCAAGACACCCATTATGGGCGAATACGTTTTGTATGTGAAAGGAGCACCTGAAATCATCATGAAGCGTTGTACTACGGTCAGGAAGGCTAGCAGCGAGTCAGATATTGTAAGTGTGAAGGGCGAAGTAGAAGTCAAGTTGCTTGAATTTCAAAGCAAAGCGATGCGAACCTTGGGCTTTGCCTACAAATACCTCTCGGAAGAGGATGTGGACCGGGTGTTTGAAAATGGGAAGCTGCAAATCGAAGACCTTTGTTTCCTCGGAATCGTGGGTATCATCGATCCCATCCGTGATGATGTGGCCGATTCCATTCAAGACTGTCTGAATGCGGGCATCAGCATCAAGATTGTGACGGGCGACACGCCTGGGACGGCAAAAGAGATTGGCCGACAAGTTGGTCTGTGGACGGAAAACGACGATCCACAACGACAGATGATTACGGGAAAGGAATTCAATCTGTTGACCGACGATGAGCTGCTTGAGCGTGTCGAGGACTTGAAAATCATGTCGCGAGCGAGGCCGTCTGACAAGGAACGCCTTGTACGTCTGTTGCAGGAAAGGGGGGAGGTGGTCGCCGTGACAGGCGATGGCACCAACGATGCTCCCGCCTTGAACAAGGCGCAAATCGGCCTTTCGATGGGCGATGGCACTTCGGTGGCCAAGGAAGCCAGCGACATCACCATCTTGGACAACTCGTTCAAGAGCATTGCTCGCGCTGTGATGTGGGGACGTTCTTTATACCTTAACATCCAGCGTTTTATTCTGTTCCAGATGACCATCAACGTTGCAGCTTGCCTCATTGTGTTGTTGGGTGCTGTGATGGGAACGGATTCGCCGCTCACTGTGACTCAAATGCTTTGGATCAACCTTATCATGGATACTTTTGCTGCGATGGCTTTGGCTTCCTTGCCTCCCGACCAAAGTGTTTTGAAGGACAAGCCCCGTTCGCGCACGGCTTTCATTATCACCAAAGACATGGGGCGGCGCATCTTCGGTGTGGGACTGCTTTTTGTTGCGGTATTGTTTGGTTTCATCCAGTACTTCATGCACTATGGTGTCGATTCATTGGCCGAGTTCTCGTTCCGTGACTATTTCTCCAGCTATTTCAATTTCCACCATGTGGGAGGCAATTTCACCCCTAAGGAGTTGTCGTTGCTCTTCACCATCTTCGTGTTCATGCAATTCTGGAATATCTTCAACGCCAAAGCCTATCACACCATGGACTCTGCGTTTAAAAACTTGTTCGACAAGGACATAAGGAGTGGCTTTGGCTTCACCATATTAATAATAGCGGTCGGCCAAGTGCTTATCATTACCTTCGGTGGTGAGATGTTCAGTGTGGTGCCCTTGCCCTTCGACGAATGGGTGCGTATCATCATTGGAACTTCGCTGATTTTGTGGCTTGGCGAGATTGAAAGATGGGTGCATAGAATGAAAAAAGCCAAAAAGAATTGAACTTCTTGCTTTTGTGAATTAAAAAGTCTTATCTTTGCCGCTCCAAATCAAATACTAGTAAAAGATGAATAAACATTTGATTTTTATTGCTTTAGCTTGCATGATGGGCTTGCTTTTTGCTTCATGCAGCCGCCCTTCGATTGAAGGAACCTGGGTTGAGCCTGCCGCGGAAGGCAGTCTTTTGGGCGAAGTGGGCTTCACGATGCTCGAAAACGGCGAGATGGTTTCCATCAATACGGGCTTCAGAGAATACAAGTCATGGGAAAAGTTGGGCAAGCAGCTGGTTATTAGAGGAATGATTAACGGTTCCGACCCTCATGAGTTTGCCGACACTTTGGATATCATCTCCCTTGATGACAAGCAGTTGGTGCTTGGTCAGGACGGCTATTCAGTAACTTATCAGAGAAAATAAAGTTGATTCAAAATTCAATATTTAAAATTTGAAATCGCGCAAAGCGCCACAAAATCAGTAAATCTTGAATCTTGAATCTTTAAATTTTGAATCTTTAAATATTTAAATAATAATGAGTAAATTAGCAGTCGTCGCTTTCGGAGGCAATGCCTTGTTGAGAAGCGGTCAGAAAGGAACTTGTCAGGAACAGATGCAGAACGTGGCCGACACTTGTGAGTCATTGCTGCCTTTCCTGAAACAGGGTTATAATTTGGTTATCGGTCACGGAAACGGACCACAGGTAGGCAACGTGTTGCTCCAGAATGAAGCGGGTTCTCAGATGTTCGGTTTGCCCGCCATGCCGATGGATGTTTGTGGCGCCGAGACCCAAGGCCAAATCGGCTACATGATTGAGATGGGTCTCGAAAAGGTGATGGTGAAGGAAAACATCGACCGCAATGTGGTCACCTTCGTGACCCAGGTGCTCGTTGACAAGGACGACCCGATGTTCAAGAATCCCACCAAACCCGTCGGCCCTTATTATACCGAAGAAGAAGCCGAGGCTTACGCTAAGGAGACTGGAGCTATCTATAAGGCAGATCCTAAAGGCAAAGGCTGGCGCAAGGTGGTGGCTTCTCCAAAGCCGATTGACATTCAGAATATTAAGCTTGTGAAGCGCTTGGCAGAGGAAGGTAATATCGTCATTACCGTTGGCGGTGGTGGTATCCCTGTCATCAAGAAAGATGGCGTGCATGTGGGCGTTGAGGCGGTCATCGACAAGGACTTGGCTTCCGCTATGACGGCTATCAAGATTGGTGCCGACGAGTTCTACATTCTCACCGACGTGCCGAAGGTGTACATCAACTTCCGTAAGGAAAACGAAAAGGCGCTCGATACCATCACTGTCGCTGAAGCCAAGCAATATTTGGATGCAGGTCATTTCACCGAGGGTAGCATGGCTCCCAAAATCCGCGCAGCCATCCTGTTTGTGGAGTCAACGGGTCATGAGGCCATCATCACTGAGGCCACGAAACTTGGTGATCCGACTTGTGGTACTAGAATTATCGCTTGATCGTTCGGTCGTTCTGAAAATCAGAAGCATAGATATTTTAGCCGAGGAATCTTACGATTTCTCGGTTTTTTGTATGTCTGTTGAAAAATGAACTCTTGTTTTTTTTTGTTGCGAGTATTAAAAAATTAAGTATTTTTGCACTGCCGTTTCGGTTGGTTATCTGAAAGGATAAGTAATTGAACAGTAGGCATATGGGGAAGGCGTCGAACAACTCCAAGAGAGTATGTCGCATTTGATTCCTACGCTTTTTCTGTATGTTTTGGTTCAACAAACAACTAATGGTGGCGAGGGGAGTCAGCCACTAACTTAATGAAAAAGAAATGAAAAAGGCAAGATTTAGGACAATTCTGCTTTCTTTATTGTGTGGTATGTGTTTTATGCATCCATTATCAGTTCCCGCTCAGGTTGATAGAGGTCATGGCCTTTTTGGGGAAGGTGCCGAAGTGAATTCTAACGGCCTTCTCAACCGAGGTTCGATTTCTACCGATAATATCAACAATCAACCTTTTGGTGAAACTCAAGTAGGCATCACGAACGAAACTTTCGGCAATACTACTCCATTGGGAGAAGGACTGGTTGTCATGTTGTTAGGTGGTGCCGGTTATATGATGTTAAAAAAGAGAAAAAATAATGAATCAAATCAATAAACAGTTATCAAGCATGAAAAGAATTAGTTTTATTGTGATGGCATTTGCATTGGTGATGTCCCTGTCACAGTGCAAGAAAGAACAGACTTCGCCCAACAACACGACTGAAAGTGTTATGATTACATTGGATGTAAAGGGTGGCAATGGTTCAAGAGTGGACGTGGATCCCAATATTGGAACCGTTAATTTTGAAAATGGAGATAAATTATATGTGGCCAGTGCAGGCAAATATGTGGGTACACTTACTCATAACGGTACCTATTTCGTTGGTACCGTGACGAATGCTGTCGCGGATTCACTGCTTCGTTTCTATTTTCTTGGCAATGTTGAGCCTTCAGAAACGCTCGTTGCTGGTTCGACAACCTCTTGTTCGGTTGACATCAGCAATCAGTCTGAAAACTATTCAAATAACCAATGGGATTTGCCTGTGATTTCATTTGGCTCGTCAAATGAACCTTTCGGCCAGCAAACCTTCTATACTGCTTATTTGCGTAACAAATGCGCTTTGGTGAAGTTTAGGGTGTACCAAGGTGTTCAGTCCAATGATGATGTTTATATCAGTGGCGTGAATCATGTGGTGACAATTGGCTTTGATGGCGATTCGTTTGAGTACGGAAAGTATAATGAAGGTTATATCAACCTTGGACAAGGCTCACACAACAGTTGGGTCGAAAAATGGGTGATTCTTCTGCCTCAGGAAGCTATGGAAGGCGCTGATGACGGAGCCTACATCAATAATGTGTATTATGGCTATCGTGGCGCTATCCCTGCGATTAGTCCAAACGCTTTCTTCACCAATGGAATCGAAGTGTTGATAAATGATGAAAGTGTGGTTCCAACACCTACTGGCGCCATGAGTGGGCTGTTCTCCATAAACAACACAGAAAAGGTGTGGTTCTCTCAAGGAAACCTCCAATACCAACAATCTAATAATACTTGGCATTTTGCTGAAAACCAATGGGATTATTCGGGTGTCAGCAACTATGATCTCTTTGCTTGGGAAACAGCATTGGAAGACCATATCATAAGCAATGGGAATGCTGGGGATATTTGGCGTAACTTAACTTATGCAGGTTGGACTTATATTACTCATTATCGTGAAACTCCATCTGGCATCCGTTATGCTAAAGCGAATGTAGAAGGCGTTAATGGTCTGTTATTATTCCCTGACGACTGGAAGTCAAGCGTCTACAGGGTTGTTAATGAAAACACGATTGCTGCGCCATACTCCAGTAATGTTATTAATTCGGATACAAGAGCTATTTTGGAAGCAAATGGTGTAGTCTTTTTGCCTGTCGTTGGACAAAGCGGTAAGTATTGGACCTCGTCTTCTACAAGTGTGTCAAACCGTGCATATTCCCTTGATATCACGAACAATAATCTGTCGTATGGCTATACAGGTGTTATGTCTTCTCTGTTCATTCGTCTAGTTCAAGACTATATCCCTGCCAAATGATGATTTGACCATTCGACCTATTTATAGAAGCCACCCAAATCTTTCAAATTGGGTGGCTTTTTTATTTTAGGGTTTAATGGGAATAGGCAACGCTCCAAGCATATTGCTTTTCTCGATTGAGGTGCGACTCCAATCGATAGCCTTCACCATCCAAAATGTGGTGCAGGTCGTCGATGATGCCTGTGCCGCGTAGCTTCACCACAGCCTCTTTTTTGGTCCAGAATTGGGTAAAACTCTCAACGGGATGGGCTGAGGCACGTATCCACTCAGCTTCTGTGGCGTTCATTGTTTTGCGGACAAGAGAGAGGTTGTCTCTTCGGAAACTCTCGATGTCGATGCCAACAGGGGAGAAGTCGACCACCACGGCAATACCGTTCTTGCAATGGCTGAGGTTGAAATGGACGTCAGGATGCTGTACCAAAAGCGGCTTGCCATGTTCGTTGAATTCCATTTTCAAATCATTGACTCCCAATGGCCGCAACAATTCTTTCAGCATCAGCCACGACTTCAGACAGGCAAATTGTCCGAAAAGGTGTTTGTAACGCAAAGCTTCGTTGCGCCGTTGCTCGTCCACCAAAGGCAACATCCTTTGTACTTCAGCTTCCGTAATTTGGGTGATATCGTCGAAAATGGAAACCATGCCTGTTTTTTCCGTGCAAAAATAATCATTCTAGGTTAATCAGTTGCAAAAAAAATTTCGTTGAAAAAATCATCCCGTTTGTTCAAAAAATCACCTCTCGTTTGGATAATATATAGAGTCGTTGGAAATTTATTTTTATTTTCGCAACAATTTTCAAAGATATGGAAAAGGACAGCAACAAAGGGAAAACCGTACAGGCCTATCCCGACATACCTCCCCGTACTTTCGACCTCCTGCCAAGGTTTGTTGAAAAATATGGCAAGAAGAAGGTCATGTTTGCGTGTAAGGTGGACGGAGCATGGAAGAAGTACATCAGCCGCGACTTTGTGAAAATGACCGATGTGATTAGCCAAGGACTGATTGGTTTGGGTGTGGGCAAGGGCGACCGTGTGATGGTGATTTCCAACAACTGTCCCCAGTGGAACATGGTGGATTTCGCAGCTCAGCAGATTGGCGCTATCTTGGTGCCCATTTATCCAACGGCCCGTCAGAGCGACTACGAACATATTCTCAACCATGCCGAGCCCAAAGTGGTCTTTGAGGAAGGTGCCCTTATTCATAAAAAGGTGAAGCCTGTCCTTGACCAGATGCCTGTGCGTCCCAAAGAGTTCGCTTTCAATCCCGTGGAAGGCATGATGACCTTGCGTGGACTGATGGTTTCCGTCAAAATCGACAAAAAGAGCCAGCTCGCGTTGCAAGCGCATAAGGATGCTGTCGCTCCTGAGGATGTGGCTACCATCATCTATACTTCCGGCACGCTTGGCATGCCAAAAGGCGTGATGCTGACGCATTACAACTTGATGAGTTGTGTGGCCAACTACGGACCGCATTACCCTGTGCCTTCTTCGCACAAGGTGGTGAGTTTCTTGCCCTTGTCGCATATCTACGAGCGATCGGTGCTTTACACCCATCTCTATCTTGGCAATTCCACCTATTATGTGGAGAACTTCGGTACGATCATGCGCGACCTTTCTGATGTGAAGCCCGAGCATTTCACTACGGTACCTCGCGTCATTGAGAAAGTGTATAACGGCTTTATCCGTAAGGGCGACAAACTGAAGGGCATGAAAAAACGCATTTTCCTATGGGCTTTCAAGTTGGCTGAACGCTATGATGAAACGGAGAAGAAACCCCAACGGACGTATCGATTCAAGTTGTACTGGGCTAATCGGTTGGTCTTCAAGGAGGTTAGAAAAGCCTTCGGCGGGCGCTTGGAGTTTATTATTTCGGGTGGTGCCAGTTTGCAGCCACGCTTGGTGCGACTTTTTGCGGCTATGGACATCCCGATCATCGAGGGTTATGGCTTGACAGAAACCTCACCCGTGATTGCTACCAATAGTTTGGCTTTGGGTATCATCAAGGCGGGAACGGTAGGCGTGCCTTGTAAAAGTGTGCAATTCAAGATCGACCCTGAATCGGGCGAGATTCTTGTGAAGGGTTCCGCGGTAATGAAGGGCTATTACAAGGACGAGGAACAGACCAAAATCGCCATCGACGAAGAAGGTTACTTCCATACGGGCGACATTGGCGAGTTTGACGAGGACGGACTGTTGAAAATCACGGGCCGCATGAAGGAGATTTTCAAGGACTCGATGGGCAAGTACATCTCCCCGGCCTTGATTGAGAACCGCTTCATGGAGTCGCCGTTCATCAACAGCATCATGGTGGTAGGTGAGAACCAGAAGTTTGCCGCCGCCCTGATTGTGCCTAACTTCGAGCATCTGAAGACCTGGTGCGAGGAAAACCACATTCCTTTTACCACCAATGCAGAAGTGATTAAGGTGAAAGCCGTCAACGACCGCTTCCGCAAGGAAGTCGATAGTTACAACAAGTTTTTCGGCGACTATGAAAAGATTAAGCGGTTCGAGCTGCTTGACCATGAATGGACCATTGAAGACGGTGAGATGACCCCCAGTCTCAAAATCCGCCGCAAAGCCATCGCAGAGCGATACCAATCGTTGATTGACGGGATGTTTGCGGAATAACTTAGTTTTGCCCCACCAAGAATTTCAAGTCATCGATTGTCATGGCTCGGCTGACGTTGCTGCCTGAAAGGAGAGAGTCGGCCAAGTCGCGTTTGGTCTTGTGGAGGCGTAGGATTTTCTCTTCGATGGTGTGGCGCGAAATCAGATGATACACAGTCACGTTCTTGTTTTGCCCGATGCGGTAGGCGCGGTCGGTGGCTTGCTGCTCGATGGCAGGATTCCACCATGGATCTAAGTGGATGACGTAGTTGGCATTAGTCAGGTTGAGGCCTAATCCACCGGCTTTCAAACTGATGAGGAACACGGGTACCATGCCGTGCTGGAAGTCGGCCACCATCTTCTCGCGCTTGCGGATAGGCGTGGAACCATCCAAATAGAAAAGTTTGTCCTTACCGATACGCGCTTCGATTTGTGTTTTTGCCATATCAAGAAAAGAGGTGAACTGACTGAAAACCAACACGCTATTTTTCGACTTGACGATTTCCTCCACCAAATCCACGGCGGCAGCGATTTTCGTCGAACCCATTTTCCAGCCTTTTTCGATGAGGCCAATGGAGCATGCGGCTTGGCGCAGTTTGGTGATTTGGGCCAAAATGTTCACATCCACCTTGTCCTCCGATTGTAAGGCTTGCTCGGTGGCTTCGCGAAGGGTTTCGTAGGCGGTGATTTCGGCATCGGTCAGTTGGATGTCGTGGGTGATTTCGGTCTTTTCTGGCAGCTCTTCGATGACTTCAGCCTTGGTGCGACGTAACATGAAAGGCGTAATCATGCGCTTGAGTTGCAACCGGCGTTCTTCATAGCCATCCCGCTCGATGGGGATGATGTATTTGTTCATGAAGCTGTCGAAGGTGCCGAGTAGACCTGGATTGAGGAATTGGAACAGGTTCCAAAGTTCCGAGAGGTAGTTCTGGATGGGCGTACCCGTGAGGATGACGCGGCTTTCTGACTTGAGTTTCATGGCCGACGACGACATTTTTGTGCCTCGGTTTTTGATGGTGTGGGCTTCGTCTAGGCAGACAATGTTCCACTGGAGTTTTGTGAGGGCTTCTTCCTCGCGGACGAGTAGCCCGTAGGTGGTGAGCACTATGTCGTAGGCTTTGGCTTTATCGAGAAGGGCATCGCGGTCTGAGGATTCGTTGAGGATTTTGACTTCCAAGGAGGGCGCAAAACGACTCAATTCGTTGGCCCAGTTGAGCATGACAGAGGCTGGACAAACCACCAGCGAAGGCCCTTTGGCTGCCTTGTGGAGCAGGAAGGCAATGGTTTGAACGGTCTTGCCCAAGCCCATGTCGTCGGCGAGGCAGGCACCAGCACCCCATTCCGACAGCCTGACCATCCATTTGAAGCCTTCACGCTGATAGTCACGCAGTTCTGCTTGCAATGCGCTGGGGATGGCGATTTTCATCTTGGCGGCTTTCTCGATTTTCTTGACGAGGCTTTCCATGCCCTTGTCGGCTTTGAGGCTGCCCTCAGTGTTGTGAACAATTTCGGCCAAGGCTCCTACCTGATAGAATGGGATGCGAACCTTGCCGTGGCTTTGTTGGGCAAGTCCCTCCAGCCGGCGCAGGTATTTGGCCAACTGCTCGGTGATGGCGATGTAGTCGGTCTCGTTCAGTTTGACGAAACGCTCGTGATAGATGCCTTGCGAAATCAGGTTAAGGAATTCGAGGGCCGACATATTGTTGCCTCCAATCGTGATGTTGCCTTCCACCTCAAACCAGTTTTCCTTCGAAACAAGGTTGATGTTAACCAAGTCTTTGCTCAGTTTGGCCTTCAGGTTCAACTTCTTGCCTTCGGGCCACTCCATTTCGAAGCGGTCGGAATGGTCGCTCACGAATTCGAGCAGTCCGAGCAGGTTTTCAGGCTCCATCTCAGCTTGGTTCACAGAAACCGAAGTGAGTAATTCCTCTTGCATAAAACCTTTGATTTCCATGAGGTTGTATTTTTCGGCCTCAAGGTTGCGCGATACATGATAACGCTCGCCGTTGGCTTCGTCGAAGACGGTTTCTTGTCCCATGCCGGGCATGAGGCGGAGTTTGCCGCCTTCAAGGGGTTGGGCAAGGATGCTTATCATGAAAGTCTCTTTGTCGGGAACGACGCGTAAGAGCAGGCGCGAAAGGCCTTCCTTTTTCTGCAAGGTGGAGCCGCCTTCCAACAAATCAGAGTGGATTTCAACCTTGTCTGAAATCTGTTCAATGAATTGGATCAGTTTCGATTCAGCTTGTTTAGGAAACATACCCAAGTTGGTCAGCGTTTCGATGATTTTTCGCTCGAAGTCAGTGAGTTTGAACACGGTGAAATGGGTCTTGCTGTCGCGGCGGATGAGGGTCGGATTTGTTTTTTCGCGAACAAATTCGTCTTTTTCTGGCACATTAGTCTTGACCACAAAGCCGTTTTTCGCTTTCTCGATGGCGATGAAGGGCTTTTCCTCAACGATTTCCACGGGTTGACGGCCTTGTGGACTGTTGATGAACACACGGTCGGAGCCAATGAGTTGGGGAATGGCATAGCGTCCATAGATGGAGTAATAGCTATAAGAACGCGAAGCGGAGGCAATTTTCTTGTCGGTTTCGTCCATGCTATCCAGCTCCTGACGCATGAACTTGTCGGTTGAGATGCGTGTCCCGACGCTCCATGCGCCACTTTTAAGTTGGTGTTGTTCAAGTGGCTCCATCGACTCATAATCGCTTATGATATAGATGATTCGTGTGTCACGTTGGGTCGGGCTGTTGGACTTTTCTTTGGAAATGGCAACTTGTGCGGTCAGGTTTTCGATTACGCTTTCCCAATGCTCTTTCCTATGGATCGAAAACAAGATGGGTTTGCCGCCAAAACGGTCTTCAAGTTGCTGGCGATCAGTAGTTTCAAAATATGGCGAAAGTTCGTGGCGCAGCAAGGCACATCTTGGGTCGGTTGTGGCTTTGAAAAGGCCTTTCTTGACCTCGTCAGCAAGGCCGAAATACTGTGTCAGCAGGGCGGCAAGGTGCTTAGAAATGGTGAGCGCACGGAACGATGAAAGACAATATTCAATATCGCTTTTGAGCCGTTTGTCGTCTTCCGTGTTGATGATTTGTTTGACGATGATGCGGCAAGGGTAGTAGTCGGCACTGTCGGTCACGGACTTGTTGAGGAACTGATTGGCTTTCTTGAAGGTAGCGAGTGTGTTGGCCTTGGCGTAGTAGAGGATGAGGAAAAAGTCGAGCAAAGGATTCTCGTAAATATTTTTGTTTTCGGTGGTCTTGTTGCGCAGTTTCAGCGAGGCTTCGAACAGCTTTCCGGCAGCGTCCAATTGGCCATGATAGAGCGATTGGATGGCGTCGATGCATAATGTCCAATAACTTGGCTCTTTCGACTTCCAAACGGGCTTTGTACCTTCAAAAAGGAATCGGTAGGCTGTTAAAAGGTCTGAAAGATGGTCCTTTGTTTTAGGCTCATTAGTACCATAATATACAATGACGTCTTGTAGGTCGGCCAACTGTTTTTCGTCCCAAACCTCATGGAGAAGCATGTTGTCAAGTCGGTCGTGCACCATCTGCTCCATCTGTTGTGGATTGAGGCTTGCAAAGGCGGGGAAGAACGCCTTGTGGCCGAAAAGTGGCTCCAAATAAGGGATGAAGCTGAGTGTCCATCCGGGAAATAGGCGTATGTTGGAAATGAGTTTGGTGTCTTGGGTGTGGATGGCCTTTGCCACACGCCAAAGGAATTCGTGGATTTTTGACGGCTGGGTATAGAGTTTTTCGAGATAGGCAACCTGTTCGGGATGGCTTTCCAGAAGCCGCAGTGCGATGGCAAAGTAGTATTGCGGATGGGTGCTTCCGAATGGGTTCCAGTAGCGTGAGCCTAACGTAATGAAGCCTAGGTGGTTCAGCCTTTTCGTGATGTCACGAGCATCTTGCAATTTGATTCCATGCTGTCTGCAAATGAATTCCATCGTGCGTTCTTCAAGGACAGAGTCAAGGTAGGTGATAAGGCCGAGGATGAAAAACTCTTCTTCGTTGAGTTTAGCTGGCAGGGGCAGAAGACTTTCCAAGTTGGACATGTGGTTTGGTGTTGGTGAATGGCGTTCCTGATGTAGGATGGCAAAGGTAAGATTTTTCTAGCAAACATACGATTTGGAGGTGAAAAAATGTCGTTTTGAAGCCATCGTCCACATCCTCTCATTTTGGATGTTTGAGCTTGTATGTTTTTTTGTTTGTGAAAAAGATTGTTGAAGCCGTATGTATAGACTTGTTTTTCTTTTTTGAGGTTTCAAGTTTAGTTTGTAATTTTGCAGACCAAATTTGATACCCTATGGAATCCTTACCTGCATTATTTTCCGACCTTGCCTTGATATTGGTTACGGCAGGCGTCACTACGGTACTTTTTAAATGGTTGAAACAGCCCTTGGTATTGGGCTATATCATTGCTGGTCTGCTTATCGGGCCTTATTTCCCTTGGTTCCCCGTCGTCAGCGACCATGAAAGCGTTGAGATTTGGAGCGAAATAGGCATGGTGTTCCTGCTGTTCGCCATCGGCCTGGAGTTTAGCTTCAAGAAACTGAAGAAACAGGCTGGCACTGTGGGAATTACCGCACTTACGGAATTGGTTTCGATGTGCATCATCGGCTTCTTGCTCGGCAAACTCATGGGCTGGTCGCAGATGGACAGCATCTTCCTCGGTGCCATGCTTTCCATGTCGTCCACAACCATCATTGCCAAGGCCTTCGACGACCTGAAGATGAAAGGGGAACGCTTTACGGGGAGTGTCATTGGCGTTTTGGTGGTTGAAGACTTGGCTGCCATTTTGATGATGGTGGTGCTATCCACCCTGGCGGTAAGCACGGCGTTGGATGGAAAAGAATTGATGATGAGTGTGGTACGACTTGTTTTCTTCTTGTTGGTGTGGTATGTCGGCGGTGTGTTCATTATTCCGACCATCCTCAAGTGGGCACGAAAGTTCATGTCGGAAGAGACGTTGACCGTGTTCTCGGTAGGATTGTGTTTCTTCATGGTTTGGCTGGCCAACAAAGCGGGTTTCTCGTCGGCTTTGGGTGCCTTCATTATGGGCTCCATCTTGGCTGAAACGCTTGAGGCTGAGATGATTCACAAACTCACTACCCCTATTAAGAACTTGTTTGGAGCCGTGTTCTTCGTTTCGGTCGGTATGATGGTCAATCCGGCCATCCTGGTGCAGTACTGGTGGCAGATTCTGGTCATCACTATTGTCGTGGTCGTGCTGAAATCATTGAGTTCGGGTTTGGGCATGTTGTTTTCGGGCGATAACCTTCACAATGCAGTTCGAGCGGGCATGTGTTTTGGGCAAATCGGCGAGTTCTCGTTCATCATTGCAACGGTGGGTATGAGTTTTGGCGTCATTGACGATTTCCTCTATCCGATCATCGTCTCTGTGTCCATCATCACCACGTTCCTCACTCCTTATTTGATTAAGGGCGGCGAGCCGCTATTCCATTGGATTGAGAAGGAAGTGCCTGATAGTTGGAAAAATGGCTTTGGAAGCCAGGAAAAAGCCGTGAAATCAACGAATGGTGAGGAAATGACGATGAAGGCTTACCTCTTGAGCCAACTCAAGAACTTGGTGCTGTATGCTTCCATCATCATTGCCTTGATGCTGATCTGCTTCTCACTCTGTAAGGTTGTCGAAAACTATGTGCCACAGCCTATCAGCGGTTTGGTGTCGTTGGTGGTCTCGTTGGTGATTATTTCGCCTTTCCTTTGGGCGGTGGCTTTCAAGCACAGCATGAGGAACATTACGGGCAAGTTGATGGCCGACAGTGGGTTCAACAGGCATTCCATCCACTTGATCTTCATCCTCCGCATCATCATCGTATGGGGAGTGGCCGCCAATATCATCAACCATTTCTTGAATGTGGGTTTCTGGAGCTCAATGGGCCTTCACAATATGCCGTATCATCTGATAGCCTTAGGTTTGGCGGTGGTTTACGTCGTTGTGCTTCGTGTCATCACGCCTGTGATGCATTGGTATGAGCGCATCGAGAGCAAATTCTTGGAGAACATGAACAAGCGAGACACTTTGCATTCGTTTGTGCTGCCCGAGGTGCTACAGGATAATTTCACTTTGGACAAAATCCCGTTGAGCCCCAAGAGCCAGTATGCGGGTCTGCGTATCCGCGACTGCGATTTCCGTAAGGAATATAACGTCAGCGTGGTGAGTGTAGACCGTGCCGATGAAGTTATCGATTTGCCTTCCAAGGATTTGGTCCTTTTCCCGGCCGACGAGATTACCTTAATTGGTACAGAAGAACAGTTGGCCAAGGTGAGGCCATTGCTTGAGGTTGAAGACGATGTGCTCATTAAGGAACGGCCAGCCAGCGATGTGGACATCTTCAGGATTGAGGTCGACAAAGGCAATCGCCTGTTGGGCACGAGTTTGCGAGAATCGAACTTCCGTCATGGCTACAATGCCATGGTCATTGCCGTGGAGCGCGATGGCGAGTTCCTTTTGAACCCACAGGCTGATATCGTTTTCCAAGAAGGCGACACGATTTGGTTTGTGGCCTCAGAGGGGAAGGCCAAGGCCATGGCGAAACTTGTCAAGGTGGAACAATAATTCCAAAGTCTATTGGATTTGTTGGTTTAGTTTGTAATTTTGCAACCAATAAACACGACACATTTATGGAATCCCTACCTGCGCTATTTTCCGATCTTGCCTTGATTTTGGTCACAGCGGGCATCACTACAGTGATTTTCAAATGGTTGAAACAACCTGTGGTGCTGGGCTATATCATCGCTGGCTTCCTCATCGGTCCCAACTTCGAATGGTTTCCCGTCATCAACGACCACACGAGCGTGGAAACTTGGAGCGAAATCGGTATGGTGTTCATGCTTTTCGGCATCGGCTTGGAGTTCAGTTTCAAGAAGCTGAAGAAAGTGGGAGGGACGGTCGGCATCACGGCATTGACAGAGTTGGTTACGATGTGTGTTGTCGGTTTTATGCTTGGAAAACTGTTGGGTTGGTCGCAGATGGACAGCATCTTCCTTGGAGCCATGCTTTCTATTTCGTCCACAACGATTATTGCTAAAGCCTTTGATGACATGAAGTTGCACCGCGAGAAGTTTAGTGGTAACGTGATTGGCGAGTTGGTGGTAGAAGACCTCGAAGCGGTATTGCTTATGGTAATTCTCTCAACCCTTGCAGTGAGCAAGAGCTTTGATGGTATGCAACTGGTTTCCAGTATGTTGAAACTTGGCTTCTTCCTTTTGGTCTGGTTTTTGGGCGGTATTTTCATCGTGCCAACAGTTTTGCGTTGGGCTCGTAAATTTATGTCTGAAGAGACTTTGACGGTCTTTTCAGTGGGCTTATGCTTTATGATGGTTGTTTTGGCCAATCTGGCTGGCTTTTCTTCGGCTTTGGGTGCTTTCATCATGGGTTCCATCTTGGCCGAAACCCTTGAGGCTGAGATGATTCATAAGGTCACTACTCCGATTAAGAACTTGTTTGGAGCCGTGTTTTTTGTCTCGGTGGGTATGATGGTCGACCCGAAGATTTTGGTGGACTATTGGTGGCAGATTTTGGTCGTGACGCTTGTTTTGCTTTTCTTCAAGCCTATGAGCAACGTGGCTGGCCGGTTGATAGCTGGTTTGGGACTGAAACAATCCATCCAAGGTGGCTTCTGCTTCAGCCAGATTGGTGAGTTTTCCTTCATCATCGCCTCGTTGGGCCTCAGCTATGGCGTCATTGACGACTTCCTGTATCCCATCATCGTTTCGGTGTCTATCATCACGACTTTCATCACGCCTTACGCTATCAAAGCGGCGGTCCCGACATACCAATGGGTGAGCACGCATCTTTCGGAGAACTGGCTGAATCATTTTGAGAACAGGGAAAGCGGCATCAAGGTGAAGAGTGGAGAGAAGGTGAGCATGGCCAGTTTCATTGGGCGGCAGTTCAAGCATATCATTATCTACATCGCCATTATCATAGCGTTGATTTTCATCTGTTTTTGGGCAGGTTCCTTTATCATGATATATGTGCCAGGTTTGTGGGGCAACGCCATTGCAGTGGTGATCACTCTTGTTTTGGTTTCACCTTTCCTTTGGGCCATTGGTTTCAGGCATACTTTGGTCAAGACGACGCATAAGTTGATGGAACACAGTAAGTTCAATAAAACATTGATTCTCTCGATTTTCATCTTGCGCTTCATCATCGTATGGGTGGTGGCCGCCTCGGTTTTGCGTCATTTCTTCAATGAAGCGTTTTGGCTTCGTTTGGGCGTAGGTGCTTCATTTGGTCGTTGGATTAATGTGGCTATGGCATTGGGATACACCCTTTTGCTTCGTGTAGTGAGCCCGGCGATGAACTTTTACAAGCGCATAGAGGATAATTTCCTTGATAACCTCAACAAGAGACAGTCGTCGCAAGTGTTCGCTATCCCTGAGATTTTGCAGGAAAACTGCCATTTGCAGAAGATGACGCTGAGTCCAGATAGCCCTTATTCAGGTAAACTTATTAGGGATACGGATTTCCGCGACAACTACAATGTGAGCGTGGTGAGTGTGGAGCGTGGCAAACAACTTGTCGAATTGCCCAAGTCTGATTTTCAGCTTTTTCCGTACGATAAGATTACTTTTGTGGGGCATGAAGACCATTTAAGGCTGTTGCTGCCACGTGTGGAATTGTTTGACGAGCAGTTGATTCAGGAGCATGAGGAGAGCGAAGTGGATTTGTACAAGGTGGAAGTGCGACCCATCAGTCCTTACGTTGGCGTGGCTTTGATGGACTCAGGCTTGGCCGAGAATTTTGATGCCATGATTATTGCCATCGAACGTGACGGCCATTTCATCTTGAACCCATCAGCAAGAATCACTTTCCAACCTGCTGATTTGGTGTGGTTTGTGGCGCAAAAGGAAAAGGCTGAGATCCTGATGAATTATAATCCGGACGAAAGATGATCGTTTGCATTGCCGAAAAGCCAAGCGTCGCCCGCGACATCGCCAAGGTGTTGGGAGCCAACACCACTCATGAGGGTTACATGGAGGGCAATGGCTACCAGGTGACTTGGACCTTCGGTCATCTTTGTACCCTGAAAGAGCCACACGATTACACCGACCAGTGGAAAGCATGGGCTTTGAGCCGACTGCCGATGATTCCGCAACGCTTTGGCATTAAATTGATTGCGGACAAAGGTGTGGAGAAGCAGTTTAAGGTCATCGAGTCGTTGTTTCAAAAGGCAGACGAAATCGTGAATTGCGGTGATGCTGGGCAGGAGGGCGAACTCATCCAACGCTGGGTGATGCAAAAGGCCGCAGTAAAGTGTCCCGTAAAACGTCTTTGGATTTCATCTTTGACTGAGGAGTCCATCAGGGAAGGTTTCAAGACTTTGAAAGACCAGGCTGATTATCAATCACTTTACGAGGCTGGCCTTTCACGTGCCATCGGCGACTGGCTCTTGGGCATGAATGCCACTCGGCTCTATACCTTGAAATACGGCCAAAACCGACAGGTGCTGTCCATTGGCAGGGTACAGACCCCAACCTTGGCACTGATTGTCAACCGATACCACGAAATCGCGAACTTCAAGCCAGAGGCTTATTGGGTGTTGTCGACCGTTTATAGGGATACGGCTTTTACGGCCACCAAGGGCAAGTATGGCTCGGTTGAGGACGGCCAAAAAGACTTACAAAGCGTTGAAGGAAAAGATTTTACTGTCACCGATATCTCTACAAAGAAAGGCACCGAAGCCCCGCCGAGGCTGTATGATTTGACTTCCTTGCAGGTGGAGTGCAACAAGAAATACAATTTGTCTGCCGACCAGACCTTGCAGACCATCCAGAGCCTTTACGAGAAGAAATACACCACCTATCCGCGTGTCGACACCACCTATTTGAGTGATGACATCTATCCCAAGTGTCCCGATATCTTGGCGAAATTGACAAATTACTCCGAATACACTGCGCCTTTGGTGGGCAAGAAATTGCCCAAGAGCAAGAAGGTGTTCGACAACAGCAAGGTCACCGACCACCATGCCATCATCCCGACGGGCGTGGTGCCGACGGGGTTGAGTTTTGTCGAGCAGCAGGTCTACGATGAGGTCTGCCGCCATTTTATCGCCGTGTTCTATCCCGACTGCCAGTTTGCCACGACGACAGTGTTGGGTAAAGTGGAAGACGTTGAGTTCAAAACGTCAGGCAAACAGATTTTAGTGTCTGGCTGGCGCGAGGTCATCAAGCCTGTGAAACAGGAAGAGGAAAAGAAAGAAGGGCAGGAGGACGAGGAGAAGACCTTGCCCATCTTCACCAAAGGTGAACACGGGCCGCACCAGCCGCAACTGGCTGAGAAGTGGACTTCGCCGCCAAAACCATACACTGAGGCCACGCTGCTTCGTGCCATGGAGACGGCAGGTAAGTTGGTCGACGACGAGTCGTTACGCGAGGTGATGAAGGAAAACGGTATCGGACGGCCTTCAACACGGGCGGCTATCATTGAAACGTTGTTCAAACGCAACTATATCAGGAAGGTGCGCAAAAGCTTGGAGCCTACACCAACGGGTATCGAACTTATCGGTCTTATCCATGAGGATTTGCTGAAGAGTGCCGAGTTGACGGGTATCTGGGAAAAGAAACTCCGTGAGATAGAGCAGCACAAATACGAGGCGCGACAGTTCTTGGATGAACTGAAGCAGATGGTGACGGAGATTGTCACTTCGGTGATGCTGGACAACAGTAACCGACGTGTTTCGACCGTGGTGCCAGAAGCCAAGCCTAAGAAGGCTGCACCAAAGAAAAGCACTGTTCCAAAAGCTAAGAAAGTTACGGAAGGCATAGATTCCAGCCAACGCACAAACACACGTGGGAATGACATGCCTTCCGAACAGAAAAAGCCTTCAGAAGGCATGTCATTCCAGCATAAGGCAGTAGGAGAGCGGGAATCTATGCCTTCTGATACAAATCCTGATGCCATCATCGGCCAGCCTTGCCCGCTCTGTGGCAAAGGACATATAATAAAAGGTAAGACCGCTTACGGTTGCTCCGAGTGGCGGAATGGCTGTGGGTGGAGGCAGGTGTTTTAATCAATCTCCAAAGTCTTCTTGCAAATCTCAATCTCCTCAGGGTCGCCAGTGTACTTGCCGAGGTCGTCGCTGAGTTTGACCACTTTCTTCCATGTACGCTTCTCGGTAATCTTGGCCGCCGTGAGTTTCACCACGATGTTCATGGCTTTCACGTTGTCGACGTCGCAGGTGAGGTGGGTGCCAATGCCGAACGAATCAAGCATCCTACCGTTGACAGCCTCATGGATGGCGATGGCTTCGTCCACATTCAGGCCGTTGCTGAAGATGATGGACTTCTGTGCAGGGTCGATGCCGAGTTCCTTGTATTTGTTGATGATTTCCTCCAAAGCCTCGTAGTTGTCGCCGCTGTCGACGCGCAGACCGTCAAATAGTTTGGCGTGCAGGGTGGTGAAGTTCTGGAAAAAGGCCTTGCGGGTGTAGGTGTCGTAGAGGAACACACCCAAGCTGCCTGCATACACTTCTTGCCAGTAGTCCATGGCGAGGTAGTTGGCTTCGTTGTAGCCGTAGAGTGAGCAGGTCTCGATGAATTGGTGGCTCATGGTGCCGATAGGGGTGAGGTCGTATTTCATGGCTAGCAGCACATTAGAGGTACCAACGAAACAAGTCTTGGTGAACTGCTTTTGTGCCTCGATGAAGCTACGGATGACCAAGTCTTGATGTTCAAACGAGAAACGGCGACGTGTGCCGAAGTCGCTGAACTTCACGCCATTGCCGATGAGGCGAATACCCTTAGCGTAGGACTTTTGGTATTCCTTCTCAGCATCGTAGTGTTCAAACTCGCCTTTCAGTTCGTGCATCATCTCGGAGACTGTGGCCAAGATGGGCATCTCCCAAAACACGGTGCGCCACAACAAGCCCGTGACGGTGATGTGCAGATGTCCTTCCTCGTCTTGGCTCACCTCGACCTCTGATGGCCGCATGTGGAAGCCTTTCAGGAAGGTGAAGAACCACAGAGGAAAATAGTAGCATTTCCGTTTCATGAAACGTACTTCCTCGTCCGTGATTTTGATGTTACCGTAAAGGTCGAACTGCTCGCGCAACTTCTCGGCAAAGCCTTTGGGATAGACCGTGTTGTTGCGGTCGACGAAGGTATATTGTCCCATGGCGCGAGGGAACTTCTGCAGGTAGGCGTAGCACACGCTGAAGGTGTAGAGGTCGTTGTCTAACAGGCTGGTGATGATTTGTCGCATGGTGTTTATTGTTGAATGTTGATTGTTTATTCGTTTAATTGTTGGGTCTAAGCCGTAAGCTATAAGCTGTAAGCCCGCCTTATCAATTGCTCCAAGCTTTATTAGCTTATAGCTTATGGCTTACAGCTTACAGCCCATTATTCCATACTTCTAACTCCACACCCATAACCTATAATTTACTAATTATACTCCTAACTTTATCCGATATATACTTCACAGAATTGGTCGTGTTTTCAAGCACCTGCACCAAGTCTTTACGCTTGATGATCTCGGTGAGGGTGTAGTCTTTTTGGAATAGCTTGCTGATGCAGTTTCCATAGAGTTCGTCGTTGTCGTGCTCCAAGGTCTTGATTTCGTGGCAGAGACGGGCAATCTCTTTGCGATTGTCGTAGAGTTGGGGCAGGTCACGGATGATGAGACTGAGGTTCTCTGCGGCAAACATGATGTTCTCAGCCATGGTAGTGAGGTCTGCATCCACAGCTAGGAAACGACGGGTAAGGACGATGTTGGCCGAATCGTCGATGCGGTCGAGGAAGGTGTCCATCATCTCGGCGAGTTCATGCACGTCGTCGCGGTCGAAGGGGGTGAGCACGGTGGCGAAGAGTTGGCTGTAGAAGTCGCGCAGCACCTTGTCGCCTTCCGTCTCACAAACCTTGATGTCTTTTCTCAAAGCTTCGAGCTGGTCAAGATTGGTCTCCAAGAGCATCTGCCTCAAAAGCGTGGCAGCCTTGTCAATGTATGCTGCCTGCTGCTGGTAGAGCGGATAGAACTTCTTTTCCTTAGGAACGAAAAACTGGAAAAAACTGCTGAGACTCATGGCATTACTTGACTAAAAGGTGAAACAACAGGTTCAAAATGCCGCCGATGATGAGCGGCACAGGGATGGTGAGGATCCACGACAGGATGATACGCTTAGCCGTGACCCATTTCACTGATTTCATGCCGTCGGTGAGACCTACGCCGATGACGCCACCAGTGATGGTGTGCGTCGTGCTGACGGGGATGCCAAGGAATGATGTGGCAATCAGAGTGGTGGCACCGGCAAACTCAGCCGAGAAACCTCTGACGGGTGTTATCTTTGCCAAGCCGCCGCCCATGGTCTTGATGACATTCTTGCCACCAATCAGGATGCCTAACGACATGATGATGTAACAAATAACGGCCAGTGTGTCAGGGATATGGAAGCTTTGACTGCTGTCGTAGAAGTTGCTGATGAAGTCTTGCATGGCGGGGCTGACGCCCTTTGTGGTGAATACGCTGGCCATCAGCACGGCGATGATACCCATGGTCTTGGGCGCATCATTGGAGCCGTGACCGATGCAGAAAGCTGCTGTGGAGAAGTGCTGCAGCACCTTGAAGATTTTGTCGACCCTCTTGCGTTGGCTGTTCTTGAAGATCCTCAGAAAGAAGCATTCGAGGAAGAAACCCAGGAACAAACCGATGAGTGGGGAAAGGACGATGAAAGCCAAGGTGATTATGATAGGTGTCATGTGCAGCACGTTGCTGCCATTGACGAACCATGCAGCGCCTATGATGCCGCCGATGAGGGCGTGCGAGGTGGAGATGGGCATACCACTCTTGGTGCAGATGGCCACCCAGATGGCAGCGCCGACAAGAGCCGATAGGATTAGGTAAGGGTCGATGACACTTTGGTCGGCGAAGTTGGCCATGGTGTTACCCACGGCAAACTGCTGGTTGAGGATCAATCTGATGAAAATAAAGGCCATGAACTCCCAAAACGAGGCCCACAAGATGGCTTGCACGGGCGTCATTACCTTGGTGGCGATGATGGTCGAGATGGAGTTGGCCGCGTCGTTCATGCCGTTCAGGAAGGTGAAGATGAAGGCAAGGACGATGGAGAGGATGATGGCTATGGTCAAGAGGTTCATCACGATTCTTTTATTAAAAGGCTTTTAACGGTACCGGTCACCTCCTTGGCGCGGTCGGTGGTGTCCTCCACTACTTGGGCGATCTCCTTGGATTTCAACAGCTCAATCTCGTCCTTCTCGTTGTTGAAGAGGTAGGAAATGTAGTCGCCATAGATGTCGTCAACGGCGTGCTCAATAAGGGTGACTTTCTGACATAACTCACTGATTTGTTGGTGGTTCTTCCCAAGGTCGTCGAGCAAGCCAAACACATCCATGATAATGGTGGCATCTTCATGGATGTTGTCCACAATCTCCTTGATCTGTTTGTCGATTTTCTTGGGATTGTACATCAGGATGGTCTTGGCCGAGTGGTTGATGAAGTCGAGGAACTTGTCAAGATCCATGGCCAAGGCGTTCATGTCCTCGCGGTCGAAAGGCGTGACAAAGGCCTCGTTGAGTTCGATGTAGAACTCGCGCAGCAACTCGTCGCCTGTGGTTTCCTGTTTCTTGATCATGCGGGTGAGCAGCTTCCTTTCTTCGGGGTCGTCGCTTTTGACCAGTTCCTTGAGGTATTTGGCGGCAATCTGCGCCGTCTCTGCCTGCTTGGCATAGGTGGGGAAGAAGTGCTTTTCGCGGTTGCTTCCTCTGGTGAAAAGGTTGTTCAGTGCCATTTTCGAAATGGGTTTGAAATCGTTAGCTTGGCTTTGTCAATTGCAAGGCCTTTCAACGAAGTTGATTTTGGGTGCAAAGATAAGGATTTATGGAATTGGAGTCAAAGAAATTTTGATTTTCTTACAACAAGAAAAACAAAGCCACGCCTACCATGGTAATCAAGGTGCCAATCACTTCCTTGACGGATATCTTCTGCTTGTGGATGAGGGCGTAAGGCACGATGATCAGCACAGGAGTGAGCGCCATCAGGGTGGAGGCGATGCCGGCCTTGGCATATTGCACGGCCATGAGCGAGAGCGACACGCCGAGGAAAGGCCCGAAGAAGGTGGTGAGTACAGCGAAAGTCATGCCTTTGCGGTCGTGAAGCCCTTTACCGACCAAGTGCAGCTGTTTCGTTAGAGCCAAGATAAGGAAGAAACCCACAAAACCTGCCACGGCACGGATGTAGGTGCCCGCAAAAGGCATCATCTTGGCGATGGCTTGCGGGGCATCCGCTGGGATGGACAAGGCATAATGCTCCAGGCCTATCTTGCTGAGTACCAAACCGACACCTTGTCCTACACCTGCTCCGATGCCGAAGAGCACACCTTTCAAGGGTAGCTTGAGGGTGAGTTTGTGGCTCTCGCCACCACGAGCCAAGATGGAGATGGCGATACCCGTCAAGGTGACGAGCATGGCCAACCAAGAACGCCATGACATCGACTCGCCAAGCATCAGCCAGCCTGCGATGCCAGCCATGGGCGGGGCCAAGGTCATGAAGAGCTGCCCGTAGCGTGAGCCGAAGACGATGTAGGAGTTGAACAGGCACCAGTCACCGAAGACATAACCTACCAGCCCCGACAAGGCCAGCCAGAACCAAGCCTTGCCACTGGCATGCATAGGGTAGGGCGCTCCCGTGACAATCCACAGCATGACAGAGAGGAAAGCCCAAGAGAGCACCATCCTGATAAGGTTGAGTGGCAATGACCCCAGACGCTTGCTGGCGGTCTCGGCAAACAAGGCCGTAGCCGTCCAAGAGATGGCTACGATGAGGGCGATGATTTCGCCAAAATAGGGAGTGCTCATTACTGAGGTCGATTATTGACGCGCAAAAGTAGGAATTTCCCGAATAGAAATGCCGGATTATCCAAATTGTCCGAACTGGTGTTATTTGGAGGCCACGCCACAGAGGTGGAACAGCACCCGAGCCCCGACATTGCCATCCCAATCGCCACCGTCGGGCGAAGGCGAGACCTCGCAGAGGTCGAAGCCGATGATGTCCTTGCCCGCCTCGCGGATGCGGTTGAGCAGGTACATCAGCTCCTCGTATTCCAAGCCGCCTGGCACAGGCGTACCCGTGTTGGGACAGAGCTTCGGGTCGAGGGCGTCGATGTCGATGGAGAGATAGACCTTGTTGGGCAGTGCGGCAATCATCTCGTCCACGATGTCTTTCCACTTGGCGCCTTCAAACATCCTACGGCGACAGTCGCGGTCAAAGAACACCTTGATTCTGTTGGGCTGGCTCTCGGCCAAGGCTTTCTCTTGGTGGCAGTAGTCGCGGATGCCTACTTGCACAAGCTTCTTCACGTTGTTGAACTTCAGTGTGTTGTAGAAGATGGAAGCATGCGAGTATTTGAAGCCTTCGAAAGCCTCACGCAGGTCGCAGTGGGCATCGGCGTGAAGGATGCCGTATTCCACGCCTATTTCATTTAGGTATTGGTGATAGGCGAGGGGACAGCTGTGGTCACCGCCAAGCAGGCCGACCACCTTGCCTTGTGCCTTCCAATAGGCGATGCGCTCGCGCAGCCAAGCGTTTTTCTTTTCAGTGGCCTCTTCAATCATGGCGTATTGCAGTTCGTAGGCCTTCGGGTCATCGTCGAGGGTGCCTTCATACAGCGCGTTGATGATGTCTTCGCTGATGGGCGCCATCTTGTCGTGGAGCTCGCGGAGCTCGGTCGGGAACTCGTCCATCCAGATGCCTTTTTGCCAGAGGTCGGGGTAGTCGTGGTGGCAGAGGTCGACCTGAAGTGAGGCCTCCATGACGGTGGCGGGACCATCGACGGTGCCTCGGTTGTAGCTCGTGGTGAGCTCCCATTCGACGGGTATGATGATGATTTGTGCCTCTTCGGCAGAGCAGGGAAGGCCGTAGATACCGGAATCGGCGACGGCAGCTGCATTGGGGTCAAAGGTGTTTTCCATTGTTGATAAATTTGGGGCCAAAAATAGAGAAAAAACCAATTTAATTTCTACTTTTGCGGCCAAAATCGTTTCGGATGGACCTCTTTTCATGTCTTTCGCCCTTTGTGTTTTGCAGCTTTGCCTCAGGTAGTAGCGGCAACTGTTATTATGTGGGCAAGCAGGACGAAGGCATGCTCGTGGACGTGGGCATCAGTGCGAAGCAAATCATGAAGGTGCTGACCAAAAACGATATTCCGCTGAGTCACATTAAGGCTATCTTGGTCACCCACGACCATATCGACCATGTGCTTGGCCTTGAGTCGTTGACCAAAAATAGTCCCATTCCAATCTACGCCCATCCCGATTGCCTGCAAGGTATCCTTGAAGGCAAAGCCACAAAACTGGTTGATGCCCGGTTGTTGAACGAAATCGAGCCCATGCAGCCGTTTGAGATTTGTGGAATCACTGTAGAAGCGTTTCCTGTGTTGCACGATGGCCGTGGCGCAGTGGGGTATCACTTTAATTTTGAAGGCCATACACTGACCATCGCCACCGACATTGGGATGCTCGACAATGTGGTGAAGGAACAAATCAAAAGAGCGGAAAACATCGTCATCGAGTCGAACTACGACAAGGATATGCTGGAAAATGGTTCCTATCCGTACATCCTCAAACAACGCATCTCGGGACCTTTTGGACATCTGAGCAATGCTGAGGCATCGCGTTTCATCGCAGAAATCTATCATCCTAATATTAAAAACATCATGCTTTGCCATCTCAGCGAGAACAACAACACCCCCGAACGCGCCCTGCAATGTGTGTATCAGCACTTCCGTATGAAGCACGTCCACCCCGATGTCAACACGTCGGTTTTCCCCTTGCCGCGCCACAAAGACACTGGCTTTGTCTACCTTTAATTCCACATTTTTCCACATATTTTTGTTTTCCTCACTTATTTCCACAGAATTCCACAGTTTATTCCAGCTGTGGAATGAATGCTAACTTTTTGAAAAACAATAACTTTTGTTCCACAAATAAAATAGGTATGAATTATGCTATGAAAACGGTCAAATTTCAAACTATGAAGACCAGAATTTCATTTGTTGCTATGTTTTTTGTGGCTTTTTTAGCTACATCATGCAATGTGGAACGCTCCGAGAAGTATCAAGCACTCTTGGCTGAGCGTGATTCTTTGTACACCGAGGCTGTTGCAGCCAAAGGTGGTTTCGACAATGCCTTGAACACCATCAATGAGATCGAGAATGCCCTTGAGTCGATTCGCGCCCAAGAGAACATCATCATGATGGAGAACCAGGAAGGCAACACCAACAAAGCCGTTTCCGAAATCAATGCCATCCAGCAGACCTTGCAAGAGAATCGTACCAAAATTGCCAATCTGGAAAAACAATTGGTGGAACAAGGCTCAAAGTCTAAGGCCTTGACCCAGACTGTCGACCGACTCAAGAAGCAACTTGAAGAAAAAGAGACCTTCATCATCTCCTTGAGAGACGAACTGCAACAAAGCCGCGAGCAAATCGCCACTTTGAATGAACAAGTCTCCGACCTCACTGAGAATATCGACAACTTGAACACAAGTCTTGATGTGATGACGGTACAAAACGCCGCACAACAGGCCACCATCGAGAACCAAGACGCCATGCTGAATGCCGTGTGGATTTGCATCGCCACACAACAGGTGCTGGTGGAGAAAGGTGTGGTCAGCAAAGGCGGTTTGTTCCAAGCCAGTGAGATTTCCAAGCAAGGCTTCGACAATAGCCAGTTCATGCAAGGCAACAAACGCGACCTGGACGTCATCCCGTTGCATACCAAGAAGGCCAAAATCATGACCAATCACCCAGAAAGCAGCTACCAACTCAACGAAGGCGAGGAAGGCATGCTGAGCATCCAAATCCTTGATAAGGACGCTTTCTGGAGCATCTCGAATTATTTGGTAGTATCCATCAAATAAAATCCGTTTTTACGGAATCTGCTCGTTTTCAATTTTTTTTAAAATTGCCTCACATTTCCCCAATGTGGGGCATTTTTTTGTGTGTAATTTTGTGGAATCTACAGAATTTTGCTACCTTTGCGCCATGAAATGTAGAATTCTTGTTGTGGAAGACGATGCCTCCTTCGGCATGATGATTCAGACTTGGCTGAAGAAAAACGGTTATGAGGCTGTGCTTTCGTCGCGTTATGAACAGGCTAAAATCGAGATTTCGAACGGTGATTTTGGTTTGATTCTCACCGACTTGCGTCTGCCTGATGGCGACGGTATCATCCTCATGACCTGGGTCAGAGAGAAACTGAAAAGCAAGGTACCCATCATCGTGATGACAGGCTATGCCGAAGTGCAGACTGCCGTCTCGGCCATGAAACTGGGAGCCTTCGACTATCTCAAGAAACCCATCAACCCGAGTGTACTGGAGGAAAAGATTGCCGCGGCCTTGGCTTCCACCGATGACGAAGTGGAGGCAACCATCATTCCGGGCAACAAGCAATGGGTGAAGGGCAACAGCCCGTCCATACAAAGGCTCTACAAACATGTGGAATTGGTCGCGCCGACCAAGTTTTCTGTCCTGATTCTTGGCGAAAGCGGGACAGGCAAGGAATACATCGCCCGAATGATTCATGACTTGAGCCCCTACAAGGAGGGCCCTTTCATCCCTGTGGACTGCGGAAGCCTCTCCAAGGAGTTGGCACCCAGTGAGCTGTTCGGACACCTGAAGGGCTCGTTCACCTCGGCCATCGCCGACAAGAAAGGCGTGTTTGAGCAGGCCAAGGGCGGCACAGTGTTTCTCGACGAGGTGGGCAACCTGCCCTATGAGGTGCAGATGCAGCTGCTCCGTGCCTTGCAGGAGCAGAAGGTGAGGCCTGTGGGCTCGGCCACCGACATCCATGTGGACGTGCGCATCATCGCTGCCACCAACGAGAACCTGGAACAAGCCATCGAGGAAGGCCGGTTCCGTCAGGATTTGTTCCATCGTATCAATGAGTTTGCCATCGAGGTGCCGCCTTTGCGCGACCGCTTGGAGGACTTCGATGAATTGACGGCCTTCTTCATCAGTCAGGCCAACGAGGAGTTGGGCAAGAACGTGAAAGGCATCATGCCCGATGCCCTGCAGCGGATGAAGGAGCAACGCTGGAACGGCAACCTGCGCGAGCTGCGCAATGTGGTGCGTCGCTGCGTGCTGTTCGCCGAAAGCGAGAACATCGAGCTGGACGACCTGCCGGTGTTCAGTGCGCCCAACAAGAAGACCGTCATCGCCACCGATGAGGATGACTGGGCCTTGCGTCCCGAGCACGAGAAGGAACAGATCGAAGCCGCCTTGCAGAAGGCTAGGGGCAACAAGACCGTCGCGGCCAAGTTGCTGCAAATCGACCGCAAGACCTTGTATAACAAGATGCATTTGTATGGGATAGAGTTGTAATTTGGTTAACAACGGAAGAACAAAATAACAAAGTCATGGGAACCTATATCAATCTTGGCAATGCCGGATTCCAAAGGGTTAGAAATAGTGAATATGTTGACAAGTCGGGCTTGATAGCCATTGTCAATAGCACCCTTTTTACGGAGCGCAGTTTTAGCTGTGTCTCACGCAGCCGTCGTTTCGGCAAATCGGTAGCGGCCAAGATGCTCAATGCATACTATGATTGGTCGTGCGACTCGCGCCATTTGTTTGCCGACCTTGCGATTGCCTCTGACCCTTCGTTTGAGAAGCATTTGAACAAGTATCCTGTCATCTTTCTTGATTTGACTGATTTCACGACGCGTTTCAAGGATGACAGCATTATGGAGCATGTGCAAAAGGAGCTGATAGCTGACGTTCATAATGCATTTTCTGACATCCCTGTCATGGACGATGATGACCTGATGGCATATCTTATTCGTGTTACTGAATCAACCCAACAACCGTTCATCTTCATCATTGACGAGTGGGATGCCATTTGCCGTGAGTTCAAGGCTGGTACTCATGCCATGGATGAGTTTGTCAATTGGCTGCGCCGAATGTTCAAGGGAAGCAACTCTCCTCAGGTTTTTGCAGGTGTCTACATGACGGGTATCCTGCCTGTCAAGAAATACAAGACGCAATCGGCGATGAACAATTTCATCGAGTATTCGATGGTGGAGCCAGTGGATATGGCGCCTTATTTCGGTTTCACCAAGGAAGAGGTGCAAGCTCTGGCTGAAAAGCATGGAATGGACTTCGATGAGTTGGAGAAATGGTACGATGGCTATCAGATAGGGGATGAGTTGTCCATCTTTAACCCTAACTCCGTGATGCAGGCCATCCGGAGTCGTCGTTGCCGTAGTTTTTGGGCCTCCACAGCCTCTTACGATACTGTAGCCCATTACATCCAAATGAACTACGAAGGGCTGAAAGACGATGTGGTGCGGATGCTGGCGGGTGAGCGCTGTGCCGTTGACCCCACAGGGTTCCAAAATGACATGTCGGTCATCCAATCCAAGGATGACGTGTTGACGGTGCTTATCCATTTAGGTTACCTGTCCTACGACTGGAAAGAGAGCGAGTGTTATATCCCCAACAAGGAGGTGGCGGGCGAGATGGTCAATGCCGTCAAGTTGAACAATTGGAGCCATGTCGCCAATGCCATTGAAAAGTCGAAGCAATTGCTGCGTGCTACGATTGAAGGCAATGAGGAGGCTGTGGCCCGAGGTGTGGACGTTGCCCACGACGAGAACACGAGCATCCTGAGCTACAACGACGAGAACTCATTGGCCTGTGTGTTGAGCCTCGCCTACTATTACGCCTCCAACGACTACATCATCCATCGTGAGCTGGCATCGGGCAAGGGCTTTGCCGACTTGGTGCTCATCCCGCGCAAGAACGTCGCTTCACCCGCCATTGTCATCGAGCTGAAATACGACAAGGCAGTAAACACCGCCATCGAACAAATCAAGCAAAAGCAATACCCCGCCAAGGTCTCGCAATACACCGACAACCTGTTGCTCGTGGGCATCACTTACGAGCGCGACACTAAACAACATAGGTGCTGTATTGAAAAGCTGTCGTAAAGTTGTGTCAACCGGAATATATGCTATCTTTGCAGCGATAAATCAATGATGAATTACAAATCAAAACGATAACGAATTAGTAAAAGGATAAGTTTTAAATAATTACATAGAATAAAAGCGTTTTTGCTTTTCATCGTACGTGGAAATCGCCAATTTCAAAATGTACTACACATGAAAGCGGAAATGCTCACGGTATCCGTGGGCTTTCTTGTTTGTAGTACAGGTTTTGGCGAACCTCCACGTAAACAAAGGATCTCACGGATTTTTATTGTGATGCTTGGAAAGGCAAAACACTTTCAAATAGCATCACATCCCATGCAATACGAATCCACATTTAATGCCATCGACAATATCCTGCGCAATGAGGCGGGATGCAGCACCGAGCTGGATTATATCGAACAGACCTCGTGGCTGCTGTTTCTGAAATACCTTGACGACCTTGAGGCCGAACGTGAGATGAATGCCCAGATGGCGGGCAAGGACTACAAACGACTTATCACGGGCTTCATGCGCTGGAGCCAATGGGCGGCACCCAAGAAGGCCGACGGCACCCCCGACGACATCAACTGCATGACGGGTCCCGACCTGCAACAGTTTGTAGACACTAAGCTGTTTCCCGAGCTGCGCAAGTTCCAAACGACGGCCAGCAGCGCCAACACGCTCGAATATAAGATAGGTGAAATTTTTGCCGAGCTGCGCAACAAGATTACCAGCGGCTACAACCTGCGCGAAATCATCAATCTCGTGGATTCGCTGCACTTTCAAAGCGCACAGGACAAACATGAGATGACGTTGCTCTATGAGTCGAAGATTCAGCGCATGGGCAACGCAGGACGCAACGGTGGCGAGTACTACACGCCGCGCCCGCTCATTCGTACCATTGTGAAGGTGGTCGACCCGAAGATTGGCGAGACGGTCTACGACCCTGCTTGTGGCTCGGCAGGCTTCCTTTGCGAGGCCTTCGCCTACATGTCGCAGAAAATCAAAAGCTCTAACGATAACAAGATATTGCAGGAGAAGACCTTCTTCGGCAAGGAGAAGAAGCCGTTGCCTTACATCATCGCTACGATGAACATGATTTTCCACGGGGTGCAGGCGCCTAACATCATTCGTGGTAACACGCTGGCCGAGAACATGGCACAGGTGCAGGAGAAAGACCGCAAGGATGTCATCTTGGCCAATCCGCCCTTTGGAGGCTCGGAACGAGGCGAGGTGTTGCAAAACTTCGATCTGCGCACAAGCGAGACCGCCTACATGTTCATGCAGCACTTCATCAAGATGCTGAAGGCTGGTGGCCGTGCCGGCATTGTGATTAAAAACACCTTCCTCAGCAATGGCGACGCTGCCCAGTTGCGTAAGGTGCTGTTGGAGCAGTGCAACCTCCACACCATCTTGGACCTCCCATCGGGCGTGTTCCAAGGGGCTGGAGTGAAGACCGTGGTGCTCTTCTTCGATAAGGGCAAGCCCACCGAAAAGATATGGTACTATCAGTTGAATCCTGGCCGCAACCTCGGCAAGACCAATGCCTTGAATGAGGATGACTTGGCCGACTTCCTGAAACTGCAAAAGACCAAAGCCGATAGCGAAAACTCGTGGAACATTGACGTTTCTGCCCTTGGCGACGACTGTGACCTCAGTGTGAAGAACCCCAACAAGGTGGAAGAGGTGGATGAGCGGAGTGCAGCTGAAATCGTTGACTCGCTGCTCGGTTTGCATGAAGAAGCCCAAGATTTGTTGGATGAGATAAAAAAGATGGTGGAGTGAAAGAAGGATGGACATATAAGAAGTTGGGAGAATTGTTTCCTATTGTGATGGGAAAAACACCACCTAGAAACGTTTCAAGGTATTGGGATGAGAAGAAAGAAACCAATAATTTATGGGTTTCAATTGCTGATTTATCTAAGTATGAAGGGAAAGAAATCCACGAAACAAAGGAACATATTTCTGACGAAGGGAAACAAGGCATAAAACAAATACCCAAGGGTTCTCTTTTGGTTAGTTTTAAACTAACTCTTGGTAAAATGGCCTTTGCTGGTGAGAAATTATATACTAACGAAGCAATAATGTCCTTACAAAGAAGAGATGACGTTGATTTGGTGTTCTTATATTACTATTTTTCATTTTTGGATTGGAATAAGATCGCATCTGGTAATGAAAAAGTAAAAGGTAAAACCCTAAATAAGAAATCTTTGTCAGAAATACTAGTTGCATACATTCCTCTTAAGGACCAGCATTCAATCGTCGCCCGCCTTGATGCCGCCTTTGCCCATATCGATGCCCTGAAAGCCAATGCCGAAAAGCAACTCGCCGAGGCGCGCCAACTCTTCCAAGCTGAACTCACAGAATGTATGAGGCCTAAAGAGGGGTGGGAGGAGAAGACGCTTCCTGATATTTCAGAGAATTTAGATAGTATTCGGATTCCTGTAACAAAAAAGAATAGGACAGAAGGAAAATATCCTTATTATGGTGCGTCAGGTATAGTGGATTATGTGGATGATTATCTTTTTGACGAAGATTTGTTGTGTATTTCTGAAGATGGTGCAAACTTGTTGATGCGAACTTATCCAATAGCATTTCCTATTTCAGGTAAAGTATGGGTAAACAATCATGCCCATGTTTTGAGGTTCAAAAGTTTGATAACTCAAAAATATGTTGAGTATTATTTTTCAGGGTTGAAACTTGATGAATACATTACAGGAGCAGCACAACCAAAACTAACTCAGAAAGCCTTGAATAGCATTATAATAAACATTCCACAAAAGATTGATATTCAGCGTTCCATTGTCTCCCGTCTCGATGCCCTTTCCGCCAATATCAAAAAGTTGGAGGAGGTGCAGCGGAAGACGCTGGCGGAATGCGATGCATTGAAACAAGCGATGCTTCGAGAAGTGTTTGAATAAATAATTTAGACGTAATGCCCTTTCAACGAGAACACATACACGTATATGCGACCACTACTTATGGAGTACACCATGCGATGCTCGTCGGTGATACGGCGGCTCCATTTGCCCTGAAGATTGCCTTTCAGCGGTTCAGGTTTGCCCATTCCGCTAAAAGGATGCTTCTCGATATCCTTCAAAAGTGCGGTAATGCGATTCATAATCTTCTCGTTACCAGTCCGTTTCCAGTAGTCTCGATCTTCCTTGGCTTTCTTAAGCAATACTACTTCCATAAGTCATCGATGGCTATGGGTTCTACTTTGCCCTCAGCAATGTCTTTCTCTCCTTGGCGGACGATGTCCTCCAATTCAGCTATGGGCATCTCGGCCTGTTTCTGCGAGGCAATGCGCTTGAGCGATTTAACGGCCTTCTTCATTAGCCCTTCATCCCCGGAAATGGTGTGGAGGGCTTCAAACAATTCAGCATTGAGTTGCATTTGTACTGCTGTCATCACATGATAATTATTGTTTCTGTTTGCAAAAATAGACAATTATAACGAATCGAAGTAATAAAACGAAAAAATAATGGACGAATCAGCAACCCGACGGAAAAAGATAGACCCAAAACTTTATGAGGTGGGTTGGGAGCAGGTGCCCGAAAGTGAAATCCTGACCGAACAGCGGGCTTACATTGCACCTGGTCAAGTGAGCGCACTGCCCCAAAATCGCCATCCCAAGAAGGTGGACTACATCTTGGAATACCGCAAGCAGAAGTTGGCCGTCATCGAGGCCAAGAGCGATGAGAAACATGTCAGCGAAGGGGTGGAGCAGGCAAAGAAGTACGCCGAGTTGCTGCATATCCGCTACACTTACGCCACCAACGGAGACGAGATTTGGGCTATCGACATGGGTGTGAAAGATGCCCAAGGCAACTATATCATCCCCTCCAAAGAAGGCCCTGCCGACAGGTTTCCCTCGCCGCAGGAGTTGTGGGCAATGACTTTCGTAGAGGCCAATCCTTGGCGCGACAAGTTCAACCTCTGTCCGATGAACCGTGGTGGCGGACGCGAGCCGCGCTACTATCAGGAAATTGCCATCAACAAGGTATTAGAAGCTATTGCCAAAGGCGAACAACGCATCCTGCTCACCATGGCCACGGGAACGGGCAAGACCTATACTGCTTTCCAAATCTGCTGGAAGCTGTATCAGACCAATTGGAACACTCGAGGCACAGAGCAGAAGCCCCGCATCCTGTTCATCAGCGACCGCAACATCCTCGCCAACCAAGCCAAGAACGACTTTGAGCAGTTTCCCGAGGACGCGATGGAGCGCATCACGCCCGACTTGCTTCACGACAGCAAGCACCATGACCGTGTGCCAAAGGCGCGCCATCTCTATTTCACCATTTTCCAAACCATCATGTCGAACGACCCGACGGGACAGCCTTACTACAAGCAATATCCGCCTGAGTTTTTCGACTTCATCATCATCGACGAATGCCACAGGGGAGGAGCCAACGACGAAAGCGAGTGGCGGCAGCTGATGAATTACTTCGAGCCTGCGGTGCAGCTTGGCATGACGGCCACGCCACGCAGGACGGTGAACGCCAACACTTACAAGTATTTTGGCGACCCCGTTTATTCCTATTCGCTGAAGCAAGGCATCGAAGACGGCTTCCTGACACCTTATCGCGTGAAGATTTCGAGCAGCAATATCGACACCTACCAGTTTGACCCCAACGACGACGTGGAAGGCGAAATCGACCCTGACAAGACCTACACCGAGCAAGACTTCTACAACGGCAACATCGAAATCCGCCAGCGCGACGAGCACCGTGTCAAAGAATTGCTTGGGCAGATAGGCAAGGACGAGAAAACCCTCGTGTTTTGCTGCACCCAGCTCCATGCGATGGTGATTCGCGACATGATCAACCAATACAAGAAGGTGCCCGACTCGAACTATTGCGAGCGCGTGACCAGCGACGATGGTAAGGAAGGCGAAGCCAAGCTGAAACAGTTCCAAAACAACGACTACCTGCGCCCGACCATCCTCACCACCTCGCAAAAACTATCGACGGGCGTCGATGCCCGCAATGTGCGCAATATCGTGTTGATGCGTCCTGTGAACAACATCGTGGAATTCAAGCAGATTATGGGCCGTGGTACGCGATTGTTCACCGATAAATACTATTTCACGGTGTACGACTTTGTTGGTGCTTCGAAGAACTTCAAGGATGCCGAATGGGACGGCGACCCGTTCTGCCCTGTGTGTGGTAATTATCCTTGCACCTGCAACAAAAGGCAGCCTTATCCTAATAACGAAGAGGGTAGAGACAATAAATCGCATGAAAATTATGGCTGGGAAACGCCACAACCTTGTCTTATTTGTGGCCACCTGCCCTGCACCTGTCCGGGTGGACATCAGAAAAAGACGGTAAAAGTGAAACTATCATCGACGCGCGAACTGACCCTGCACACGGACTGGGATGAGCGCATACAGTTTGGTGACGAGTTGATAAGCATCCAAGAATATATCCAGAAACTCTTTGGTATGTTGCCGCATTTTCTCGCTGGTGAAGATGACTTGCGTAAACGTTGGTCGCAGCCCGACACCCGCGAGCAACTGCTGGATGTGTTGGCTCAAAGCGGTTTCCCTGAGGACAAGCTGGAAATGACGCGCAGATTCCTTGAAATGGAGAATTGTGACATGCTGGATGTGTTGGCCTATCTCGCCTACAATACAACGCCGATAGACCGCCGACGCAGAGCCGAGATCCTGAAGGAGCAGGCACGGAAGAAGTACACCGCCGCGCAAGTGGATTTCGTGAACTATGTTATGGAACTATATGTGCGTAATGGCTTTAAGGAATTGACTTCGGAAAATCTGCCAATGCTCATTGACATGAAATACCACTCAGCGACAGATGCAGTGAACCAACTCAATATGCAGCCTGAGCAGATTAGGGAATTCTATTTGGGTATGCAACAGATGCTGTACAATGGACAGAATGCTGCGAGGGCATAATCAGCATAAACACCCTAACAGCCGCCATCATCTCAGATAAGCCCGGATGATTCGGATATCTTCAACAGGCCGGTCATTGGTGTCGGTCGTTACTTGTTGTATGGCATCTACCACATCGAGGCCGGAAACGACTTCGCCGAAGACGGTATATTGACCGTCTAAGTGTGGCGTTCCTCCGATGGTCTTATACACTTCACGCATCTCAGGAGTGAGTTTTACCCGACCGTTTGTATAGTCGTCAATTCGTTGCTGAACGCGATTCAAGCTCTCATCGTCAAAGGTTTTCCCCCATACAATATAGAATTGCATGGCGGAACTACGCTGCTCTGGATTCACATCGTCACCTTCGCGAGCTGCTGCCAGCACGCCACGACGATGGAATATCCCTTCATCAAGCCTGAATTCAGAGGGTATGGTGTATGACCTGTCACCATCACCGAGCAACTGCCCGGGTTCAGCATATTTCGAATCCGGGTCGCCGCCCTGAATCATAAAGTCGCGAATCACACGATGGAAGAGCAGTGAATCATAGGCTCCTTCCTCCACCAGCATCTTGAAGTTGTCGCGATGCAACGGCGTGGCATCGTAAAGTTTCATTTCAATGTTGCCTTTTGTGGTTTCCATTACCACACGGACTTCCTTTTTCTTGCAGGAGGTCAACAGCGCTATCGTGGCTGCAAATGCAATAATCGTTATAATCCTTTTCATTTTTTTTGTTTAATAATGGCCACAAAAATACAAAAAAGCCATGTCTTTGCGAATAATACTGTGTTTTTGTGCTCGGTCGTGGTGTTCTTATGTCGAATGGATCTGTTGGGAGTGCGGCGGATGCACCCAAATAGACAAAAATTGACGAGTTGGAAAAAAGTTATCATCACCCCTTGCGAAAAACATGGTTTTGTCATTAACTTTGCAAAGTCGAAAGACAAACGATACGAGATTTAATTATCAACATCATAAGAAAAAAGCCATGACTGATTGTATAGAAATCACTGAATCCAATTACAAGGATTATTGTTCACTCGACATTGTCGCCTTTTTATTTGCGCAACCTGGTGCGATGGGGGATCCGGGAGGGGTTGAGATCATCGATGCGCAGGGACAGTATTACCACACAAACTATTGCTACAATGGTGTGAGCTATGACCAGCTCATGGAAATTGTGCCTGTACTGAAAGTCTGTAAAATAGGTGTCTTCAATCATCAAGCACCTGAAGGCTGGAAGGCCATCTATCTGGGATTTGGCAACCATCTTACCATCAAAGCAGATTATTACGACAAGTTTGAAGAAGAGACCCGTAACAGACACATTGAGGAAGCAGTCGAATTGTATCAAAAATGGTCGGGAATAGTGTTGAAATGCATTAATAATCACGCTTAAGGTCTTGCGCTGGTCGTTTCATGGTTTACTCTTGCTGGCCACATAAACGGCAAAGCAGTGCATCCTCACTCAATCCCATACTTCTCAGCCAGCAAATCCATCAATTCGTCGGTTTGGGTCATGAATTGGGTGGCGTCTTCTTTCCAGTTCAGATAATCTTCTTCCGTCTCGTTCTTGCCGCGCATGGCGTTCATCCGGGCGAGGAAGGTGGTGTCGCGCTCCAACTGCTTGAACATAGGTAGCATCTTGTGGCAAAGACTCTGCATCTCAACGAAATCCGATTTTTCAATCAACGCATTCATCGCGACCAAGTCATCAGAGGTGGACTGCACGAAGACCCGAAGGATGTCGGTCATGGCTTCCTTGTCGTTGCCCATCATCTCGCTGAAGGCCGGGAAGTCGGGGAAGGCGGTCTCGCCCTCGCTTTCGGTGGTGGCGACACTTCCAAACAGGTTCTCCAACTGTCTTAGGTTGAAGGGCTTCTGGAGGAAACCATCGAAGCCCTCCTCGTGGGCTTTTTCGGTGTTGTATTCGATGCGGCCGGTCATCAGGATGACGGGCTTCTTGTTGTCGACTTCCTTGACCAGGAAAAGGATGTCGTTGCCGCTCACAGCACCCATCTCGCGGTCGGTGAGGATGTAGTCGTATTCTTGGATTTGCTGCAAGGCATTGTCCAAGTCGTTCATCGAACGGCAGGGGATGGCTTGGTGACCGAGACGGTGCAGCATGTTGTCGATGACGGATAGCAGGGTGTTGTCGTCGTCGATGACTAAGATGTTGAGGCTTTTTCTGCTGTCAGTGTCTTCGCCCTTGTCTTCAACTTGTTGCTCCAGGACTTCCACTGGGATCCTGACCTCGAAATGCGAGCCTTTGCCCACCTCCGATTCGGTGTGGATCTCGCCGCCAAGGAGGTCGACGAGACCCTTGACGACCGACATGCCGTAGCCGCTGCCCTCGGCAAACTGGTTGTAGGTCTCGATGCGTACAAAAGGTTTGAACACCTCTTCCAGCTTGTCCTCAGGGATGCCTACACCGGTGTCGATGATGTCGAAGACGACCAGACTGCGCCCCAATCTCGCTTTGAAGCTGACGCTGCCTTCCAAGGTGTATTTGATGCCGTTTGAGATGAGGTTAGTGAGTATTTGCCTGATTTTCAGTTTGTCGGAGTTGAGCAGGGTGTTGGGCTCGATGTTGTTCTCGAATTGGAATTCCAGGTTCTTGTGTCGTGCGATGGGGGCAAACATCTCGGAAATCTCGGCACAGAGTTGTCCGATGTCGAAGTTCTCGTTACTGACTTGCAGCTTGCCTTGTTCGAGGCTGGAGTATTCCAGCAGGTTGTTGAGCAGGTTGAGAATGTGGTCGGCCGACTGCTGTATCGAAACGATTTCCTTTTCGTTGTTGTTCTTGTCCATGAGTTCCACGTGACCCATGATGGAGGTCAGCGGCGCCTTGATGTCGTGTGAGACGGAGAGCAGCAGCTTGTGGCGGCTTTCCATGATTTCCTCGGTCTTCCTTTTGGCTTCCTCTGCGGCGCGGCGGGCACGGTAGCCTTTGTTGACGTCACTGATAATCAGGATGATGAAGATGATGATGAGGATGAAGGTCGCGGCTCCTATGAGGATGGAGGTACGGGTGTTTTCTTGGATGATGAGCTCGCTTTTCTCGATTTCAGCGACGGTGGAGTCAAGGATTTCCTGGTTGAGGCGTATCAGCAGGGAGGAGATTTGCTCGGAGAGTTGGTTATCAGCCTTGACCAGTTCCTGGGTTTTTTTCTCGTAATCCTTGATTTTTTTCCAGTATTCGGTCTTGGCTCTGTCGGAGAGCACGCGTAGGTTGGCCAGGATGTTGACTGAGTCTTGGCCTTGGTGTTGGATGCGGAGTGTGTCGGTGCGTTCGATGGAGATGTGGACGACGCTGTCTTCCTCCTTGTCGGGGCTGAAGACGTTGCCCACGCGGTTCCAAAAGCCTTTCTTCTCGGTTTTCGGGACGTGGATGACCGTGTCTTTCGAAACGGTGGTGACCACGATTTCCTCTTCGGGTTGGGGTGGGATGTAGTCATCGATGGTGCGGTCGAACTCGGCAAGGGGGTTGAAGTCGTGGAACTGGCGCGACAGCTCGTTGCTGAGTCGGCCCTTGCTGTTGATTAGTTTCTCGATTTCGCTGACCATCATCTTGTTGTCTTCACTGATTTCGTATTTCATGAGCGAGTCGGTCTGGGTCTTGATGTCGTCGCGGTAGGCGTTGAACTCGCGTTTGTATTTCACTTGTTCGGTGAAGGCGTAGAGGTTGGCCGCGTTTTGTGCGCCGTGTACGTTTTTGGTGAACTGGTTGACCCAGTTGAGCGCGTTGTGTTGCGTGTTGATGTTGGAACGTTGGTTCTCGATGCTGTTTCGCAGGTTGAAGATATAGTAGAACAAAGCCGCGCAAAGGGCCAGGACGAATAGATAGGTGATGACCACCTTCCAACTCGTGCGGCTCCCGCTGGGGTAATCGGTTTTGTTTTTCTTCGACATGACGGCGCAAAGGTAATACTTTTTTCTTAAATTTGCGGGTTGAAACAAGGATGGGAAAGCATAGGATACATATTGTGTTTCTGTTGTTGCTGTTTTGTGCCGCCTGCCACACGCCCACACGTGAGGCGCGGCGCATGGTGGACCGTGCCGAGCGTCTGGCCGACACCTTGCCTGATAGCACCGCCCGTCTGATCGACAGTGTGTTGCGCATGCCTGTCTATTTCAGCGAGCGGGAGCGTAT
>JAFWRA010000090.1 GCA_017508895.1 Bacteroidales bacterium
CGGTGAGGTCACTCCCGACGGCAAGTTCTCTCTGACCTGCCTCCGCTGCGTCGGTGCTTGCGGTCTGGCCCCCGTCATCGAAGTCGGTGACAAGGTCTACGGCCGTATGACGCCTGACCGCGTGAAGGACGTGCTCGCTGAATATAAATAATTGGTGTTAATTGTAGAGACGGCGCATGCACCGTCTCTACAATACCTATTTATATTAATAGGACATGAAAAAATCTCCATCCAATGGGTGGAGTTTTTTTTGTAGTATGAAAAGGGTAGGGGTTAACCCTTTACAGCTTCGGCTATAGATTTTCCAAGGTTGTAGAGCTTGTCCCAATCTTCTTCGCGGATAGGCGCGCCTTTCACTTCGACGTTATCTGTCACCAGGTTCCATTTGCCTTCCTCGGCATATTTGGTGAGGGTCTTCACGCCGCCACCGCTCCAGCTCATGCCGCCGAAAATGCCATAGCATTTGTCCTTCGGCTTGAACTCGTTGATTTCGTGCACCAACAGAGTCATGTTCGGGAACATGCTGGCATAATGGGCGCAAGCCCCGATGATGACACCTTTGTACTTCCAGATGTCGCTCATAATGAACGAGACTTCCGTCTTGGCCACATCGTAGACCTTCACTTCCTTGATGCCCGCCTCAGCGGCACCGCGAGCCACAATCTCGGCCATGCGTGCCGTGTTGCCGTGCATCGAGCCGTAGACGATGACCACGCCTTCTTCCGACTCTTGTTTGCTCCATTGCGTGTACTTGCCAATGACCCAAGCGAGGTTGCTGCGCCAGACCAAGCCATGCGACGGGGCAATCATCTTGATTTCCAAGGCACCAAGTTTCTCGATGGCTTTCAAGGCTTGCATGGCCACCTTGCCGACTATGTTGGCGTAATAGCGGCGCATGTCATCCTCATAGAAATCGAGGTTCACTTGGTCGTCAAAGATGCCGCCATTCAGGGCACCGAAGCCACCAAAGGCATCATTGCTGAAGACAATTTTGCTGTTTTGCTCGTAGGTCACCATCGACTCGGGCCAGTGCACCATAGGCACCATGAAAAACTGTAAGGTGTGGTTGCCGAGACAAAGGGTTTCGCCTTCAGCCACTATCTTCTTGTTTTCGATTGGTCCGTAGAAAGCCTCCAAGGGGGCGAAAGTCTTGGCGTTGCCAACGACTTGCACGTCGGGAAACTCACGTAACACAGCGGCCACCGTGCTGCTATGGTCGGGCTCGTCGTGATTAATAATAAGGTAGTCGACTTTGCGGCCTTGCAGCACCGATTTCACCTTGAAAAGGTATTCTTCAAGGAAATTGGCTTCCACAGGGTCGATTAGTGCAACTTTATCGTCTACAATGAGATAGGAGTTATAGGAAACGCCGTTGGGCAGTTCCATGTGGTTCTCAAACAAGTCGGTGTGGCGGTCGTTGACGCCGACATAAAAGATATTTTCGGTTAATTGTATTTGTTGCATAATTGAATTTGTTTTGTTTTGTGGAGACGCAAAATTTTGCGCCTCTACAGCTAAAAAACCTCCTCAAAATCCTCTACGCCGTGTTTGCACAACGGGCATTCGAAATCGGGTGGGAGGGAATCACCTTCGTAAACAAAGCCACAGACCTTGCAAACCCAGCGACGTTTGCCATCTTTAGGCTTCTCTTGAGGTTGTGGTTTGGGCTTTATGTTGTTCTGGTAATAGTCGTATGTCAGGGAAGGCTTGTCAGACAACATTTGGGCATCAAGGACGTCAGCGATGAACATCGTATGTGTGCCAAAGTCAATGCTCTTGGTGACGCGGCAGGCCAAATAGGCGTTGGTGTATTTAGGGATGTAGAGCACATGGTTGACAGCACGGTGCTCGGACTCGCAGTTGGCGAATTTGTTCACCTTGCGCCCGCTCTGGAACCCGAAATGCTCAAAAACTTTCATCGGCGTTTCGGTGGTGAGCATCGAGACATTGAACACACAAGAATCCTTGATGAGGTCATGCGTATAGTTTCCCTTGTTGACCGTCACTGAAATCTGCAAAGGGTTGCTTGTGACTTGAATCACCGTATTGACGATGCATCCATTGTCGATGTTATCGTAATTGGTGGTCAGGACATAAAGGCCGTAACCAATTTTGAATAATGCTTTGGTATCCATAATGTGATTAATTATGTAGAGACGCGATTAATCGCGTCTCTACAAACATAATGAATTATTCCATGACAGAGAAGCTGTCCTTGCCGATGCCGCAAAGCGGGCATTTCCAGCTGTCGGGAATGGCTTCAAACGGAGTGCCGGGAGCGATGCCGCTATCGGGATCGCCTTTTTCTGGGTCGTAGATGTAACCGCAGACGTCGCAAACGTACTTTTTCATATTGAACAAATTATTTGATTAATAGTGGATTAATAGTTTTCAGCTTTGATTTGGAAATAGGATTGCGGGTGGTTGCACACGGGGCAGATTTGCGGAGCCTTCTTTCCAATGACGATATGACCGCAGTTAGAGCATTGCCATACCATGTCGCCTTCGCGAGAGAAAACAAGCCCGTCTTCGATGTTTTTCAGGAGCTTGCGATAACGTTCTTCGTGCTCTTTCTCGATTTTGGCCACCAGTTCGAATAGCACGGCAATCTTGGTGAAACCTTCTTCGCGGGCGGTCTTGGCCATGCCAGCATACATGTCAGTCCATTCGTAATTCTCGCCGTCAGCGGCGTCTTTCAGGTTGGTTTTGGTGTCGGGCACCTCGCCTTCGTGCAAGAGTTTGAACCAAATCTTGGCGTGCTCCTGCTCGTTACGGGCGGTCTCTTCAAAGAGGTCGGCAATTTGGTTGTAGCCTTCTTTGCGTGCCTTTGAGGCATAATAAGTGTACTTGTTGCGGGCTTGTGATTCGCCTGCAAATGCAGCCATAAGGTTGGCTTCGGTTTTTGAACCTTTCAATTCCATGATAGATTGGTTTACTTGTTGATTATAAGTTAGTTAGCGAAACAAAAATAATACGATAGAGTAGGGGGAAACCTACTTTTCGGGGCAAAGGTAGCATTATTTTTCTGAATTGCGTAACAAATTCCGTAATTTTGCGGCCATTATGTTTTGGAATCGCGATAAACAAAAGATTAAGGGCGCTGACTGGCCTGATGCCGAATGGCCTTCCTATATTCCGAAGTACCATTTGCATGACTTCGCGGCCATCGACTTTGAAGCTGCCAACGGTGAGGTTACCAGTGCTTGCAGCATAGGAGTCGTTATTGTCAGAGAGGACGAGATTGTGGACCGCTTTTACAGCCTGATCAAGCCAGTGCCTAACAAATATGATTTTTATACGACTAAGGTTCATGGCATTACCTATAAAGACACGAACCATGCGGATTTGTTTCCTGAGGTTTGGGACAATGTCAAGGACAAGGTGAAGGGCTTGCCAATGGTGGCGCATGGCATTTCGTTTGACGAACGCGTCTTGAAAGCATTACACGAGTTGTATCACATTTCATACCCGAATTACAAATTCTATTGCACACATTTAGGTTCCCAAAAACTTGTTCCGGAGTTGGAGAACCATAAGTTGCAGACTGTGGCAAAGCATTTCGGTTATGACTTGGCGAAGAACCATCATAATGCCGTCGCCGATGCGGAGGCTTGTGCGGTGATTGCGATGAATATTTTTTGATTCGGAATGAAAGACCGCCTTTATGTCATTCCTGTAGGAATCTATAAATGCGGTCTGGTCAAAAATTGGATAATATAGTGCTTAGGGTAGTGTTGCAAAATACATTATTTAACATAATATTGATTATTTTTAAAAAGGCCAAAACGGAAAAGAATGCAAAAATTTGCTATTTCCATCAGTTTTTCGCTTGTCGAAACCAAAATGATGATTACTTTTGCATTTTCGCAATAATTCCCACTTGAGTGGTAATTGAATCTTTGAATTTTGAATCTTAAATATTAAATTACAGTATATTATGGAAATTATCGGAAAAGTGGTCAGACTCGGTAATCTGACCGAAGGTACAAGCGCCCGCGGTCCATGGCGCAAACAGGAACTTATCATCGAGACCGAAGAACAATACCCGCGCACGGTCTGTCTAATCTGCTGGACGAACCAGATCGACGAGATTCAGAAATTTGCGCCTGGACAGACCATCAAGGCACAAATTGATTTGTCATCGCGCGAATTTAATGGCAAATGGTACACCGATGTACGCGTTTGGCGCTTCGACCCGGTTGGTGCTGCGGCTGCACCGGCTGCTGCTCCTGCACAACCTGTGCAGCAACCTATGATGCATCAAACGCCGCCTGTAGCCGCTCCTGCACAGGATTATTATCCTCCGGCGGGCGAAGATAGCGTGGATGATCTTCCCTTCTAACATTATGTTAAATTGAACGCCGCGGTCTGTTTCATGCAGACTGCGGCGTATTGCTAATACAATGCAAACCAACATCCTAAATAACGACACTATCTGCGCCATCGCTACACCGCATGGCATGGGCGCTATCGCTGTTGTACGTGTCTCTGGCCCAGAAGCTATATCTATTGTCAGTCAGCTGTTTAGACAGAATGACAAGCCTTTCGTCCAGGAAAATGTGGTTTCACATAAGGCTTATTACGGCCATATTGTAGACAATGGCAATTGGCTCGATGAGGTGTTGGTGACTTTCTTTAAAGCCCCCCACTCTTTCACTGGCGAGGATTCGGCGGAGATTAGTGTGCATGGTTCGGTGTTTATCCAGCAGAAACTCTTGCAAGTATTGATTTCGCATGGCTGCCGCATGGCCGAAGCCGGTGAGTTTACACGCCGCGCTTTCGTCAATCGTAAGTTTGACCTGGCACAGGCCGAAGCCATAGCAGATTTAATCAGTTCGGAGAGCGAAGCTGCCCACCGTGTTGCCATCAACCAATTGAAAGGTGGTTTTTCTAAAGAACTTCAAATGATGCGTTCTAAATTGTTGGAAATGACATCATTGATGGAACTTGAATTGGACTTCTCAGAAGAAGATGTTGAATTTGCTGACCGCAGCCAATTGAAGTCATTGCTGAAAGAGACCTTGACCCATGTCAATAAGCTGAAAGACTCGTTCCGCCTCGGTAACGCCATCAAAAATGGTATTCCTGTGGCTATCGTAGGACAAACCAACACGGGCAAAAGTACCTTGCTCAACGCCCTTTTGGGCGAAGACCGCGCCATCGTGAGCGACATTGCTGGCACTACCCGCGACACCATCGAGGAAACGCTGAATATCAACGGTATCCTTTATAGGTTCATTGATACAGCTGGATTGCGCAATACGGATGAAACCATTGAAAAGATTGGCATTGAACGGTCGTACAAGAAAATCGCGGAAGCCAATGTCGTTATCGGTATGCTGGATGCCACAACGGGTTATGAATCAATGCTTTCAGCTGCAAATGACATCCGATTGAAGGTGGATTTGTCAAACCAACAACTGATAATATGTATTAATAAGGTGGATACTTTGGCAGATCAAGGTGAAGCATTGTTGGGTGAACTTCGCCTTGACCTTGACAATGACGACATCATGGTCATTTGCCTCTCCGCCAAGCATGGATTTGGCCTCAATGACCTTTATAACGCTTTGAAATACAGCCAACCCCTCGCCTCACCTGATTCCACCATGGTGACCAATGTCCGTCATTATGAGGCATTACTTCATGCTTCGGAAAGCTTGAATCAAGTTCAACAAGGACTTGAGATGAACATCCCTACTGACTTGGTTTCCCAAGACTTACGGCAGGCGCTTTATTACCTTGGGAGTATCACAGGCGAAATTACCACAGACGAGGTGTTAGGTTCCATTTTTTCTCGTTTTTGCATTGGTAAATAACTGATTATGAATAACGTAAAAAACACTCTTAAAAGTGCTCACAACAGGTCCAGCATAGCCATCCTCATCACAGCGGCAGCACTTATGTTATTGATTTCGGCCATCCAGCAGTATTCTGCACGCAAGCAAATCCGCAATGATTTGGAGCGTAACGCCGAAATAGAGTTGGTCATCAAGTCTATTGCTGTCAAGCATTCACTTGAAGATGTGGAACTTGCGCTGAGAAACCGCAATTGGGAATTCGAGCAGTTTCTCCCCTATCCTGATTCTTTGTTTGCCATCACGCGCCGCATAGTGGAACAGAACCCCGACTTCGACGGTTGTTGCATCGCCGTGGTTCCCAACTACTACCCAGAAAAAGGCCGTTTGTTTGAGCCATATACTGTAAGGCGCGGTGATTCTATAGAAACCGTTCAACTTGCTTCAGAGGAACATGACTATAGCAAAAACAAGGATTTCATTTTGGCGGCTAAGAACGACAGCTCTTTTTGGGGCGAACCCTATCCTGACGAAAGCGACCCGAAAGTGACGCTTATCACCTATACTTTCCCCATCCACGATGAGTTTGGGGACATTGCAGCCGTCGTCGGCGTTGACTATAATGCTGAAGAGCTCGGCAAAATGTTGAATGCCAGACATATGTTCCCTTCTTCCTACCACATTCTGATTTCAGGCCAGGGTAAACTGATATGCGGTCCGGAAGAGGTCGGAAACACACATCAACTTGCGGAGGAAACCCTTGACATGATTAACGACAGCACCTTTGAGCGCCATGCCAGTTCTACGGGACATTCCACACTCTTGTCCTTTATCGACAACGAAGACGGCTCAAAAGGTTATGTGTTTTATAGTTCGCCCAAAAGCATAAAACCATGGAGGATTGCTGTAGTCAATTATGACGATGAAGTGTTTGAGCCTTTGATAAAAATCCGATGGAGAGACCTGCTGTTGACTATGGCTGGTCTGCTGGTTCTTGCCTTCATTGTCCAGCGTTCCGCCAAGAACATCTCTAAGCTGCAACAGGCCACTATCGAGCGGGAACACATTGACAGTGAGTTGAATATCGCACGAAAAATCCAAATGGACATGTTGCCCAAAGGTGAAAAAACCGCATTGCGCGACGACTGCGATGTGGTCGGATTGCTAGATCCAGCCAGGATGGTGGGCGGCGACCTTTACGACCATTTTATCCGTGACGAGAAACTGTATTTTTGCATTGGAGATGTGAGTGGAAAAGGTGTTCCCGCCGCCTTGGTGATGGCCGTGGCGCACACACTATTTCGTTCAATATCAGCACATGAGAGCAATCCAGCCCGCATCATGCAGGCATTGAACGAGACCTCTTGTCAGCGCAACGAGCAAAACATGTTCGTCACCATGTTCATCGGCGTGCTCGATTTGCCGACGGGACGTTTGCGCTATTGCAATGCCGGCCATGACAAACCTTTCGTTATCGGTGAGGAAACCAAGCAATTACCAGCCAAGCCTCATCTGCCTTTGGGCGTGATGGACAATATGATTTACACCACTCAGGAAACTGTGTTGCTGTCGGGCGAGAGTCTATTCCTTTACACCGATGGCCTGACTGAAGCAATGAACGAAAGCCACGAACAGTTCGGGTTGAAACGTGTTGAAAAGGGACTTAGGGTTTGTATTGGAAAAGAATCCAATACATCGGAAAAGCTTATTCGGATTATGACAAATCGGGTGAACGCCTTTGTCGACGGTGCCGAGCAAAGCGACGACCTCACCATGCTTGCCATCCATTACACGCCACAGGAGAAGTCTATCATCTTTTTCGAAACCCTCACATTTATTAATAAGGTGAGTGAAATCACGAAACTCAATGCGTTTGTGAAGTCGGCAACAACTGCCCTGAACATGGAAACAGGGCTTGCCAACCAAATTAAGCTGGCTGTCGAAGAAGCTGTTACCAATATTATTGATTACGCCTATCAAAATGGTACTGAGGGCAATATAAGCGTAACCATTGAGGCTGATGAGAGCCGTATACGATTCATCCTTACAGATTCGGGTGCAGAATTTGACCCCACAAGCGTGAGTAAGGCCGACACTACCCTCAGTGTGGAGGAGCGACCCATTGGCGGCTTGGGTGTCTTCCTAGTCCGCAACCTGATGGACAGCATCAACTATGAGCGCGTTGACGGGAAGAATGTGCTTCGGATGGAGAAGAGGTATGCTTGAGTGGATTTCATTCCATCACTTCAAAATACGACCTTTTTCCCTTTCCGCAAGTATTTTGCCGAAAGATATGTTTTTTCTTCCCGAAAAGCCACTTTTTTGTACTTTTGCGCCCAGAAAGAACAAAAGTGTGGACATGAGAAACTTGCTATATATCATTTTGTTAGCAATTACGATGGCACTTACTGGATGTGCTTCAGAAGGTGCAGACGATGCCGCCCTTTCAGATTCCGAATACACCGAGGCAACAGCCATGAGCGTCCACCTCGCCGAGCCGGAGCGGGCACTGACCATCATCGACTCCGCTGTCATCGTCGGCAACCTCTCAAGGCCACGTGCCGAGTACCTCAATGCTGTGACACAGTACGGCGGCTTGGACAACATGCCCTTAGCCCGTCAGACCTGCCTCGACTTGCTGGAACACAAGGAGGCACTCACCGACACCCTCACTCTCGAACAGACCTATATCCTGCTGGCAAGCATCGAAAAGTCGTCGTGCAACTACGCCGCCGTCATCCGTTACGCCACCGAGGCTTCACGCCTTGCCCACGCCTCCGGCCGCTACCACGTCGTGGGCAAGATGGAGGGCTATATCGCTCATGCCCAGGCCTTGACCGGCCACACCAACGAAGGCATCGACCGCTTGCAGGGCGTCATCGAGGAACTGCGCCAGATGAACAACTTCGACGGCGTAACGTCCTATCACAGCGCATCAAAGAACCTGCTCCACATACTGAACGACAACGGCCGTTTCGATGAGATGGTGACTGTTTGCGAGGCCATGCTTAGTTGTTACGACGAGTTGGAGCAGCATCCCGAGCGTTTCAGCATCGACAAGGAGGGCTTCGACCCCGCCGAGTTTGTCGACTTCGCCCGAGGCCAGACATTGGCCTTCCTCACCATCGCCTACGCCGAGCAGGGCAACATCGCCAAGGGCCTTGAGGCCGAGGATGCTGTGTTTCGTACGCGGTGGAGCCAGTCGCCCGACTGCGACCTGATGTTGGTCAGCGCCTATCACCGCTTGGGGCAGTTCGACCGCTTCGACCAGGCCATGGACCGCATTGATGCCGAGATGATAGCGCGGGGCGACACCCTCAATGCCAACTACTACACAGGCCTACAGCTGCGCAGCGCCGCCGCTGAGATGCGTGGCCGCTACGCCGATGCCCTCCACTACACCCATCGGGCCTCCGTCATCCAAGACAGCCTTGAATACTACAACCAACGTGAACAGCTCAACGAGCTTGCCACCGTCTATCACCTGCAGGAAGAGCGTTTGGCCCGTCAGCAGAAAGAGTCGGAGGCACGCACCTACCGCATCGTCGCCGTTGGTACCATGCTGCTGCTCCTGCTGACGGCCTTCATCCTTTGGCGCGTGCACCGCGACAACCGCCTTCTCACCGAGAAGAACCGTAGGCTCTACCAACTGTACAATGAGCACGAGGAGCATAAAGAGCAGGGTGTGGAGGACACTGTGGGTGTGGAAGCCGACGCGCAACACCCGTCTTTCAACGTGCAACTGTACGAGCGTCTTTGCACGCTGATGGAAGACCCTGCCGTCTTCACCGACCCCAACGCCAACCACGAGACGCTGGCCCGCCTCGTCGGCACCAACTATAAATATGTGTACGACGCCCTGCACGAGTGTGCCGACACGACACCCTCCGACTTCATCAACCATTACCGCATCCGCCACGCTGCCGCGCTCCTCACCACTACCGACCAGCCGGTGGGCCTCATCGCCGATGAGTGCGGCATCGCCAGCCGTCCCACCTTTAACCGTCTCTTCCGCGAGCATTATTCCATGACCCCCACCGAATACCGCAACGCTGCAAAACAGACCTCTGTAACCATCTGATATTTCGTTTTTTAAAAATTTGATACATCTTTTTCAAGTAATGAAACATCACTTTTTTGGGGTTTTATTACTTTTGAACCCGTTTTTTAATGAGTAGATGAGCAGAATTAGTTTACCTATAGGGACGATGACTTGTGACTATGACAATGACCACCTCAACCAAGAGCTGAAATTTCAGCATTTCTGTGAAAGCGGTCATGGTCATAGTCAATGGTCATAGTAAAAAGTCCCGTGTCAAAAATCATGTAGTTTAATTTTGAACACCTACTAGAATTTTGAATTTTAAATCTTGAATCTTTAAATTTTAAATCTTAAATATCATGCAACACAAATTTACACCAACAACGCATCTGAAAAGCGCAGCCCTCACCCTGCTCGCGCTCATCTTGGCTTGCGCAACGGCGTGGGCAGAAACCGAAACCGTCAGTTCAGACAACTTCTCTGTCAACGCTGACGGCACGGAATACACCATTCACAATGCCACAGGTTGGGGCGAGTTCTGCGCTGCCTTGCTGGACAACGCCACCTACAACCACTTCAGCGGCAAGACCGTGAAACTCGATGCCAACATCAGCATCACGCAATCGGCGGGCAGCGCGGGCCACGAGTTCATGGGCACCTTCGACGGCGATGGAAAGACACTCACCGTCGACATCACCGAAACCACGACGCAGGGCACCGCACCCTTCCGCGAAATCAAAGGCGCTACCATCCAAAATCTCGTTGTGACGGGCAGCGTCGTCGGCACCACACACGCCGCCGGATTGGTGGGCTTCGCCCGTGGCGACAATGCCAACACCGTGAACACCATCACCAACTGCAAGGTGGCCACCAATGTCACCGTCACCACCCCAAACAGTGCTGGCAACTACCACTGCGGCGGTGTCGTGGGTCACGCCTTCCACTGCACCCTCAACATGAGCAACACCGTCTATTGCGGTAACATCACCAACAGCGGCAACTATGTGGGCGGCTTGCAAGGCTGGAGCGACGGCAACACCATCAATTTCAGTCACTGCCTCTTCGTCGGCTCGTACAGCGGCACCGCCTCGTTCCATCCTGTGGCCGTGCGCAACAGAGACAATGCCACCACGGCCAACGTCAGCCATGTTTACTACACCGTAACGCCCACGCTGACCAACAGCAGCTTTATCGCCGCCGACGGCACCAAGACCATCAGCCGCGCCACCGCCCCGGCTACAATAGGCGACCAGACACAGAGCCTCAACTTCATGAGTACCACCATCTATCAGAACGGCATCTGCTACAACGACCTCTACTATGCCACTATTGGACTGCCTTCCGGCGGCACCGACATCTACCTTATTGATAATGCCGATGACTGGCTCTACTTCTGCGAGATGCTCAACGACAACGACACGTGGAACCGCTTCAGCGGCAAGACCGTGAAACTTGGCGCGGACATCAGCGTCAGCCGCATGGCGGGCAACGTGAACCACGACTTCTGCGGCACCTTCGACGGGCAGAACAATACGCTTACCTTCACCGCTACCGCCACCGACAACTACTGCGCCCCCTTCCGCTACGTGCAAGGCAACAGCAACACCGACCACGCCGTCATCCAAAACCTGAACGTGGTGAGCAACATCACCGCCGCCGACTATCGCCACCCCGCCGGACTCATCGCCCTGCAGAGCGGCTATGTAGATGTGACTGACTGCAACGCCGTGGTAAACATCAACTGCACCAAGGGCACCAACAACCCCCATGACCTCTATCCCACTGGCCTCGTCAGCCAGTCGAACAATACTGGCTCGCTGACCGTCAGCGGTTGCACCGTCAGTGGCACCATCAGCACCGACGGCAAGTACGCCGCCGGAATGGTCGGCATCGTGCAAAGCTCGGCCAGCATCACCAACAGCGTGAGCAGCGTCACCATCAACAGCAGCACCAGCGGCGACGGCACCCACAGCGGATTCGTCGCTTCGTTAGTATCAGATCGCCAGCTCACCATCGAGGGCTGCGTGTTCAACGGCAAGATAGTCACCACCAACGGCACCACCAACTGCGGCGGCTTCTTGGGCCACAACAACACGAACGGCGGCACGGGAGCCACCATCACCAACTGCCTCTACGCCCCTGCAGCCGACCCCAACACCGTGAGCACGGGCTGCGCCACCTTCGGACGCAACGTGAACAGCGACCTCATCAACAACTGCTACTACACCACCGCACTCGGCGACGCACAAGACGCACAAGGCACACAAACCTACAGCATCAGCGGCGGCAATTATGTCACCGTGGGAAACGCTGGCACTGCCAGCAGTAGTTACGCCGTCAGTGGGCTGGATTTCTACAGCGTGGGCCTCAAATACGGCGACGTGCTCTATGCTGCCGAAAACGACGAGGTGAGCCTCACGTTGGGCAACACAGTGCCTGAAGGCTATTTCTTAGGCTACAGCGCAAGCCCCACAGAAGCCACTTTGAGCGGCAGCGGAAACCCCTACACCCTCACCATGCCCGACGCGGATGTTGTCATCACAGCCAACACGAACTTTCCTTCTGTCAGCTACATTGATGAGAACGGCGAAACGCAGCATTGCACCGACTACATCTGGCTCACCGGCACCGAAACCACCCTTGGCGCAGCAGGCCAAGAAACATACTGTGTCGTGCATAGCACCCTCAACTACTCCCAAAGCATTCAGCTTTTGGGCAACACCCACATCATCCTCTGCGACGGCGCAGCCATGAACATCGGCAGCAGTGACAGCCCTGTGTCGGGATCATCATTTCAAGAACAAGTGGGATTCTACGGTGGTGATATTACATACAATTTGTCCCTCTATGCACAAAGCGGCAACACCGGAGCACTCACCATCTATTCCCAATCGTGTTCATTCTATGTCAAGGACCTCACCATTGCCGGTGGCAACGTGAACACTACTTCACTATCCAGTGTCCCAGTTATTGGTTGTGATAACCTTACTGTTCGCCGCAGCTCGTTGGAGGTCCATGCAAATTATTACGCTGCCATTCAAGCCAACAATGATGTTACTTTAAGCAACGTTACTGCCAACCTTAATTCGTCAAATAGCGTTGGTCTTGTTTGTTCAAATTTCACTGTTGACCACAGCCAGTTGACGGTCACTGCTCGCTATCAAGCAATCCAGGCAAACGTCATCACTCTCGGCTGCACCGCCGCCACTGATTTTATCAAGGCAACGTGTACCAGTTCATTAACCGATAGCTACTACGGCACCGTGAAGATTGCCGACGGACAAACGCTCTACGCTGGAGCCAACGCCTACACCGGCACGCTGATCGACGCACAGAGGCAGGCCATAGGCGGCCAGAAGCTCACCAATGTCGCTCCCCCTACCTACGACTACATCGGTCTCGATGGCACAGGGGAAACACACACTGCCGTGGTCATCGATGCCGACAACATGCCCACCTCGCTATCGGGATGGTATATCGTGCAGGGCACGGTGAACTACACCAACACGATTAATCTCGCAGGCGACACCCACATCATCTTGGCCGACAACGCCGTGATGAACGTCACCGTAGGCGGCAATCATGGAATCCGAAGCACCAGCGGAAACAATTACTCCCTCTTTGTTTACGGACAGACCGGCCAGAGTGGCGAACTGAATGTGACGAGCAATGATTATGCCTGTTATATTTATGGAGGCAACATCACCATTGCGGGTGGCAAGGTGACAGCCTCGGGAACAATGGGCATATACGCTCAATACTACAACAACAATGGCGGTAATGTGACGATTAAGAACGCCACGGTGACGGCCACAGGAACAAGTCATTATGGTATCTTTGCCGAGAATGGCGGCAACATCACCATCGACAACAGCAACTTGACGGCTACCTCCACGGGAAGCTATGGCATCTATGCCAAGGAAGGCGACATCACCATTACAGACTGCGAAGTGGAAGCGATAGGTGGTTCAGGCATCTACGCCTACAGTGGCAATAACAGTGGTGATGTTGGTAATGTGACGATTCAGAACGCCACGGTGACCGCCACAGCAAGTTTTGCTGCCATTCGTTCAAACAATGGCAACATCACCATCGACAACAGCAACGTGACGGCCACCTCCACGGGAAATCATGGCATCTATGCCGAGTATGGCAACATCACCATTGCAAGTGGCATGGTGACAGCCTCCTCAACCAACTTCGGCATCTATACTGTATACGGCTCTGTTACCATCAACGGCGGCCAAGTGACGACCACTGGAAACTTCGGCATCTATACTGTAAACGGCTCTGTTACCATCAACGGCGGCCAAGTGACGACCACTGGAAATATTTACGGCATCTATGCCCAAAACTCCAGCGACAACATCACCCTCGGCTGGACCAACCCTACCGACTTCATCTATGCGAACAAATACTATGATGGCGGTACTCTCTCCATCGCCGAGGGCAAGGCCTTCATCGACGAGGCCGGCCAAACCTACAGCAGCGCCATTGCCCAAGTGAGCGGAGCCTACGCCATCGACGGGAAGACGCTGTATCCCAATTGTGTTGTCAGGAAGCAAGTTGCGGGGTATGGAGAAGGCAACGGTGGCTGGGTGTTCATCGCCTCGCCCGTGGCGGAAAGCATTGCACCATCGGAAGTGCATAACCTCTTCCCCACGGCAGGCGAAACTTCAAATGAATACGACCTTTACCGCTTCAACCAAAGCGATGACAATGAAAATGAATGGCAGAACTGGAAGGCAACCACCACCGAAAACCACCCCGACTTCACCACACTCGTCAACGGCCACGGCTACCTCTACGCCACCAAGGAAACGCGGACATTAATGTTCGCAGGCGAGTACACGGCGGCCACTGAGCCTGTCGAAGTGCCGCTGGATTACGACGCAACTGCCCAACTGAAAGGCTGGAACTTGGTGGGCAACCCGTTCACGACCCAAGCCACAATGACAAATGGGAATGGGCAGCCGGTTTCGTTCTATGTCATCAACGGGCAGAATGTGGTGCCTAACGAGGGCAGTGCAGCCATTGAGCCTTGCACCGGCGTGATGGTGAAGGCCGAAGGAACTGGAGAAAAAGTCAGATTCACAAGCGTAAGCCCCGACCAAGCCCCGCAACCCAACAAAGGCAGTTTGCAGATTGCTTTAAGTCAGGTCACTTCGTCATTGCGAGGAACGAAGCAATCCAGCACCCTCGACAACGCCATCATCAGCTTCAACGAGGGTTCCAAGTTGGGCAAGTTCTACTTCGGCACACAAAACGCCAACATCTACATCCCGCAAGGCAACGAGGAATATGCCATTGCCTATAGCAACGGCCAAGGCGAAATGCCCCTCAATTTCAAGGCCAAGGAAAACGGCACCTACACCATTTCCGTAAACCCCGAAGGCGTGGAAATGGATTATCTGCACCTGATTGACAACATGACTGGTGCTGACATCGACCTGCTGGCCGCGAATGGTGGAGACGCGATAAATCGCGTCTCTACATACACCTTCGAGGCCAAGACGACGGACTATGAGAGCCGTTTCCGCCTGGTGTTTGCCGCAGACGAGGCCGTCTGCGGGCCCAGTGAGGCGTTTGCCTTCATCGATGCTTCGGGCAACATCATCGTCAACGGCGAAGGCACCCTCCAAGTCTTCGATGTTCTTGGCCATCAACTCGTCACCAAACAACTCTCAACCCTAAACTCTCAACTCTCAACTCTAAACTATAAATCGGGCGTGTATGTGTTGCGCCTTATCAATGGCGACGATGTGAAGACGCAGAAGATGGTCATTGAATAACGGACACGTTTTGCGTCACTGCGAGGCACGAAGCAGTCCAGACAATCAGCTTAAACTCTGGATTGCTTCGTCGTTCCTCCTCGCAATGACGCAAAGCGACGCGGGATCAAAATCTTGATAAAATCCGTCAAATATTTGGCGGATTTTTCTGTTTTAGGTACCGAACAAAAGTTTTTTTTATTTTTGCAGCATTATATTAAAAATCATTGCAAATGGACACCAATATCACAGAAAAAGACGGGAAATACATCGTTTCCCTCGAAGGCGAACTTGATACCGCCCATGCTCTTGAAGTCGAACAAGCCATGCAACCCCTCCATGAATTGAGCGGCAAAGACATCACCATCGACTGCACTCATTTGGAATACATTGCATCCAGCGGCTTGCGTATCCTCTTGGCCTTGCTGAAAAGCGCCAAAGCCAAAGGCAACAAGGTGGTTTTGAAGAACCTGAACGACGAAATCAAGGAAGTTTTCAAAATGACGGGCTTTATCGACCTATTCGACATAGAATAAATTAAATCAACATCTTATGAGATACTATTTCAACCAACCTGCAAAGTGGTTTTGCATGGTTATGGCTTTGCTGTTTTCATTCGGATTGAAAGCACAGGAAGCAGACAATCAATTCAGTTTGGATGCCCAATTGGTGACCCGTGGCGAGTTGCGTGCAGGCGGCTTCAAGGCCGACAGCCTCGACAAATATCGCAGGACACAATTCATTTTGGGCAAATATCGCATCACGGCAGACTACAAACGCTCGTGGTTGGAGGTGAAGCTGTCGCCCCAGTTCGCCGGCATTTGGGGACAGGGTGGCTCCAACATCAACCTATACGAAGGCTGGGCCAACCTGCAATCGAAAAACGGCTTGTTCATGAAGATTGGCCGTCAGGAATTGGACTATGACAACGAACGTATCATCGGCAACGACGACTGGACGATGACTGCACCCACCCACGATGTGTTGAAATTGGGTTATGATGGCGAAAGCCACAAGGTACATCTGATGGCGGCTTACAACCAGAATGCAGACAGCATAGAAACAGGGATTTCCTATTATGCAGGTGGTTTGCAACCCTACAAGACGATGCAAACCCTTTGGTATCACTATGATACGCCGAAGAAAATGTTTGGCATTTCGTTGGTGGGCATGAACATTGGGATGCAAAGCATTAATAAAAAGAAACCTGATGTCACTTATTACCAACAGTTGGTGGGCACTTATATGGCCTTCCGTCCCAAGTATTGGTCGTTGGAGGGCGAGTTCTACTACCAGATGGGTAAACAAGAACATGGCTTGCCCATCGATGCATTCATGGGTAGCGTGAAAGCCACCGTGAGACCAAGCGAGAAATACAATATCTTTGCTGGATACGACTATTTGAGCGGCGACAAGTTTTTTTCTGTGCCGGCGGAAGGACATTTGGGCCTTGTTCATCACGACAAAATCAGAGGTTTCAGTGCCATCTTCGGCTCGCATCACGAGTTTTACGGCGCGATGGACTTCTTCTATATGAAAAACTATTACCACGGCTTCACCCCTGGTCTCCAAAACCTCTATATTGGTGGCAACGTAAATCCTGTTGAAGGCCTGAGTCTCAATGCGGCATACCATTACTATGCCATCGCGACCGACCTCGACTATTTGGACAGCAAGACTTTAGGGCATGAAGTTGATTTTTCGGCTTCATACGCTTTCAGCAAGGCCGTTTCAGTGTCGGCTGGCTATACTTACATGCATGGCACAGAGACCATGGTCATACTCCAACAGATCCAAGAAGTTACCGAACAACGGAAATTGCATTGGGGCTGGCTCATGCTATCAGTCAAACCCACATTGTTTAATACCATTTGGAAAGATAAGAAATAATAATAATTATGAAACAAACAGCTCCTTTATCTAAATCACAATATGGCATCTATGCCGAATGTGTAAGCCACGAAAACGAGATTTTCTATAACCTTCCGTTTCTCTTTGTCTTTGACGGTAGCCTCGATGTCGACCGTTTGTGTCGTGCTATCGAGACGACGATAAAGGCGCACCCCACTTTCTTCACCCGAATTGGGGTGACCGACGAAGGCGAGCCCTTCCAGTCCGTCGACATGGAAAAGGAGGACTTCAGCCTTACCGTCGAACAGGTTATTGACCTTGAGGCTGAGAAGAAGAAATTCATCGAGCCTTACAAACTCTATGGCGGCAGACTGTTTCATACCAAAGTGATGCGCGACGCGAATCACATCTATTGGCTCTTCGACATGCACCATATCATCAGCGACGGCACCTCTTATAATATTATCATTCGCGATGTGGAGACGGCCTACAACGGCGGCACGCTCGCTCCCGAGGAGATGTCGATGCAGGAACTGGCTCTTGCTGAAGCAGAGATGCGCAAAACACCCGCTTTTGAGGAAGGCAAACAATGGTACGCCCAAAACTTCGACTGCGGCGACACGTTCACCCAACTGCTCCCCGACCGCGAGATTCCTGGACAATCGGATGCCCATTTGGTCCGTATACTCAATATCGACATGGATCGGGTGGATGCCTTCTGCAAGGACAACAACATCAAAAAGAGTACCTTTTTCACAGCAGCGTATGCCTACCTGTTGGCCAAATACAACAACGAGCAGGAATCGCTGTTCAACACGGTTTACAACGGTCGCACCGAACCGAAGTTCCAACATTCCGTTGGCATGACGGTGAAGACGCTGCCCGTTTACTCCAAGTTTACTGATGAGACCACCGTGCTTGATTTCATGAAAGCAAATCAAGAACAGATGGACGGTTGCCGCAAGCACGACATCTATTCCTATACCGACCTGATGGCCGACCTCAACCTGCAAAGCAACTCCATCTTTGTGTGGCACGGGCTCTTGTTTGATTACACCGAGCTGATGGGTAAACCCATGGAGGCCATACAACTCCGCAAGCACAACGAGGAAGTGCCGTTTTATCTGATGTCCTTCTATGTCGGCAAAGAAATACATATCAGGGCAGAATACAATGCCAACGAATACTCCGAGACGCTGATTGCCCAGTTCATGGAGAGCTATGAGGCTACCTTGGAAGGCTTCCTGAGCCAGACCTATCTGCGCGACATTGACATCACCACAAAGAGCCAATGCGCCTTGCTTGACAGTTTCAACCAGACCGATACTGACCTGGACAAGAGCGCAACCATCGTTTCCATGTTCCGTGGGCAGGTGGCGAAAACGCCCGACACCATCGCCGTGGTCTATAAGGACAAGCATTTCACCTATAGAGAATTGGATGAGATGTCCGACCGCATCGCTGCCTATATCCATGGCAAAGGCCTTCACGAAGAGGATGTCGTCTCCGTGCTGATTCCCCGTTGCGAGTGGATGCCGATTGTCTCCCTGGGTGTGTTGAAGGCTGGCTGTGCCTATCAGCCCCTCGACCCGACTTATCCCTCGGAACGCCTCAACTTCATGATGCAAGATGCTTCCGTTAAGTTGCTCATTGCCGACCCGGAATTGCGTGGCATCGTCGATCAATACACTGGCGATGTGCTGTCCATCAACGACATCCCGCAACTGCCTGCCCCCAACACAGACCTGACCGTCTGTGCGCCCAACCCCGAGTCGCTCTTCATCATGCTTTACACTTCCGGTACTACGGGCACGCCCAAGGGCTGTCAGTTGGTGCATCGTAACCTTGTCGCATTCTGTGAGTGGTATCACCGCAGATTCAGCCTCGCTCCTGGCTGCAAAGTTACGGCCTACGCCAGTTTTGGTTTCGATGCCAATATGATGGAAACCTATCCATGTCTCACCAGTGGCGCCACACTTTACATCATCCCGGAAGAACTGCGTCTGGATTTGCTGGCATTGAACGAGTATTTTGAACAAGAGCAAATCACCCACGGATTCATGACCACGCAGGTGGCCTATCAGTTTGCCACTTCCGTTGAAAACCACTGCCTGCGCTACCTGTTGACAGGCGGCGAGAAGTTGGCACCTCTGACTCCGCCTACGAATTACACCTTGGCCAACCTCTACGGCCCCACCGAAAGCACCGTCTGCATCACCTCCTTCGACGTGACGAAGCCCATGAAGGACATCCCGATTGGCGCAGCATTGGACAACACCAAGCTATATATTGTCGACAAGGCAGGACGCCGTTTGCCTGTGGGCGCGGCGGGTGAGCTTTGGGTTGCCGGACCGCAAGTGAGCCGTGGCTACCTCAACCGTCCTGAAAAGACCGCAGAGGTCTATATCAACAACCCCTTTGAAACCAACGAGAAATACGCCCACATTTACCGTACCGGTGACATCGTCCGATATCTCCCCGATGGCAACATCCAGTTTGTGGGACGTAAAGACGGACAAGTGAAGATTCGTGGCTTTCGCATCGAGCTCAAGGAAGTTGAAGGCGTCATCCTTCAGTTCCCTGGCATCAAGGATGCCACCGTGCAGGCCTTCGACGAAGAAGGTGGCGGCAAGTTCATCGCAGCCTATATCGTTTCTGATGAAACCGTTGATATCCAGGCGTTGAACGACTTCATCCTTGACCAGAAACCACCTTACATGGTGCCTGCCGTGACGATGCAAATCGACCGCATCCCGCTCAACCAGAACCAGAAGGTGAACAAGAAAGCCCTGCCCAAGCCTGAAAAGAAAGCAGCCGAGGCAGTGGTGGAGAGCAACGTGCCGATGAACCTGTTGGAGCAGGAAATCCATGGAATCATTGCAAAGATTATCAACACTGAAGACTTTGGCGTAACAACAGTGTTGGGCTATGTCGGCCTGACCTCCATCATGGCCATCAAGTTGGCGATTCAAATCAACAAGCGCTTCGGCGTCACCCTCGACTCGAAATCCTTGGCTAAGACAGGCACTTTGCAGACCATCGAGAACGAGATTCTGGCCAAGATGATGAGCGAAGACACTGGAGAAGAGACGGTGAAGACAGAGACACATGCTGACACGAACAATATCCCGCTGTCATACGCGCAGATGGGCGTTTATGTGGATTGCGTAAAGCAGCCTGAGGCCACGGTATATAATATCCCGATGGCAGTCCGTTTCCCCAAGGATGTGGACATCAACCTGCTTACCACGGCATTGGAAACCCTCGTCAAGGCGCATCCTCAGATGCAGGCGCATTTTGGAAGTTCGGGTTCCGACATCATTCAAATCATTGATTTCGACCAACCTATTGAGGTTCTGCACAGCCAGCATAACGAGGCTGAGATGGGCCAGTACAAACGGGAATTCGTCAAGCCGTTCAATTTGAGGCAAGGTCCGCTCTACCGCATGGAGATTGTCACTACCGAGCAATGGGTCTATCTGATGCTCGATTTCCATCACCTCGTCATGGATGGCGGCTCCTTCGACCTGTTTTTGACCCAACTCTTTGAATTGCTCAACGGTCATGAGATTGAGCCTGAGTCATTCACTTATGCCGATTTCGTGGCAGCGGAGAAAGCAGCTGAAAGCAGCGAGGAATACGCGGCTGCCCGCGACTTCTTCCAAGAGCGTTTGGGCAAGGTGGAGGGCGTGACCGAGGTACCGTCAGACCTGACCAACCCCAAAGAGCAAGGCGTCATAGAGACCTTGTCGAGCCAGCTGGAATTCGAAGCCATAGAGAGTTTCTGCCGTCAGCACAACATCACTCCGGCACATCTCACCCTCGCAGCCACCTTCTACGCACTTTCGCGTTTCACCAACAACGAGCAACTGTGTATCACCACCATCAGCAACGGACGTTCCGACCTGCGCATCAGCAACACTACCGGCATGTTCGTCAACACGCTGGCATTGAGTTCCACTATCGGCGAACAGACTGTGCTTGAGTTCCTGAACGAGACCAGCAAGCAGTTCGATGAGACGCTACGGCACGAGAAATATCCTTTCGCACAAATCGCTGCCGACTATGACCTTTCCGCCGAAATCATGTTTGCCTACCAGATGGGCGTTATCGATGAGCATAAGTTCAAAGGTCAAACACTGGCCATTGACAATCTGGAGTCAGACACACCCAAGTTCCGCATCGCTTTTTATATCATGAACGACAAGGCGGGTAAGCCGAGTGTGTGTGTCGAATACGACAATGGCCGTTATAGCCACGACCTGATGCAAAGTTTGGCCCAGTCGATCTGCAACGCTGCGAAGGCATTCGTCCGTCAGCCGGAGATGAAGTTGCAGCAAGTGTCGCTGTTGGATGCCGAGCAAACCACCATCCTCGACAGCTTCAACCAGACCGATGTGCCTTACGACGACACCCAGACCATCATCTCGCTGTTCCGCAAGCAAGTGGCGCAAATGCCCGACAATATGGCGGTTGTTTACCATGACAAGCATTATACCTACAAAGAGGTGGATGCCATTTCGGAGCGTATCGCCAGTTACCTTGTGAAACAAGGCCTTGGCAACGAGGATGTGGTATCGGTACTCATTCCGCGCAGCGAGTGGATGGCCATTGCCTCTTTGGGCGTGCTGAAGGCCGGTTGCGCTTATCAGCCTCTCGACCCGAGTTATCCTGCCGAGCGCTTGAACTTCATGATGAAGGATGCCAACGCCAAGTTGCTCATCGCCGATGAAGAATTGCGTCCCATCGTTGATGAATACCAAGGTGAAGTGCTGTTGACGAAAGACATTGACACGCTGCCTGCGGCTGCGCCTGTAAAGGTCGACATCACGCCTTCGAGCCTCTTCATCATGCTTTACACTTCGGGTTCGACGGGCACGCCCAAGGGCTGCCAACTTGAACATGGCAATTTGGTGGCTTTCTGCCATTGGTACCAGAGTCATTATGGCTTGACTGCCAACGACAAGGTGGCCGCCTACGCCAGTTACGGCTTCGACGCCTGCATGATGGACCTCTACCCTGCCCTCACCTGCGGTGCCTGTGTCTATATCATCGGTGAGGATATCCGCTTGAACTTACCTGATTTGAATGATTACTTCAATTCAAATGGTATAACCCATTCATTTATAACGACACAGGTCGGTTACCAGTTCGCGACCAATGTCGACAACCATTCATTACGTTGCTTCGCTGTGGGTGGCGAGAAACTCTCGGCACTCAACCCGCCGACCAACTATAAGATGTACAACGGCTATGGTCCGACGGAATGTACCATTTTCACCACAAATTACTGGGTGAAGGATTACGAATTGGACATCCCCATCGGCAAGCCGTTAGACAATCTGAGACTCTATATCGTTGACAAGCAATTCAACAGACTTCCCATCGGCGCCATGGGCGAGTTGTGGGTCACGGGACCGCAAGTGAGCCGTGGCTATCTGAACCGTCCCGAAAAGACTGCCGAGACCTATATAAAGAATCCTTTCAGCGACGACCCGAAGCACAGTCGTGTGTATCGCACTGGCGACATCGTGCGTTACCTCCCAGATGGCAACATCCAGTTTGTGGGTCGTAAAGACGGTCAGGTGAAGATTCGTGGTTTCCGCATCGAATTGAAGGAGGTCGAGGCTGTGATTCGCCAGTTCCAGGGCATTAAGGATGCTACCGTGCAAGCCTTTGATTACGAGAATGGTGGCAAGTTCATCGCCGCCTACATCGTCAGCGACCAGAAGGTGGACATCAAGGAACTGAATGCATTCATCGGGCAGCAGAAACCGCCTTACATGATTCCAGTGGCTACCATGCAAATCGACGCCATCCCGCTGAACCAGAACCAGAAGGTGAATCGAAAGGCTTTGCCTGCCCCTGTCATCCAGGCGGCAGACCACGAATATGTGGAGCCTGTCAACGATGTCGAGAAGCTGTTCTGCAAGATTTACAGCGACATCCTGTCCATGGACAAGATTGGCGCGACCGACAACTTCTTTGAGTTGGGTGGCACCTCGCTCATGGTGACCCGCGTCATCATCGAGGCCGACAAGGTTGGTCATCATATCGCTTATGGTGATGTGTTCGCCAACCCGACACCGCGAATGTTGGCCAACTTCCTCACGGGCGACACCGTCGATGAGGACGAAGAGGCCCGCAAGTACAACTACGGCCCAATCAACCATATTCTTGAAGGCAACACCCTCGATGCTTTCCGTAACGGTGAGCGTCAAACTATTGGAAATGTGTTGCTTACTGGAGCAACGGGCTTCTTAGGTATCCATGTCCTCAAGGAACTCATTGACCGCGAGGATGTGCCGACCATTTGGTGCATGGTGAGAGCCGAGAACGAAGAAAAGGCTGAACGCCGACTGAAAGGAATGCTGTATTACTACTTCAGTAACAACTATAAGGAGTTGTTTGGCAGTCGTTTGCGTATCATCAACGGCGATGTGACCCAAGATATCAAGGTGGATGGCAAAGTCGACACCGTCTTCAATTGCGCTGCTGTGGTGAAACACTTCTCCAAGGGCACCGAGATTGAGGACGTCAACGTGGGTGGTGCGGCACATTGTGTGCGTTTCTGCCTGCTCAACAATGCAAGGCTGATTCATATTTCCACCTACAGCACCGCTGGCATGTCTATCAATGGGATGCCGCCTGAGGATACGGTTTACACCGAGCAAAAACTCTATTTCGGTCAGAACCTTGGTAACCAATACGTACACTCGAAGTTTATCTCTGAGCGCGTTGTCCTCGATGCCGTAGCCTTGCACAAGCTCAATGCCAAGGTGATGCGTGTGGGCAATCTGGCGCCGCGTTCTACCGATGGCGAGTTCCAGATTAACTTCCAGACCAACAGTGCTATGGGACGTATCCGTGTCTATCAGATGTTGGGCTGCTATCCCTACGACATTACAGATGCGCCGATGGAGTTCTCGCCCATCAACGAGGTTGCAAAAGCCATTGTGTTGCTGTCGGAAACACCGCAATCGTGCTGTCTGTTCCATCCTTACAACAACCATTACGTGCATTTCGGCGATGTGTTGGCTGAGTTGTCTCAAGTGGGGCAAGCGCCCCATCAGGTGGAAACCGAGGCTTTCAACGAAGCCATGGAAACTGCTAAGCAAGACCCAGAAAAAGCCAAACGTCTCTCCAGCTTGATTGCCTACCAAGACATGGCTCACGGACAAAAGGCTGTCATGATTCCGGCAGACAACCAATACACAACACAGGTGTTGTATCGCCTAGGTTTCCGTTGGTCGAGTACCTCATGGGACTATGTCGACCAGATGCTGGTGACTATCGGTGGGTTCGGCTACTTCGATTAAGCAAAAAGGCCTGGACTTCGGTTCAGGCCTTTTTTGATTCTATACAACTAATAATATCAGCCCCTCCTAGCCTCGCGCAAAGGTTTTTCCCAATAAACAGTCCCTTTTGCTTCTCGGGCAAGTTCATCGATGTGCTGTTGAAACTCTTGCATTAGGGCTTCTTCCCTTTTCTTTGATCGTCGACCTTTTGCCTCATATAGCACTTTACTGAAATAGGCATCGTACGATACGGCAAAGTCCTCTTCGTTGTTATGCGGAAAGAAAGACACTGCAGCTTCATATCTGATGTTGCCAGCCTCGGAGTCGGCAATGAGCATTACCAAAGCTCCGTGGCGAGGAACACTATTGTATTCGGCTTTGGCAGAGAAGTATTGTTCATAGACGTTGACCATTGCAATTGGGTTTATCGCTTGTCAACGATAGAGGCTTGGGGAAATTCTTTGGGGTTGAAAGTGACTTGTTCTTCGGTGACGCCGAAGGAAATGTCGCGCATAGTCACCGTTGCAGCAGTGACGCTTGTGCTTAGGCTGACAGGCCAATACGTTTCTTTAGCAACAACCAAGTCCATCCTTTTGGGAGCATCTTTGTCGGGATTCGACCTCGACCTCTTGCAGCGGATGTGCCATTCGGTGGCAGTCTCTTTGTCGATTTTGATGTCATAACCGTCTGTGATGTCTTTGAACAACTTCGTGTCGCCGTCCGTTTCGGATTTTTCTTTGGGTTTAGCATTCGTGATTTCGATTTCGTTCTTTTCGGGATCGTAGCTCCAATCTATTTTCCCGTCGCTCCAAGTGACAAAATCCTTACCATCCCTATTTGCCTCAATACGCATCTTGTCGCCTAAGACATAACTACGGGAACTTATTGTGCCAATGAAGATCATCTTGATATCCATAGTCATGGCAAAGCCTTCACTTTCATTGTGTTTGCTCATCTCAGCATCCATGCGAGAGACGATTTCTTCGGCAGTTTGTGCCATAGCAACGGTGGCCAATGCAATAAAGCTAATGATTGCAATTATTCTTTTCATAGTAAGTTATAGATTTAGAATTAATTTCGTTGAATACTTCGTGTTGTATAAACTAATATCTATGCTAGCGACTTTTATTGCGCTTTTACTTCATCCAACAAATCGTAAGCTTTCACCAAACAAAACACACGGTTGAAAGCACCAATGGTAACCACGCGTTTGTCACCATCATAGTACATCTTGCCAACGTTCAATACATAGTAATTCTCAACTTTGAGTTGGCTTTTCACATATACTTTTACAACCGTTTCGCTAATGGTGCCTGCAATGGCATTGCCGATGCTTTCCAAGATGCTGGCATCTTCATTGTCTTCTTGAGACGACTTTACGATTTCCTGAGTCAGCTTTTCGACATGCTTTTCTTCTTCGGGACAAGTGAAAAACATGACACCAGCTAAAATAACTAGAACAATAATGGTTTTAATGAGTTTCTTCATATTATATGAGTGAATTTGTGTTTGCAGTTTGCAAAGATAATAAGATTATTATCATGTCGCTACAATCATCTTGCGAGGAAATAAACCAACAGCATATGGACGGGGTAAAATGCATAGAAACAGTATTTTAAAAAAGGTGTCTTGATGAATCCACGTTTACCATTGTACATACCGGTTAGAATAAGTGATAGGAATACCATGAGTTTCATGTTCAAAAGAACGGGACAGGCAACGTATCGTATTACCAGCTCTTTGCGTAAGCCGTACATCAACAGAATAAAGATAAAACCAATAGTTTGATAATCGGCATTCATGTATCTAGAAACGAGAAACATGACCAAAAGCAAAGGCAAACATACCATAAGTTTGTTAATAAAACGCTCAATGCTACACATGGCAAGATAACCTAACAGTAAGGTGAACATCACATTCTGTTTTGGGAGAAGAATAGTGTGTCCAATCATCAAGTTGAACGGGATTTCGGAAAGAAGTGCGAGGACAAAAAGGCTGATGCCGTATTTCTTTCTGTCTTTGGTTTTTTCAAAGCCTTCTATTAGCAAAAATACGAAAATGGGAAATGCAAACTTCCCGAACATCTGCATCATATGCGATAAAGACATTGCCCTTCCAGCAACGGTGAACCAAACTTCATTGGCCCAAGGGAAGCGGTAAAACCAGAACTTAGCCAAGTGATCCGACAACATGGAAATGCAGGCAACTAGTTTCAAAGCACTACCACTCAAAATAGACAGTTTATCAAACATTGGTTTTTCCATGTTCACAATTGTAAATGATTGCCTCATTTCTTTTTACCCAGCAACTTTCCAATCCTTCCACTATTGATTTCCATTACAGCGAGGATGCCGAAAGCAATGGCAACAGTAGCTTTAAGTGCCGTAAAACCCGTATTGAGCGCATCGGGAAGTTGGTTGGAGACAATGTTGTAGCTCGTCCAAAAAATGCCGGCACCTGGCACCAAAGGAAAGATGCCGCTGATGAGGAATACGGTAATTGGACACTTCCGCCCTGTCGACTGTAGTAGGGCAATCAAAGTGACCAAGGCCGTGGCGCAAAACATCACCTCGACAGCGGAAAAAGCGCTATAACGAGTCAGGATGAGATAAAGCAGCCAGCCCATCATGCCACAGAAACCCGCATCGAAATAGAAATTGCGAGGCACGCCAAACAACACGGCAAATGCCATTGTGCCCAAGAATGCTGCAATGAGTTGAACAAGGAAGCTGGATGTCTGTGGGTCGGCGATGAGTGGATCGAGTTTCAAAAATGAGCCGAAGAGGTTTTCGTCGAGCATAAAAGCCAAAGCTACGCCCAACGAGATGCAGAAGAAGGTCAGCATGGCATCCAAGAGCCTTGTGGTACCAGCAAGGTAGTCCTCGTTGGCCATGTCACGAATGCCGTTGGTGAAGGCGACACCTGGAATCAGCGGTATGATGGCACCGATAATCATATTGCTCAAATGTGAGCCCAGCCCCATACGATACAAACTAAAGCAAATTATGGACGACAACAACCCACCGGTGACGGTGTTTACGATACGTGAGAGGTGTTTGGAACCGATGAAAAGTACAAAAACCCAAAGCAAGAGGCCGGCGATAAATGAGGCTAGACAGTCGGCGAAGCCTCCGCCAAAGAGGATGCAGAAAGCGGCACTGCCCACGCCCGAGGCTAAAATCTGCTCCCAGGCGCGTTTGGGTTTCATGGCGCGGATTTGCTGCAGCCGTTCCTCGATTTGCTCTAAGGTGCACTGCCCAGCCGCCACTTCACGCGAAAGCTGGTTGACGGCTACTACCTTATCCAAACTCGCCCCTCGAATAGGGATGAATTTTGAGCGAGCATAACCATCACCTGCAGCAATGATACCATTGCTGAGCACGAAGAAACTCTCGTCTTCCACGCCATAGTGGCCGGCGATGCGCCGCATGGTCTCATCGACCCGCGAGATCTCCGCCCCGTTTTCGAGGAGGATGCTGCCGGCCTC
>JAFWRA010000091.1 GCA_017508895.1 Bacteroidales bacterium
GTCCTTGTTGCAAAGCTCCTTGATGGCAATCTCCTTCACCTTTGCCCAAACCTCCTCGCTCATGGGGTGGTTGTCGTTCTTGTACTCCTCAGAAGTCCACCAAACCTTGTCTTCGCTCTGTGCATCCTTCACGATGTACTTGTCCTTAGGCGAGCGGCCGGTGTAGATACCTGTCATCACGTTAACGGCGTCGAGCTCGGTGTTCTGTCCCTTGTCGAAGCCCGTGAGGCCAGCCTTTGTTTCCTCCTCAAAGAGGTACTCATAAGACGGATTGTGGGCAATCACGGTTGAACCGGTGATGCCATACTTAGTCAGATCTAACTTTGCCATTCTTTATAAATTTAAATTGTTACTGAATCTTTTTTACCTTAGCGGGTGCAAAATTACTCAAAAATCGCTTACACACAAAACATTAGGTGTGCAAAAATTGTACTTTTTACGTTTTTTTTCTGTTCTTTTCTCCCTTTTCGAGTGGTGCCTAAAGCATTTTGCAAAACGGACATGGCAAAACAGGTATTCATGTGTTGGTCAGTCGAGGTCGAGGAATTCGTCATCACCCGTTTCGTCTTCCTCAATGTCGATGATGTTGTTGGGGTCGTGGTCTTCGTTGTCAATGGCCCACCCCTTCTTCTTGCTGCCAGCGATCATGTAGAGCGTATCCACCTCGATACGCTCTGTCATGGGCGCTATGTATTGCTTTTTTTTCATCGTTTTCTACTGTCTACTTCACGAAATACTTCTTTCCCCTCACGATGTAGATTCCCTTGGGGAGCTGCGAGCCGAGCGTTCCCACCTTCCGGCCCATGAGGTCGTAGACGGATTCATCGTCGCTTAACAGCTGGATTCTTGGCAGTTCTGCACTGGTTGCTACCGACTGTGGCTCCTTGTCAAAGATGCCAAACACCGACATAGTGAAGTCCTTGGCCTCCTGCCCTATTTCGTTTGCGAGCGTAAGCCAGCCGCGGAAACCCTTGATACGAGTATCCTTGTTCAGGTGGTAGAGCGTATTGTTGCTCACGGCATACGAGCCTTTCGGGGCATATATGCCGTTTACCTCGGTCGAACCGTTGTATATGCCACCGCTCACGGTAAAGGAACTATAACCTGGCGTCTGAACATAATTCACCGAAGTAGTAACGTTGTTCAACCCATCTTGCGATTTAGTGATGATTGAATCACCTTTCCACACATCGGTGGGAACCTTGAAGTGGTAGTATTCCGTGTCTTCTGGATTCCTCACTGAGAAGAACGAACGGCCCAGTTCATAGTATTCTTTCAGCCGTCCCTGCGGATCGTATCCTTTTATAGGATCTTTTGTGGGCATCAGCAGGTAGAACACTCCCGGTTTCACAACGAAATCCTTGGTGAACAGTGTCACTGACTTGAAGTCGATGACATCGGGATTCTGCGACATAACGCCTACGCTGTGGACCGTGGCCAGCCGTGCATCCTCACCGAAAGCCAGGCGCACCTGCTCGCCAGTCAGCGGAATGGGGAAGCTGAATGTGTTCCACTGTCCTGTTTTCATGTTGCGTTCGAGACACATGCCTCCTGCATACTGTCCATTGGGCGATGCACTCAGGTGCTGCTTTCCGTTTGTGGGGGGAATAAGATAGGTGAGGTCTTCTTCCTCTTCATAGAAGAATGCCGGCTTAAGGCCGAGGTATGACAAACGGAAATCGTCGATGCACACCCAGTCGGAGTCGTAATAATAGGTAGTGTTACCTTGTTTCTTGCCTGTCGCCCGTGTGGCCTCGTCCTTGCCAATGCCTATCTGCAGCGTCCTTATGCCGTTAGCAAACTGGTCTTCGGTAATACATATCCACACGACATTTGTGTATTTCGCTCCTTTTTTTCTCAGGTCTATGCCCACGCGTAGACAACTGTCACGTATGTTCTTGTTATGGTAGGTCTCAAAAGGAACCGTATGGAGGTTGATTCTTGATTGACCGCCATAAGGGGAAGTCTCATCACTCCCCTCCACCTTTGCAAAGAGATAGGCGTCATGGTTATTCTCACTCTGCACGAACCCAAAGCACTGCACCTGATACCAACCTGGTTTTGGCACCACGACAGTAGTATAGGTGCTTCCCACGCCCTCAAAAGTAAGGAAGCCGTTCTTTGAGTTTTCCCAACCATAGGCCATGTTATCGGTACCTGTAACAGGTTTGTTGTTGTCAAAGACGTTCTTCAGCCGCATAGGCTTATTCCATGGTTCTTGACTGTTTAATTCTTTTTGCTTTGTCTTGTTTTCGTAAACTCCGTATGTAAAACCGTAGCGACCAAGCGTGGAATAGTCGGCATTTGGGGAATTATACATTCCCCAGAAGCCTTCGAAATTCTCTGCATTACGGGTGAAATCTCGGTCATCCACCAAGATAGAAACACTGGGATTCAGACCTATCACATCATCTTCAAGTGCTCCGAGCAACTCATCCTTTGAGACAACACGCCACTGGTAGAGTTCATCGATGGTGATGACGTCGCCGTTCACCTCGTGCGTTGTCGTGTTTCCTTCCACATTGCCCGTTGTCCAACAGGCACGGTCGTCGTCCATCGCCACAAACTCCCCAACGCCTTTCCAGGCTTCAGCATTGCAATACCCGTAGGCTGCGCCAAGATAATATTTCTTGTTGTTTTTCTCCTCGTACATGTAATAAGTATTGGTGCCTTCAACAGCATTCGGTACGGGTTTGAACTTCCATCCTTGGTATACGCCGTTTATATTTGTCCTTTTACTTCTGTCGGCGTCCATCATGACAGTAAAACTATACTGATTCCAGTTGGTCCAGTTACTCTGAGAATGGAACACCCCGGGAATATTACACCCAAATATACACTTTTCTGAGCTGTTGAACTCAGTGATGCCACTCCTTATGATTCCGTTTTTATACAAATGCATCGGCCGCCCGAAGTCTTCATGGAATAGCCTGCCTTCCATAGCCCAGTTGCCTCCTTCGATGATGAAGCGGCCCGTGCCAACATTATAGAGAAAGATGGTCTCTCCCGTGTCGTCAGAAGAGGTATACACTGACGAAGAGTTATATTGTAACACGGATTCCATGTTGATTCCCTTCCATATTCGACGTGTGGAGTGCGCATGCGAATCCTCCACTTCCTGTGGCTGCTGCTGCGTTTGCTGAGCAAATGCGGCGGGGCAGCACATCAGAAGCGATGCGATAAACCAAAAAACGATTGTATACCTGTTTGATCTCATTTCAGTCATTCTTTTTATATTTATTAGAAACAACTAATACTCTCACCTGAGTTCCTTTAAGTATACAAATATATAGAAAAATATTGAACTATGATGATAAATTGTCGTTTTTTAATCAAAATTTTACGTTTGTTAATGGTTTACACGTTGATTTACGTCAATTTTGCCTGGATTTTGGTGTTTTTGCCTTGCAAATATTTCAAGGTGAAGGCGATGTCTTTGGCGTTGGAAGGGAACATGTTGGCTCAGGTATTCCGGCAGTTTCAAAATGGGCGCATGATAGTTACTGCGGACGAGGATGCCAGCGATTCTAGGCAAAAACACTGGAAAGGAGAAGAAAAGATGGCAGATAAACGAAGGAAAGACGGCAGATAAATGAAGAAAAGACGGCAGATAAACGAAGGAAAAGCGGCAGATAAACGAAGGAAAGACGGCAGATAAACGAAGGAAAGACGGCAGATAAATGAAGGAAAGACGGCAGATAAATGAAGGAAAGACGGCAGATAAATGAAGGAAAAGCGGCAGATAAACGAAGGAAAGACGGCAGATAAATGAAGGAAAAGCGGCAGAATGGCGGAACTAATCCATTGGAATTGTTCGACGATTTCAATGGAATTGTTGGACGAAATCAATGGAATCGGTCAACGAAATCAATGGAATTGGTTCTTGAAAGCGGCGGTTTTGGCTGACGAAGACGCCAAAATGGTGAGACGAAACCGACAAAATACCTGCGGGAGGGTGGCGTCTTGTCTGTGGATTTCTGCTTTTCTGATGCTCGAACTCGGTCGGTCTGGAGCAGAGGAATCATGAACTCCACGACTTCAGAAACCTGAATTTCTGAAAAAATCTTAAATACTTAGGGTGATGCATCCGCTGTGTAGCCTTTTTTCGTACATTTGCAGAATACGAGAAAAGAGAGCAGTTACTAACGGCAATCATCAACAACGACAAAGAAAACATGAAAGAAACGAAATCATGGAGAAGTCTTCTGACCGTGGTCCTGCTTTTCGGCGGATGGCTCATGGCGCAAGCTGCCACCTCCTACGGCATCACTGTGGGTGGTGTACCTGTGACGTCCGACGACGCCAGCAACATTACCGGCTCTACCATTTCGGGCAAGGTTTCATACAACGCGACGACCAAACGCCTCACGCTGAAAGACGCCAGCATCACGTACACTTCAGGATATGGCATCGGCAACAACGGCACGGTGAAGAAAGTCGTGACGAAATAGCATCAGGAAGCTACGGTGGCAGGCGGGGAAAGGCCGCAATGAGGGTGATGGGGGTTGCGGATGTACCGCAACCTACGGAACCTTCGGCAAGACGCCATGCGGGAGCTTTTGAGGAGGTGTACGCCTATGCCACACTATCTTGTACATATAATATAAGCAACATACAATGAAAACTGTCAACCTGTCAGAACAAAACAGCATCGCGAACCTCTATATGTCAGAGATTCGCGACAAGAAGTACCAGCAGAACCGTCTGCTTTTTCGTAACAACATTTGTCGTATTGGCGAGATGATGGCCTACGAATTGTCGAAGACGCTCACCTACAAGACAAAGACCATTGTGACGCCGTTGGGTAAAAGTGACATCGCCCTGCCCAAGGATGATATGGTGGTGGCCACCGTTCTTCGCGCCGGTCTGCCTTTCCACGAAGGCTTTCTTCGGGTGTTCGACCATGCCGACAACGCCTTCGTGTCGGCCTATCGCATGTATACCAACCGCGAACACACCGAGGTGGGAGTGCATGCCGAGTACATGGCATCTCCCAGTGTGAAGGGCAAGACGCTCATCATTGCCGACCCGATGCTGGCCACAGGCGGCTCCATGGCCGCTGCCTATGAGGCCTTGCTCAAGACGGGCAAGCCCTCGCAGGTGCACATCTGCTGCGTCATCGCCACTCCAGAGGGCCTCGACGTGTTGCGCCAGACCGTTGCCGACAACACAACCGTGTGGTGCGCAGCCATCGATCCCGGCATGAACGAGCACAAATACATCGTGCCCGGATTCGGCGACTGCGGCGACCTCTGCTATGGGGAGAAGCTCTAAAAAGTGAAGAGTGAAGAGTGAAGAGTGTA
>JAFWRA010000092.1 GCA_017508895.1 Bacteroidales bacterium
TACGCCCAATGGGAAGTGGTGGAGTCGTGGTCCATCTGCAACGAGCCTTGGATCAACCGCAATGGCGCTGACTATTACAAATACAAGACTGATTATCAAAACCTTAACAAAACCTTTAATCCAAAGAGTTTTGATCCTTCAAAATGGGCAGAGGCCGCCAAAAACGCGGGCATGAAATATGTCGTCTTCACCACGAAGCATCACGACGGTTTCTGCATGTTCGACACCAAGGAAACCTCCTACTCCACTGTCGACCCGAGCTGTCCGTTCTCGAAGAATCCCAAGTCCGATATCACCGGTGAGGTGGTGAAAGCCTTCCGCGAAAAAGGCTTCTGGACGGGCCTCTATTTCTCCAAGCCCGACTGGCACTGCGATGACTATTGGGCGCACGAGTGGGCCACCCCCGATCGTAACGTCAACTACGACCCGACGGCCATGCCCGAGCGTTTTGAAAAATACAAGCAATTCACACACAGACAGATACGCGAACTCACACATAACTATGGCGACATCGACATCCTATGGCTCGACGGCGGCTGGGTGCGTCCCGAATGGAGCGTGAACGAGGAAACGCGTCCGTGGCTGGGTTGCCAAGGCTACATCCAAGACATTAATATGAAAGAGGTAGCCTCTATCGCCCGCGAGAACAACCCCGACCTCATCATCGTCGACCGCTCGGTGGGCGGCAAATACGAGAACTACCAGACCCCAGAGCAACAAGTGCCCGACTCGCTCCTGCCCTATCCTTGGGAAACCTGCATGTCGATGGGCAACTCGTGGTCGTATGTCTCCAGCGACACCTACAAAAGCACCAACAAGCTCATCCATCTCTTGTGCGACATCGTGGCCAAAGGAGGCAATTTCCTCCTCAATGTGGGTCCTGATGCCGATGGCAATTTGCCCGACACAGCCCTGCTCCGCATGAAGGAAATCGGCGAGTGGATGAAGGTGAACGGTGAGGCCATCTATGGCACACGCCCAATTTACCCCTTCACTTATGGCAAGTTCCGCTTCACCCAGAAAGGCAACAAAGTCTATGGCATTTTCCTCTTGGACGAACAGGAAAGTCCTGTGCCTGAGACCTATTGGTTTAATTTTCCTATTCTTGCAGACGGGCCGTCTGCAGGCCTGAAGATAGGTAAAATCAAGGTGTTAGGTTGCAACAAAAAAGCCACCCTTCGCAAGGAGGCTGATGGTCGTTACCGCATCGATTTCCCGAACAATATTGAGATGCCGCATGCAGTAGTGTTTGAAATGCAAGCAAAATAAAAAACGGCACCATCTCACTATAAATGAAAAAAATGAAGTACAAACAAAAAAAGTACTCCACTGACTATTACACTTTTGTCGCCAAACAATAGGAAAAGCCAGTACATGGACACTAACTAGTGATAATGATGCCGTTGTGCTCTTTTCATCTCGGTCACAAAAGTAGAGCTATTCCAACACTAACCAAGTAACGATTAGAACGAAATAATTGTCATTTGGTCGGTTTTTTTAGACTTTAATTCCAATAACACGTATTTTTATAGGCAAAATGACCGAAACAAATGGATAAGCAGCCACACGCTTTAGAGGAAATTAGAGACCAGATAAAAAAGAATGGTCTAATGATATTTGATAACATCAACCGAGTGCCTATTTACGAGAAAGCCTACGCATCGCCATTTTTCGTACTTTGGCTAACGCATCGGGGAGGGCTGAAAAACCTTTTTGACAAGCAACAAAAGGAATTCCATCGACACGACTTTGTCGTGATGCCTCCTGGTCACGTGATGGAGATACAAGAGACGAGCGACGATTATTTGGTTTCATTGCTCGTCATCTCACCAAGTTATCTCCAAAGCCTGAAGCATCTCTATCCTTTTTATTTTGAGCATGCCGAATACCGATACAATTCCGTTTTTCATCTGAGTGATGAGCAATACGAAGGCATGAAAGGGCATTTCATGATGCTCCAAGCCATCAGTCAATTGAGCCACCCTGAACGTGACGAATTATTGATCAAGCAAATGGAGATAGGAACGCATTTGATGGAAATCTACCTACATGAAAACGGCTTAACGGCGCCGGAACCCACCCCAGCCCAACAATTGGTTAACCGCTTTAAAAACGCCTTTGTCAACCATTTCCAAGAAAGCCGTGAGGTGCAGTATTATGCCAATCTTCTTTGCTTGTCGCCCAAATACTTTGGCAGCGTCATCAAAAAACAAACCGGCATTAGCGCCAATGAATGGATTACGGGTTATGTTATCGTTCAAGCAAAGTCATTACTTCGCCACAGCAGTAACCTCAACATCCAACAAATCAGCCAGCAGCTTGGCTTTTCCGACCCAGCTGCATTCACCCGTTATTTTAAGACAAATACAGGTTTGTCGCCCAAGGAATACCGGGCACAACAATAAGCAGGAAGTCTTTATCCCACCACGATATTCACAATCTTCTTCGGCACGTAAATGACCTTGCGTATCTGCTTGCCCTCAATCCACTTGGCGGCTTCGGGAGCAGCGAGCACGGCGGCCTGCACCTCGTCTTGGCTCATCGTGACAGGCAGCTCCATGCTGAAGCGCATCTTGCCGTTGAAGCTCACGGGGTAGTTGAAGCTGTTCTCCACGGTCTTGCTCTCGTCGTAAACGGGGAATGCAGCATTGACCACCGAGGTCTCATGGCCCAGCAGGTGCCACAATTCTTCTGCAATGTGAGGAGCGTAAGGTGAAATCATAATAGCCAAAGGCTCAAGCACTTCGCGTTTGTTACACTTGAGGTCAGCGAGTTCGTTGACGCAAATCATGAAGGCCGAAACGACCGTGTTGAACGAGATGCTCTCGATGCCGTCCTCTTCCTTCTTGATGAGCTTGTGCAGGCTCTTCAGCTCAGGCGCAGTAGCAGGCTCGTCGCTGATGCAGAACTCGTTGTTCTCGTTGTGGAACAGCCTCCAGAACTTGCGCACGAAGCGGAACGTGCCTTCGATGCCCTGCGTGTCCCAAGGTTTGGATTGCTCCAAGGGGCCGAGGAACATCTCATAGAGACGGAGCGTGTCGGCACCGTATTTCTCCACAAGGTCGTCGGGGTTCTGCACATTGTATTTCGACTTCGACATTTTCTCGACTTCGTTGCCGCAAACGTAAATGTCATTGCCGTCCTTATCCTTCTCCTTGATGAAATGGGCATCCTTCAGGTCGTCGCGCCATTGGCGACATGCTGGAATATCAAGGATATCGTTGCGCACCATATTAATATCAACATGAATCGGGTCACTGAACAACTCGCGATCGGTTATGTTTTTGGACACGAAGATAGGACCACGATTATACTCTTCGCCTTCAACGAAAGCCGGGACTTCCTTACCCGCAATCAAGTCCTTGATTTTCTGCTCAACGATATGGGTTCCAGCTCTATAATCATTCAAAACATCAATATTGGGCACCAAAAGCAGCTTGTAGCCCTTAGATGCTGCATAATCCTCCCACGGTTCGGCCACCTTCTCAAGGTTGCCCATGCGGTTGATTTCAATGAGGATGCCTTTCTCGGGGCAGAAGAAGTCGAACTGACGGCGACCATCCTTGTAGCCCTTGATAAACTCCACGCCCAAACGCTTGTCCTTAATAATGTTCCATACGTCGTATTCGCACAGCTTCTCCATATTAACACGATAAGCGAAGCTGGAACGACCTTGGATCATTCCTTGGTTGATCATCCTTTGGAAAGGTTCATCCTTGCAAGACAAGCCAATGTCATACAGGAACTTGCACCAGAAGCGGCTGTAAATCAAGTGGCCAGTGGCATGTTCGGCACCACCGATATAAAGATCTACATTCTGCCAATAGTCGTTGGCTTCGCGGCTGAAGTACTCCTTGTCATTGTGCGGGTCTTCGTAGCGGAAATAGTAACCGCTTGAACCAGCAAAGCCTGGCATGGTATTGGTCTCGATGGGATAGCCTTCCTCCGTGACCCAGTTCTGCGCGCGAGCCAAAGGCGGCTCACCCGTCTCGGTGGGTTTGTACTCGTCGATGGCAGGCAGTTCCAAAGGCAGTTTCGACTCGTCCATGGCATAAGGCATACCGTCCTTGTAATAGATCGGGAAAGGCTCGCCCCAATAACGCTGACGGCTGAAGATGGCATCGCGCAAGCGGTAGTTTGTCTTGCCTGTACCAACACCCAGTTTCTCCAGTTCCTCAATCATACGCTCGATGGCTTTCTTCACGGTCAGGCCGTTGAGGAAGCCAGAGTTGACGAGTTCGCCATCCTTGGCATCGAAGCTTTCTACCCATGTTGCGGGGTCAGTCGGCTCGGTACCAGGTTTCTTCACTACTTGGATGATGGGCAGATTGAAGTGACGGGCAAAGGCGAAGTCACGGCTATCGTGGGCTGGCACGGCCATGATGGCACCTGTACCATATCCCATCAGCACGTAGTCAGCAATCCAGATGGGCAACTTGGCTCCCGTGATGGGGTTGATGCCATAAGCTCCCGTGAAGGCACCGCTCACCTTACGGACCTCAGCCATACGTTCACGCTCACTGCGGTTCTTGGTGCGGGTGATATATTCTTCCACCTCAGCGCGTTGCTCAGGTGTGGTGATTTGTGAAACCAACTCATGCTCAGGTGCCAACACCATGAAAGTCGTGCCAAACAAAGTATCAGCACGAGTAGTGAACACCTCCAAATCAATGTCTTTACCATCCACCTTGAAGATAACGGAAGCACCCATCGACTTGCCAATCCAGTTGCGTTGCAAATCCTTCACCGACTCGCTCCAATCGACCGTTTCAAGGCCTTGAAGCAGACGGTCGGCATAGGCAGTGATGCGAAGTTGCCACTGCTTCATCGACTTGCGCTCCACGGGGAAGCCGCCACGCACCGAGAGTCCGTCGGCCACCTCGTCGTTGGCAAGCACCGTACCCAAACCTGGGCACCAGTTCACCATGGCCTCGGCTTGATAAGCAAGACGGTAGTTCATCAGCACTTCTTGTTGTTGCTTCTCACTCATGGCCTTCCATTCAGCGGCGGTGAAGCTCAGCGGCTTGCTCTCAGCCACATTGAGACCTTCGGTACCTTTTTCCTCGAAGCGGGCAATCAGCTTGCTGATAGGCTGGGCTTTTTGGCAGCCGTAGCAATAGAATGACTTGAACAACTGGAGGAACGTCCATTGCGTCCACTTGTAGTAGCTTGGTTCGCAAGTGCGAACCTCGCGATCCCAGTCGTAGCTGAAACCGATCTTGTCCATCTGTTCGCGGTAGCGGTTGATGTTCTTCTCGGTCGTCACAGCGGGGTGCGTGCCCGTCTGAATGGCATATTGCTCGGCGGGCAGACCGTAGGCGTCATAGCCCATCGGATGTAGCACGTTGTAGCCTTTCAGCCTTTTGTATCTTGCATAAATATCCGAGGCGATATATCCCAGCGGGTGACCCACATGCAGGCCTGCGCCCGAGGGATACGGAAACATATCTAAGACATAGAATTTCGGCTTACTGTGATCAATATCAACCTTATAGATTTTGTTGTCGCGCCAATATTGCTGCCACTTCTTCTCGATTTCGGTAAAGTTATAATCCATATAATAGCGATGTTATTTGCTGTTTTTGAAAGAAACTGCAAAAATACGGAAAAAATGTGTACTTTTGCAAAAAATGAAAATCACCTATGGATGTTATTATGGATGTTATTAGGTACATGAATTGTTGCATTGTAGAGTTCGGTCGTAGATTAGGATTGGAGCCTAAATGGGCTTGCCGTTACCTTTATCTGCATGGCGGTCTTGAATTATTGGATAAAAACTACCAAGCCGAGCACCTACTTCCTTTGGATGACACCATTGACGGACTGATTGCTTACTGCAAACGCCACGGAGGAACTTTGGGGTGAACGAGAACGAATTTCAATTTGTAATGGACTGCGACGTTGAAGCTTTGGTATCCTATCTACAGGAGGATTACCATCTTTCGCTGTCGGATGCTTTCGAAAAAGTATATAGTTCAAAAGTCTTCGAGAAATTGAAAGACCGTCAAACAGGTCTATATCTGCAAAGCCCGGCTTATATTTATGAGTTTTTGCAGAAAGAATTAACTGCGGCCAATTAAACATAAAGCACCTGCTTTGACCATCCTTATCACAATACAATGAGGGTGTGTCAAAACTAAGAAAATTGCCATTTTTTAATCCGTAACTTACTGATTATCAGATGTAGATTTTCTTCAAAAAAGACTTTTGACACACCCTCAAGTTTTATAAAAGCAATTTTTGGTAATATTACTACTCCGACCCTAAAAGTTTAGCTTTTTCTTTTTCGTATTCCTCTTGTGTTAGCACACCATCATCAAATAGTTGTTTTAACTCACGAAGTATTTCTGTTTTTGACTTTGCAGTAGCATTTTTAAGTTCTTTATCCTTTTCCTCGGGTTTGATGGTTGAACCTTTTTTAGGGACTGCCTTGTATGTGATGGTGTATAAGAAATTGTCATAATCAATTTTGCTTACACCTTTTTCAGTGACATCAGGCTTCCACCAAGCCCCCGTGATGCCATCAACTACTATACCCCATGGGAGAAAGATGTAAGTGTTCGGGATCCAACCTGTCCAACCTACAACTGTCCCCACAAAAGCCCAGCCACGAAAAGCTTTCTTTGAAAATTGAGTCGTCTCGGGTTCACAGTTTTCTTCCTGTACCGTAATACTCAATTTGTCGGCATTTCTTCTTTTGACCAAAAAATTGGCTTCTCCCTGTCCCTTATATTCTCCATTGACACTAATAGTTGCATCAGGATGATTAGGGACTTGGACTTTCGCATTGTATTTTGCGCCTCCAATAATTGTTGCACAACTCGAAAACGAGAATGCGATTGATGCAAAACATAGAAAAACAAACAATTTCTTCATTAGTTTTCTTTTTTGCTTCCAGTTTCAAAAGCACGGGAATATCCTTTATATCCCCATTTGATTGACACAAAAGAAGCGTGGAACTGTATACCACACCGTAATTGGAGGTCCTGAGAAAACCTGATAGCACAAAATGTGGTAGAAATAACAGCCCACGCATAATGCGGAGGCTATTATGCCCGCTCTTGTGCTAATTGAAAGATTCTCAGGTTTCCAATTACAAGACAAGCATAACGCTTCTATAAAACTGACTTGGCGCACCAAATCCGATGGCAAAAATAAGGAATTTTAGAAATATGCAAGAGGTAAATAGGAAAAAACTTCCAGCTTGTTTTCTTCGCAGGCAATCAGCAATCAGCCGGCTTCCGAACAAAAGGATTTGTAATCCGATAACACATTGTATTTCTTAATTATACAATCGCCAAGTCACCTACACGATCTTCTCCCCCAATGCCAACTGAATCATGGCAATCATTTTGCAGGTGAAGTTGTGGTTAAACATATTTATGTGTTTTTCGGGTACTAAGCTTGAAAAATTGTATTTTTGCTCTCCGAAATAAATGTCATGCAATTCAAAGACGTCATAGGCCAATCAGCAATCAAGCAAAAGCTCATCGCCAGCGTAAGGGACAACCATGTCTCTCATGCCCAACTCTTTTTGGGACCTGCCGGAAGCGGTAAGTTACCCTTGGCTTTAGCCTACGCACAATATATCCTCTGCCCCAACCGCACCGAGACCGACAGCTGCGGCGTATGTCCCACCTGCCAAAAGATGCAGAAACTGGTGCATCCCGACCTGCATTTCGTGGTGCCGACTGCGGCCACAAAAAAGATAAAGAGCAATCCTGAGTCCGACTTGTTTATGGAAGAGTGGCGCGAGTATGTGATCCAGAATCAAGGTTACGTCGACACTTCAAGTTGGTACACCTTCCTTGATGTGGAGAACAAACAGGGCTACATGTCGGTGCGCGATGCGGCTTCGCTGTTGCGCAAACTGAGCATGAAGTCATACGAGGGCGAATACAAAATCGCCATCATCTGGATGGCAGAGAAGATGCGTACCGACACGGCCAATAAACTTCTGAAACTCCTTGAAGAACCGCCTGAGAAGACCGTTTTCATGCTTATTGCCGAAGACCAAGAAGAGCTACTGGCCACCATCAAATCGCGCACGGCTTTGGTGAAAATACCTGCCATCGAAACCAAAGCGGTGGAAAAAGCCCTCATTGAGCGCCTAAATGCACAACCCAACCAAGCTCACGATGCCGCCATGATTTCGGAAGGTAACTGGATTACAGCCTGCCATTCGGTTCAGGATTCGGAAGAACACAAATATTTCTTCACTACCTTCCAGCAGTGGATGCGGCTTTGCTTCCGTGCCGCTTATTCTGAGCTGATTGACTTCTCGAACAACATCAAAACAATAGGCCGTGAAAAGCAAAAGGAACTGCTGGAATACGGCTTGCGCATTATCCGCAATTCGCTGTTGTTCAACAACAACCTTGCGCAAATCGTCATGTTGCCTGAAGATGAGAAGTTGTTCAACTCGAAGTTTGCACCTTTTGTCAACCCAGCCAATCTGGCTCACATTGCCGAGCTCTTCGAGGAGGCCATGCGCCAAATCGAACGCAACGGCTATGCCCCGCTCATCTTTACAGATGTGAGTTTCAAGATGGTGGGATTGCTTAAAAAGAAATAGAGTTACTCAAAAACCTCTATTGTTCCCATTTCAAAGCGTATGGGATTACCTGCCTCAAAGTAGCGCACATCGTGCAACACCTTGTCAAAGACATAGTTTTGAATCAAAACGAAATCCTTACCGCCTTCGATGAGGGCGTACATACGGTCGTGGTCCACATCACCATATTCGCCGCCCATATCTGTCACACCGTTCAACACCAGTTTCTTGAAGGTCTTCATATCCTGTTTATTGCCATCCTTATCGGTCACGACGAGATAATGTACATAAGGAGAGCTTGTAATGGAATCGATACGTTCCTGCTCCATTGTATTGGTAAACAGCGCCTCAAAACGAAGATCACTAAATGAGGACATTAAATTAATAACCTTGAGTGTATCATAAGGCAAGTCTTTGTTATCACATAAACGAGTCAGTTTGTACTGATGTTTTCCCATATTGTCGATGCGGAAACTGCCCTCAGGGTCTTCATTAAATTCGATTTCGACCGACTGGATATCAGCCATGTTCTCGTGGAAAACGGTATGGTCGCGCCAATCGTCTGGGTTAGCAGTGAAACGAGTGGAAATGAAGCCACGGAAACTGGGGATGTAAACAATATAAGCCTTGTCGGCGCCTTCTTTCAACATAAAAGTGCCGCTGCTATCCATGGTGGCATCCCCCACATAAAACACTTTCGTGCGCTTCTCGTGATAGAACAGTTTGATTTTATCGAACAAATTGATACGAGGCATCCTCTGGTAGACCTCCACCTTGGTGCTTTGGGAAGCCAACTGTTTCACGATGTTGTCGTGACTGGCCACCGAAACGGGCATCTTGACGCGAATCTTATATAAAGTGGTCAGAAGATTTTGCACCTGCTTGGAATGGGCCTTATAAGCGCCGTTGAGAGTCCAACCCTGCTCTTGACGCTCCAACAGCGACTCCTGATCCCTGCGGTCAGCCAAATAAATCTTTGTCACTGAGGCCGTGTCCCACACCTGGAAGTCGGACGACTCTCCTTGAATGGTGGAAAGGTAACGGTTGTTCCATATCAGAATGCCTGCAACAACGACTAACAATGCAGCAATAATGATTGTAATTCTATTATTTTTCTTCATGATGGATTACTTTTTACTGTATTTTTTCTTTCTGATAAAAGCCATGACAAAACCCAAAGCGATAATCACTGCAATAGGCAACAAAGTATTGACAACCTGCCATTTGGTTCTTTCACGATTAATCTTTGTGTCATCCAAAAGGCGCACCTTCAACTCGCGTGAGCGGATGTCAATCATGCCTTCGCCTTCAACGAGATAACCGATGGCATTTTCGATGAATTCCTTGTTGGCATAAGTGTTTTGCGTATATTGGTCGAAGCCCAAAGGCAAAGGCTTGCGGGTTTTGATGTCGATTTGGTTGCGGATGATGTCTCCGTCGGCCACCACAATCATGGCTGTGGGAACACTCTCTTCCATGAAGTTGGTTCCATTGTCCTCAGCGATTTCCTGAGGGATGCGGTTGGCATAGAGTGAAGGAAAACTACCCTTCAACAGATAGGCCACATTCTTGCCTTTTGAGGAAAACATACGCTTGTCGGGAGCCTGACGCAACATGGCTAGGGTGATGAAAACTGGCGTACCCGACACCTTTGTGTAGTCAGAGGTCTTCAACAACGGGACTTGTTCGATATCGTTAGCTGAGGTGGTAGCAACCATCGAGCTAACAAAGTCCGCCTTGATGGCATTCATATTACGCACCATTGGATGCTCCGAGGCGGCTTGCAGCAAGGGGAAGTAATACCAACGGAAGAACTCCAGTTGAGCCTGACCGGCCACCTGACCCGTGCGAATAGGCAATGAGGCGCAAGTCAAATCCAAAAGCAGATCACGATTAAGGCGCACGCCATATTTGAACAGCATGTCGTCAAGGTTGAGGTCTTGCTCAAGGCCGATGGTCGACTCCTGACTTTGCAGGCTGTCCATAGTGGCATAAACAGGCTCAACCATCCACAACACTTTGCCTCCGTGCATGATATACTGGTCGATGAGGAACTTATCGCGCTCGTCGAAAGGCTGTGTGGGTTTGGCAATGATGATGGCATCATACGACGGAAAAGCCTTCACTTCGCTCTCCTCATCTTGAGTGCGGTGCATCAAGGCATCAATCTTGCCGTCAATTTCCAGACGAACCACATTATAGTTTTGGGCCAAGGTTTGGGCTATGTCATAAACTTCCTGCTCACTCAACTCCCCATGGCCTTCGATGAAGGCGATGTTGGGCTTTTGCAGGCGGATTACCTTTTTCACTGCATCGATAAGGCGAAACTCAAGATTTTGCATGGAGGCATTCAAGGCCTGCTCCGATGACTGGCCGATTTGGTTTTCAAGCAAGTCGATGGCTATCTCGGTATTGTTTCGGTAACTCACCAATGCCCCTGGCCAAATCACCATCTGCTTGGAGGAACCATCGCGGTTTTTCACCACCACGTCTGTAGGATTCAATCCCGCCTGATAGAGCTGTTTATAAGTCTCGTTACGCTCGGCAGCATCTGCGCTCTCCGAAGGATTAATAAACTCGTAATCAATGAATTTTGAATATGCTCGAAACTCATCTAACATCTCCTTGGTCTCACGACGCAGTTTCTTGAAACCAGCGGGGAAGTCGCCTTCAAGATACACCTTGAAATAGACATAGTCATTGAGGTCGTTGAGGATTTCTTTAGTTGTAGGCGACAAAGTATAGCGTTTTTCACTCGTCAAGTCGAAACGGGTGAACACATATGAGCCAATAACATTGACCAGCACCACAATCACCACCGTCACCAAAAAAGCGACAATTTGATTCTTTTTTAGACTTTTACGCTTGTTTTCCATCTCCATCCTCCTTACCATTTGCGGCTTGCCAAAACCAATTTCGTTGCACTGAGAAACAGCGCAATTACACTCAGAAAATACAACACATCACGCGTGTCGATGACACCACGACTCAAAGAGCTATAATGCGCATTCATGCCCAACTGTTGGATGAACAAATCGACCCGACCAAACAACGAAAGCGAGTAAATAAACTCAAAGCCTATCAAAAGGAATCCGCAAAGGAAGACCGAAATGATAAAGGCCAAGATTTGGTTGTTGGTCAGCGAGCTACAAAACACGCCGATGCTCACGAAACTCGCACTAAGCAGGAAGAGGCCAATATAAGAGCCCCAGATACCTCCACTATCAAGGTTACCTTTCGGTAGACCAAGTTGAAAAACAGAGTAATAATAAATAAATGTCGGTATCAAGGCTAACAACACCAAGGCCACACCCGCCAAAAACTTTGCCCAAATGATCTGCCAATCCGACAAGGGCTTAGTGACCAGCATCTCAATGGTTCCTGTACGGTTCTCTTCCGCGAAACTGCGCATAGTGACGGCAGGTACCAAAAAGAGGAACACCCATGGGGCAAGGATGAAAAGGCTGTCTAAACTGGCATAGACAGAATTCAACACATTGAAATCGCTTTGGAACACCCATAGGAACAAGCCCGTGATGAGGAGAAACACCACAATCACCATGATGCCTATAAGTGAGCTGAGAAAATTGCTTATTTCTTTCTTAAACAGAGCATACATGCACAAATAGATTTTGGGTTGCAAAAATACGAGTTTTTTCCTTAATAACCGACACAAATGTCACTTTAGTATGGCCTGTTCCAAAATGCAAAAACCAAACCTGATCCACATCTATACAAAGAAAACAAAAGACGTAATGCCTCATCACCCGATTCAAAAAAATAATAATAATCGGCAAATTCCTTTGAAAATCAGTGGATTAAAAATGTAATAATCTTATTTTCAACTATTTATGAATAACTATTGAAATATTTTCATATCTTTGCGTTCGATTTTGAAAACGAACAACCAACATTAGCATAAATTACAACAGATTATGTACCAAATTTTTAAAGACCAACTTGAAAAGTCAAAGCTCATCATTTCTGGAGTAAAACGTAACCAACGTCTCGGACGCGACGCTGGTGTAGAAGAAAGCGTGATGCAGAAGATGGAGGAAGACTGCAAACGTCTGGAATCCATTTCTGCTGAAATCGACAAGCTTAACGAAGAACTCCGCAAAAAGAGCGATGAAGCCCACAACGCATTGGACATCCTGAAAAAGAGGACGCAAACCGTAAAAAAAGCCATCAAATCAAAGTATGACCAAACTTGGTGGAACAAGTTTGGCATCCCCGACAGGAGATAATTAATCGAATTTTTTAATCCAAAAGAAACCGCTTCTCAAAAGGCGGTTTTTTTTGTGCGAATGATGACCTTCTCTTCCCCTTTCAAAGTAGTGGCGAAAAGGAATATTGCATCACCATCGCTGATTTTCAAGGCCTTTCTCAACTCGGCAACAGTAATGGGAAAATTGCGTACTGCAATACTAGCCTTTTTCACATCGTGCAACAATGTTTGTTTTACCTTTTTATTATAGCTAGCCCAATCTTCTACCTCGAAAATACGTCCAGGAAAATCCGAAAGCAATTGCTCAGATGTGTATAAATTGCTGTTTTTATGCAATTTAAATACATTGTATCTTTTGGTCAACAACTTGAAACAACCTGCTTTCATGAGGGCGGGATTAGGCTCATAGAGGTATTTTGAGACACCACTGGCAATCTGGCACTGACAGTTTCTTTCTTCATCAAGTGTAAAACGCACTTCGGGTTGAGGAGTCAACAGATTGACACAAGTGAAATGTACCTCGCCATGATAATCGCGTTCCAAAACGAAATCCAGCTCCTTGCATTCATTGGCGACAGCCACCACATGCACCTCTTTCACATGATTCAACTCCTCCAAGGCCATGCTGATGTCAAGCATAGGCGATAGTTTAACCATCACATGCTCTGCTTTTTCCAAAAGCAAACCCTGCAATGCAACCACATTGGGCGTGCAATCGGCGATGGAGACAGTCTTTCGTCCATGTTCGTCTCTTCGCGCTGGGTCGATGAAAATGCAGTCTTTGGGTTCACAATGCTTCAGATACTCCTCAGCGGTTTCATTAAACACCTTAATGTTAGTGTTTAGGACAGAAAAATTATGCTTTGCCAAATTGCAAAGCTCATCCTGTCTTTCCACATAGTCGGTTTGAAGGAAGTGTTGAGACAGATAATAGGTGTCGATGCCCAAGCCGCCTGTCAAGTCTACAAAAGATTGCCCTTGCAACAAGCTTGCTTTATATGTTGCACTAGGCTCCGACGAGCATTGTTCGATGGAAAGGTGTGCAGGAAAAAGCAAATCTTCGTTTTCAGCCCATTCTGGAACTTTTTTTTGCAACAATTGTCGGGCGGCTATCTGCCTCAGAGCCAATGAAACGTCAATGCCGACGGGCGCCTTTTTCAAGGCGAGCGTCGGCACATCGGCATTCAGGTTTTCTCTGATGAATTGTCGTGTTATTTCGTTCAAATTCAAATCTTCTTCAGGTTCACAACCTCGAGGTCGGTGAGGAAACGCCACTCGCCACGGGGAAGTTTGTACTTGTCAAGACCAGCAAACATGACACGGTCGAGCTTGGTCACTTCGTAACCAAGATGTTCGAAGATACGGCGTACAATGCGATTGCGGCCAGAATGAAGTTCGATACCGATGCTCTTCTTGCTGTCGTCATCCTGATCGTATGCGATATTGTCGGCAGCGATAGGGCCATCATCCAACTCAATGCCTTCGGAAATACGCAGCATGTCGTTCTTGGTCAAAGGTTTGTCAAGGATGACGTGATAGAGTTTCGGGACTTCACTGCTCGGATGAGTCAGTTTCTTGGCCAAATCGCCATCGTTGGTGAATAGAAGCAGGCCAGTAGTTTGCTTGTCGAGTCGACCTACAGGATAAACGCGTTCCGGACAAGCATTCTTAACAAGTTCCATCACGGTGTCACGCTCATACGGATCATCGGATGTGGTGATGTAACCTTTAGGCTTGTTCAGCAGTATATAACGAAGTTTCTCGCGGTTGAGGGTCTGTCCCCCATAAACCACCTTGTCTTCGGTTTTCACTTTATACCCCATAGTGGTAATGACTTCACCGTTCACTTCCACGCAGCCTGCCTTGATAAGGTCGTCGGCTTCGCGGCGCGAGCAGATACCACAGTCAGCCAAGTATTTGTTCAAGCGGATTTCGCCAGTGGCTTTCGGGCGGTCATACAGCGGGTCCTTTTCGCGGACATAGCCCTTGCGACCACGACGTGGTTCTTCATCATCTTCAAAATGGCGACGTGGACGGTCGTCAAAGCGGCGATCGCCACCACGAGGGCGGTCATCATCAAATCTACGACGTGGACGGTCATCATCGTCGAAACGACGTCTTGGACGGTCATCGTCAAATCTGCGACGTGGACGGTCGTCGTCGTGGAAACGGCGTTCACGCGGCTTGTCATCATCAAAACGACGGCGTGGACGCTTGTCGTCATCAAAACGATGCGGACGGTCGTCATCATCAAAGCGGCGATGTGGACGGTCGTCGTAACGACGCTCACCACGAGGTTTGTCATCATCAAAACGGCGACGGGGTCTTTCATCGTCATCAAATCTGCGACGCGGACGGTCGTCGTCGTGGAAACGGCGTTCACGCGGCTTGTCGTCATCAAAACGACGGCGTGGACGCTCGTCATCGTCGAATCTACGGCGCGGACGGTCATCACGACGGCCTTCACCGTGTTCGTCGTCGAAGCGGCGGCGAGGACGGTCACCAAATTTACGGTCGCCGAACCTGCGGTCGCCACGGTTGTCATCAAATCGACGCTCACCTCCCGGCTTGTCGCCAAATTCTCTTCTCTCTTCGTGTCCTTCCTCGTCACCATCGCGGTGATAAAATTTGAAGGACCTCCTCTGCTGGAATTCTTCTTCAGCTGGTTTTCTGGTGCGCGGACGCTTGCCAGATCTTTCGTTGTCAGTCATTTATAATTATGTATTAGTGATAAAAAAATCCATTCCGTCGCGGAATGGGCGGCAAAAGTACGAATAATTTGGGAATTAAACCCTTATTGGCCTAAATTATTAATCCTAACTCTCGGAAAATCCCGTTTCAACTGGTTGGCTTTCTTCTCTTTTTGCAACTCAAACTTCTTGTATGCCTCACTTCCGAGAGACAAAGGCCTATGGTGGAGCATCTGTTGCAATTCAGCGGCTGCTTTCATAGCTGGTTTTTCCTTCAAGTCAATTGCAAAGTCGGCAAAGCGTTCCCAGATGTAATGTAACGCCTGTTCGGTAGGATGCACCATGTCTTCCTTGTAGAAGCGGTAGTCGCGCAATTCGTCCAAGAGGATTTCATAGGCGGGGTAATAATGGACGTTTTCAATTTGCTTGCACACCTGTTCGATGGCCAACAACAATGCAGCTTTGCTCAACTGGTTCTCATGTAGACCATCTTTCAAATGCCGCAACGGCGAGACAGTAAAAATGAACTGCTTATCGAGATGCTGATGGACCATTTCGGAAAGGAATTGGACAGATTGTTCCATAGACAGGCAAAGCCGCTCAAAACGAGCAGCAGGCAACTTGTGACAATTCGAAACCACCTTTTGTGTTTCCTTATCTTGAAACACCCATGAAGTGCCCAAACTGATGACAACCCACTTGGAGTCCAAGAAATGCGTATGAGCATCGGCAAGGCTTTGATTGACCTGCTCCAACAAAGCAACCTCAGAATTATTCCAAAAGGCTGTATTATGGCTGAAAGTGCAGTATTGACCCTCACCTACTGCAATCACGTCCTCATGGCTAAATGGCTTTCCGCTATTCAACCGTTCCACCGACTGGGCTATGCTGGCCGGATTGTAGAGCACACCAAAGGGATTCACCATAGCATCAAAGCCCAAGCCACGGCAAATACCACCCACCTCATCGGCGAAGCAGGAACCTAGGAAGAGCAGACCGTCGCCGTAGGCGATAGTCTGCTCCAAAGGTTGAATTTTTATTTCAGTTTGAAGAATCATTTATGCTCAGCCAAGAACCTTTCCACCTCAATACCCGCCATAGCACCCGTGCCTGCAGCCACAATAGCTTGACGATAGATGCGATCCTGGCAGTCACCGCAAGCGAAGATACCCTCCACGTTGGTGGCCGTCGACTTTGGCTTGGTGATGATATAGCCGTCACCATCCATATCAAGGATGCCCTTAAACGGTTCCGTGTTAGGTGTATGACCGATGGCCTCAAAGAAGCCATCCACATAAATGGTGCGTTCTTCCTTGGTGTCGGAATGATACAACACTGCGCCTTTTAGTTTCTTAATGAAGCCTTGTTGCTCACCGAAGAGTTCCTTAGTCTGGTGCTTCCACAAAACCTCGATGTTGGGCGTGTTGAGCACACGGTGTTGCATGGCCTTGGAGGCGCGCAACACATCGCGACGGACAATGAGATAAACCTTATTGCATAGTTTGGCCAGATAGGTGGCATCCTCGCAAGCTGTGTCACCACCGCCTACGACTGCTACATCCTTACCTTTATAGAAGAAACCATCGCAAGTGGCACAAGCCGACACGCCGCCACCTTTGAATTCCTCCTCGGTGGGCAGGCCCAGATAACGAGCCGCTGCACCCGTAGAAACGATGATGGTATCAGCCAAAAGTTCGCCATCGTATTCCGTCGTCACCTTGAAAGGGCGTTGGCTGACATCAATGCCAGTAACTTCGCCCTCGCGAATCTCAGCACCAAAGCGCAGGGCCTGCTGACGGATGTCTTCCATCATGTCTGGACCATTAATACCTTTCGGATAGCCTGGGAAATTCTCGATTTCGGTGGTTTGAGTCAGCTGGCCGCCGGGTTGCATACCTTCGTAAACAACAGTTTTTACATCGGCGCGGCAAGTGTAAATGGCTGCAGTATAACCCGCAGGACCTGAGCCAATAATAAGACATTCAACATGTTCCATATTCTAAAGTTTAGAGTTTAGGGATTAGAGTTTAGCGTTATTTTGTGCAAAAGTAACTTTTTTTTCGGAAAGTGAACAACAAATCAAAAAACATTCGTATCTTTGCAGCCGCAAACGCAATCGGGGTGTGGTGCAGTTGGCTAGCATTCTTGCATGGGGTGCAAGCGGTCGCCCGTTCGAGTCGGGCCACTCCGACGAAAAAGCAGCAGATGTTCCTGCTGCTTTTTTTGTTTGGTTTCGGCAGCTGCCGAAACCAAACAAAAAAAGGACACCCTCGCGGATGTCCTTTTCATTGTCATTAGCAAACCATCAATACTCCCAGAGGCTCTGCTCGAAGTCGAACATTTCGTTCTTAATGCGCTCCGATTCATAGAGAGCGTCAATGTTGAAAGCATAGGAGTTGATGTAGCGGTCGTACACATTTTCTTCCTTGATGATGTAACTGTCGAAGATACGCTTCTGCAACACCTCATCATAGGTGCGGCGTTGAGCCGAGTTGTTACGGTTGAAGGCGATGGCTCTAGCCAACACAGCTCTTGAATCTTCGTAAGGAATCCAGCACACTTGCGAGAGGCCACCGTCATCGTCAACAACGATGGGACCCAAAGCAATGATGCGAACGAGGAACTGCGACAATTTCTTGTCGAAATACCAATCTTCCTTGATTCTCAGACGAGTCACATTAATCATACGGTCTTTGAAAACAATCTCGTTAGGGACTTCTTCACCATCCTTCCAGATGACTGGAGGATCGCCAATTTTAACGTTTTCCTTTTCAAAGTCAGCCAAGGTCAACGGCGTCACCATGTCATCAATGTTGTTTTCGACACGATATGGAGTGATTTCGCCACTCTGGATGCCGTCGTAAATGACTGTGATAAAGTTTCTCCAGTCCTCAGTCGGATTGATTGGATAGTAGAACACTTGATTGATCTTCTGACGGAAGTCGATTTCCCTAATCACCGTCTTCTTCCACATGACATTGGATTCGTCAATAATCGGAAGCGGCGAAGGGGTCTTTTCGTTCATGATTTGCTGCTGACCAGAGAGGATGCTATTCTTCGGCGGCTTGATGTCAGTTGTCTGAGCATTCAAGCACAGGCTACCGAAAAGCACCGCAAGGGTCAACATGGAAACAAGTGTCTTTTTCATCTTATAAAAGTTTTAATAGTTCATTACTTGATTTCAACACCAATAGGCGTTTCAAGGGTCTTGACTTTACCGTCGTTACCACGCACTTGGATAGCGGTGAAGAGGAACGTATCGCCGACATTGGAGCCGTTGATGGCGTTCTTCATCTCATCGGTGAAGGCTCCACTGTTGGCCTTTGCTTCCTTAGTGGTACCACTCTTAGTCCTGTAACGGAAGGTGTAACCAACTACATCGTAATGGACACCGTCAAAGTCGAAGTCTTTCATTTCAGCTTCCACGCGGTTGGCAGCAAGCAGAGCGCTCTTCGACACCAAGCCGTTGACCACATTACGAATAAGAGCCGTAGGCTTCGGAAGGTCTTTCACACGGAACTTCATGCTACCGAGGCTGGAACCAGCAGAACTGACATTAATGGTCACCTCATTGGCCTCACCAGGACGAAGGTTATAGGTACCGTTGCCTGTTCTGGTCAGTGAACCACTGCTGGCAGTGGCACTGATTTCACCACCGACACCGCCACCGACAGCAATCGGGTTGTCGATACCACGATACACCACGTTCATCTTGACAGCTGAAACGCTGACCGCAGGAGGAGCCACAGTGAATGAACCCTGGAAGGGGAATTCCTCAATCTGGTTGGTCGAAGGATCAAGCATGTCGATGACACCAGTGTAGTTGTGCGTACCAACGCCAACATTCCATTCCAACGGAATCACGCCTTGTGCATTGCTGGTATATTCCTTTTCAGCACCGCCATCAAGTTTGACGCGGGCGGTCAGTTGGGAGTTCTTCCAAGCGGTCACCATAGCCTGAGCCTTGTAGGTCTGACCGGAGAGGAGGTAGCCACTCTCAGCAAACACACGTGCACCAATCTCATCAAAGGTGAAGTCGCTGGCGTGGATATTCGTCATCAATTGGCTGACGGCGTTCAATTCAGCGGTTTGGGCTTCAGAGATGATCTTGTTCAAAAGGGTCACGTCAGCAACCAACACAGTGTGATGGAAGTTGTTGTACTCCCAGCTGTCCTGCACCGGGTCGGTCATACCAGGATAGTAACTGATCTTAGCTCCATAATACTCTCCTTGAAGAGGGAGTTTCTTCAGGCTGCTTTCAGCATAGCCTTGGTCCATAACATATTGTTTGGTGCCATAGATACTGTCCGTAATAAGGCCAATTTCATGGATGTGTTCGGGACCCATGGCTCTCACCACTTGGCCACGGAAGTGTCTGATTTTCTCTGACAACTCGTAAGCTTTACCTCCATTACCTGGACCTTCTGGGTTACCCATCATATATTCGGTAGGACGGTTGTAGTTGTCTCTTGACTTCACCTTCGAGGTATTGATGTCGTAGATTCTACGGCCGTTCCTCAAGGTGTCAGTATTTTTCAGCAGACCTCTTTCAAGAGCCATCGAAACAGCCTCGGCAGGAGTCTCAGCCTTGTCACATTCAATCTTCTTCACCAAGTCCCACTTAAGGGCCTCGACGTAGTTGATGAGGTCGGTGGCTTCTTCTCTCAGGGCTTGAGCCTGTTCCCAATAAGGACCGACTTTTTCCTGATCAAGGCCATATTGCTCCTCGAAAGCAGCGTATTTCTGGGTAATCTGATTCGAAAGGGTGATGTTGGTGGTTTGTACACCGTTGTTCACCGTATCGAAGGCATCCAAGATGTCCTTCGAGACGTTCATGGCTAACAAGGCAGTGTAGACCAGGTACATCATACCGATCATTTTCTGTCTTGGGGTTTCTTTTGCGCCTGACATAATCTTACTCCTTTTTTATATTAAACAATCAGGTTCGAGTAGAATTATGCCTTGATGTTCATTGCTGACAACATTCCACCATAGACGTTGTTCAAAGCGGTCAAGCGCTGTGACAACTGGGTCAACTGTTGGTTGAGTTGGCCAGCATTCTGTGATGAAGCGGTGAGGTTATCCATGTACTTGTTCATAGTTTCGGTCAACTTCTTGCTGGCAGCTGAAGTCTGCTCAGCACCTTGCAGCTGAAGCTCATAGATTGAGTTGAGTGACTGCATGCTGTTGGCTACCTTCTTGATGGTATTGGCATCAAGGGCGCTGAAGTCGAGCTTACCCAAAGAGTCAGAGAGTTTCTGATTGGTTTGGATGTATGCGTTGGAGAATTCAGAGATGGACTTCGTAGCACGATCCATAGCGTTAGCATAATTGGTTGTGGCAGCCATAGCGTTGCTTATGTCAGCCATTTGACCTGCATTGGCAGCCAGTTTGTCGAGACCCTTACCAATCTTATTGAAAGTTTCTTCACTGACATTCATCTTTTCAAACATCTTGCTGAGCATTGCGTCTTCCGCACTTGTAGGTTGAGCTTTGCCCGTGGCACCACTGGTGGCAAATTGTGTTCTCTGAACACCGTCCCAGTCTTCTTCCAACTCGACGAAAACGTTATCCCAAGCATAATCCACATGTTGAGGCTCGAAAGCCGACATAAAGAAGATTAAAGCTTCAATACCCAAACCCAAGGCCAACATGAAGTCAGCACCAGGAATGTGGGTCAGTTTGAAGTATGCACCAATCATAACCACAGATGCACCCCAACCATAGAGGTAACCCATAAAAGTCTTGAACTTTCTCGACACGAGAAATTGTTGGAATTTGCTAAGTTCTTTTTTTGCCATGACAATTGTAATTTTAAAAGATTGTTATTCTGTTATTTTTAATTGTTGATTTCTTGATTATCTATAAACCCTTGACATTCTCGGGTTGTCACCCTTGTTACGGCCTAAGTATGGCTGGATGCAACGGAAGCCAGTGTAGCAGTTGGCGGTATCCTGATACTGATAATCACGGGTAGTGACTTGCATGTAGTAGGACACGTCCTTCCATGAACCACCGCGAACGACTTTACGTTTCATGACCGGCGGGTCATCAGCCTTTGCGTTATAGGTGTAGTTTGGATTCATGTCCCAAGTGAAGTTATACGAATTGGGGTCATAGGCCGTGTTGGTCCATTCAGCCACATTACCGGCCATGTCGTAAAGGCCCCAACCATTGGGAGGATAGCAGCCCACCACGAGGGTACGCAGACCACCGTCGGCGAGGTAGTTGCCTCTTCTAGGCTTGAAGTTGGCCATGAAACATCCCTTGGCGTTGCTGGCGTTAGGACCGCCCCACGGATAGGGGTTCAACATCTTGCCGCCACGGGCTGCCCATTCCCATTCGGCCTCGGTGGGCAGACGGAACTCAGAAAGGTCGGCATCCTTCTTGGTGCGAAGGTAGGCATTGAGCAACTCTGTGCGCCATACGCAGAAGGCACGTGCCTGTTGCCATGTGACACCAACCACCGGATAGTTGTCGTAGGCCGGATGCCAGAAATACTTCTCAGTCATCGGGTCATTGAATGAATAGCTGTAGTCGTGAATCCAGCAGAGCGTATCGGGATAGACGTTGATAACTTCGGCACGGGCATAAACCGAACGGTCGCTATAGCCTTGCTTACGATTCGACCAAGCGCCCTTGCGGTCCACATTAATACCAGCGTCGGCCTCACCCAAGGAATAATCGTTTTCAACCAACTTGTCGTCGGCGAAATCCTTTTTGGCTGCGGCCACCATGTCAAACCAATAATAGGAATAATACAACTTTCTGGTATCGATTTCCTTTCTACGGAAATATCTCTCATGCTCAGGAAGATACATCGGTTCGAGAGCTTCGCGGACATCCTGTTCTTTGCTGTTCCAATCGATTTTTTCTTTCCAATTAATCCTCGGTGGGTCGTACACCTCACCCGATTTGCTCTCAGTTATGGCGTATTTGTCGGGGAAGTTGTCTGCAAGTATTCTTCTTGCGATGGAGTCTCTGACCCAATAGACAAATTGGCGGTACTCGTTGTTGGTGATTTCAGTCTCATCCATGAAAAAGGCGGATACTGACACCGTTTTGGGCTCATTAAGATAGGATGAGGTAATGTCTTCACCACCTGCACCCATTGTAAAACTGCCTTGCGGGACAAACACCATCCCGTAAGGATCAGGCTGATTAAAGGTCTTGTTTGACTTTCTCACTCCAACCAGCTCGCCTTGGTTTGAATTGCCGCAGGCTGTGAGCAGCAGCGCCACGGAAAACACGAACAGTAGTCTTTTCATCTTCTTGACAATGATATAATTACTATTTTATTTCTTTTATTCTCTTGTTCTCATTTTGCCGACTAATAGGTACAGCGTTACTTTCTAAAAACCGCCAAAATTAGAAAATATTATTTTCCATCCATTAATTTTTCTCACTTTTTTCCTTTTTTACCTTCTAAATCATCAAATATCCATCCTAGACAATACTCAAAAACCTTACAAATAACGGACACTACGATAGTCGCGAGGCGTCCGGTCGAGGTCCAACTTGAAGCAATAACTCAGTCCTATCTCATGTGAGCCTGGCAAACCCAAGCCCATCGTATTAATATCGTATGAATAACAAACAGTAAAATCTTTGATGGTGACACCCGCCATCAGGCCAACAGACTCTTGAAAACGATAGTTGACACCCAAAGAGAACACATTGTTATAAATGACACGCGCACTGGCATTGAACTGCATAGATGCTATATCGGTCATCACGCTCACTGACGGGACAAAGGCCAGATAAGGAATGTCCTCAAACTGGAAGGGATAGCCAGCAACAGCATAGAATGTACGGTCGGTAGTGAAGCTGGCGCTGGTCTCTGAGTTATCGCCAAGCGCCTTGGTCATGCTCTCAAGCACATTGACGACCGAAAAGCCCACATAGAACGATTCGGGAATCTGCCAAAACAAGCCTACATTAAAGTCGAAAAGCATATCGCTCTCCTCACCCAATCCTTGCAGCAAAGGGTCGCCTTCCTCATTGGGATGTAATTGCGAGAAATCGACGGTACGGTTGAGAAGCGTTCCGGCCAAGCCTATACCAAGAGTTGAACCGCCCAAATCGAGATGGAAGGAGTAGCCCAAACCCACATTGACATTGTTCTCGAAACCCAACTTGTCCTGCATGATGGAAAACTCGAGGCCACCGTGCAGTTTGCGGAAGGGCATGTCGCCTGTCAAAAGGAAAGTGGTGGGAGCAACTTCGTTACCGTCCATATCCGTAAAACCCGCCCATTGCATACGATAAAGTCCCAGCACATTAACACCTTCGCTCATGCCAGCAAAACCCGCATTTGCGTAAGCGTAAGAATTCGCGTAGTTAGTGAAGATAGGTGCCTGTTGAGCTTTGGCTTCACCGAGGAAGATCAACAACAGAGCGAAAAGGAGGGTTATATGATTGATTTTCGTCTTCAAATCCAGAAACACTATTGTGATTGAAACCGCGAATTTACGAAAATAGTATTTATCCGAACAAATTAATTTTCAAGCAAAATATCTAAACATTTGAATTTCAGTGTAATATTTTTTACTTAAACAATCTGATGATATCATTGCCATTGGCCAAGATAACCAATCCCAGCACCAGGACTAGACCCACCGTTTCAGCCACTTCCATGAACTTGTCGGACGGCTTGCGACGCGTTATTATCTCAAAGAGTAGGAAGAGAATATGACCACCATCCAATGCCGGGATGGGCAAAATGTTCATCACTGCAAGTGCGATGGAGAGGAAGGCCGTCATGCGCCAGAAGATGCTCCAAATCCACTGGTCGGGGAATATCTTGCCAATGGAGATGAAGCCACCCACGCTCTCATAAGCTTTAGTCTTGGGGGTGAAGATGAGTTTGACCTGTTTCCAATAATCATTCAACTCAGAAAAAGTCTTCTTGAAACCTGCAGGGATGGCCTGGAAGAAGGTGTATTCCTTGGTCTCCAAGTCATAATAATCGGTCAGATAAGTCTGGCAATACGCGCCTATCACACCTTCCTCGGAGAGATGCATAGGGATTGACAACGTGTCAGCATCACGCAGGACAACGACAGTAACATCTTGATTCTTAAAACATTTGATATTTTTTACAAAATCTTGATAATAAAGCGTTTCAATGTCATTAATGCCGATGATGACATCGCCACTCTTCAAGCCTCCGATTTGTGCTGCCGAGTTTTCCATCACATCGGCCACGACAAATGGGATGCGATAAGAGATAAATGCCGCATCTTGCGAACCCAACAATTTGGTCACGGCATCCTCGGGAAGATTAATGAGGGTGTCTTTGCCATTACGCTCCACTTCGACGGTCTTGGCCTTGTCGAGGATGATCTGCATCGGAACATCCTGGAACTTCTCGATGTATTCGCCATCAACAGCCAAAATCTTGTCACCATCACGGAAGCCCAACTCGTAGCCCAAACTATCAACTGAAATACCATATTTGTTGACTTCGGCAGTAGGCAGATACTGCTCACCTTCCTTGGCCAACAAACCGATATAGATGACAACAGCCAGCACCACATTCATGAACACACCAGCCACCATGATGATGAAACGCTGCCAGGCAGGCTTTGAGCGGAACTCCCAAGGTTGTGGAGGCTGCTGCATCTGCGACTTGTCCATCGACTCGTCAACCATACCTGCGATCTTGTTGTAGCCACCCAAAGGGAACCAACCGATACCGTATTCCGTGCTGTCGCTGCGACGCCAGTCATCCTCAGGCAGTGTGCTGAGGTCAATAGGTTCATAGTTCTTCTGTTTTTTCCCCGCAGGGTCTGTATATTCGCTAACGGTATATTTTTCAGGCACATTCTTCGAGAAGAACTTGAAGCGCCACTGTCCGTTTACCTTCTTGCAACGGAAAAGCGAAAAACCCCAATCGAAGAAGAGGTAGAATTTCTCGACACGAGTTTTAAAAGCTTTTGCGGCAAGGAAATGGCCCAATTCATGGACGAAAATCAAAATGGAAAGAGAGAGGAAAAACTGTAATACCTTTATTAATATAGTCATTTTTCGTTTTTATTTGTGGGGTAAAAAGTGTGCAAAGATACAATTTTTTAGTTTTCGACAGACTGATTAATGGTCATATAATCGGCAGGGTTGACAGCAATGCCGTTATGCCATAGTTCAAAATGGAGATGTTCGTACTCTTCGGATTCACCCGACTTGCCCAAGATGGCAATGGCCTCACCTGCTTTCACATAGTCACCTTCCTTTTTCAATAAGGTTGCATTATGCTTATACACAGAGAAATAGCCATCGGGATGCTGAATACCGATACAATAACCGTTGTTGATGCTCCAGGTTGAAAACACCACGGTACCTTCTAAAGTGGCATTGATAACCTGATCCCTATCGGAAGAAATGTCAACACCCAAATGTCCTTTTTCAGCATTAAAGGCATTTAAAATCGTACCGTTGAGCGGAACAAAGAAGTTCTTAACCAAAGAACTCGGCTTGGCTGGAGGCAGATAGTCGTCACCGAAAAGGTTATACTGGTTTTGAGCTTCATATTCAGCGCGCAAGATGCTGTCTTGCACAGATTTCTTCAGTGTGATGGTATCGGTAACACCCTTCGGCAGTGGCTCATAGATACTCAACGAGGCCAATGCGCTATCGGCGGCGAAATCGTAGCCTTCCACGATTTTCTTGATGTTGTCGAAATAGACATCCTTTTTCTGCATCTCCTTTTCGAGCGAGTCGGCACGAAGGCTAAGCAGATAGACCTCACGGTTGAGGTTGGTGTCCGTGTAGCCTGGAATGTATTCGCGCAAAGGTGTGAAGGCGATGATAAAAGTCGTGATGATGATGAGCAGCAGGGCGATGCCGATGATGACCAGCACCAGATTCAACAAATTCAATTTGAAACCTAGTATTTCTTTTTTGGATTCATCATGTCTCATCAAGAAGTCATATCTGCGATTCAGTTTCTTCAGCGAAACGTTACGAAGTTTAGGCTTCTTCGGCTTTGTATTTTGGGGTGTTTCTGACATTTTGCTATGTGATAGGTCATTAATGACCTGCAAAAATAGGAAAAAATTGCGACATACACGCAAAAAGGCCGACCGCTCACGCAGTCAGCCTTTTGCTCGATTTGAAAAGAAACCCCTATTCTTTCACCACTACCCGCGCCGTATGGTTTCTCCCTTCCGCATCCGTGATCCGCAGCAAATAAAACCCATCCACCAATCCACCCAAATCAACCTCATTCATCCCTCGCACGGTCTTCACCAACTGACCAAGCGCATTGTACACCATCACTTCTGAAGCCTCGACTCCAACTACTGTTACCTTTCCTGTAGTGGGATTGGGATATAATATAAGATTCTTATTTTCATCAATTTCACTAATGCTCCATGTATCGCAAACCTCTGCCCAGTCGATGGATGGGTCTTCGGCATTGGGTGCAGGTTGCGACTCGCAAAGGTGGCCATATTCATCGCGGAATGTTATGGTGACTTTGTAGTTGTAGCAGGAATATTCTGTTTCGTCAATCAGGTCAAAATAACGCACATGGCTCCAATAGCCCGGGTAGGGGAATTGGGCGATTTTCTCGTAACTACCATTGTCGTGCGAGCGATACAGATTGTAGTGCAGATTGCCCATCGCGGGCTCTTCCAATTGCAGCAATTCTTCACCGTCCAATTGGTTGTCAATCTCGGCCCTGACCATGAATGAGCCATTCATTTCAGGCTTGTACCAATAGCCATTGAGACAAACCCAACGCCCATCGTCCGATGAACCGTCATCGTGCGCGTAGGCGGCTGGATTTTCAATGCCTTGTTGGTGTATGATGATCCAGATTGGCCAAGTCATAATCTGGTATGGGTGTTCAAAGTTCACAGTGTGCCATTGGTTTACGCCAGTGAGTTGCACGGTCTGTTGCCAAACAATCGTAGTGGGCGAATTGTAGCCAGAATAGATTAAAATGTCGTATTCCCCATCGGCAACGCTGTAAAGCGATACGCTTTTTACGAAAGATCCCAACATGTCTGCCCCCGATGCTTTAAAGCCCCAAGAAAGGTTCCCCTCATAGCCCACCGCCTCGATGAATTCCCCATTTTCATACTGGCAATGCGCTTTGAAAAGGTCTTCTCCCCAATGCAACTCCACACCATCAGTGCCTTGGCTCCATTCGGCCTCGGCTGCTATGCTACCTATTATCGCACATTCGCCGTACTGATTAGCAAAATCGCTTTGGCATGAGCCTGTGGGGAAGACATTGTAGTCGTTCACCTTGTAATAATAGGTGCCTTGGGAAACGGTGTCCAAGTATTCAAAGGTTTCCGATGTGTTGTCCTTGGCCAAAGCGCCAATCAAAGCATA